>CAMDKO010000042.1 GCA_945901155.1 Pedobacter schmidteae
ATAGTAGATCCGATAAACAGGATAGCTACAGAAAATAATCACTCGGCTACACATTTGTTGCATGCAGCTTTAAAACAGGTTTTAGGGGCGCATGTGAATCAAAAAGGCTCTCTCGTAAATGGAGATTATCTTCGTTTCGACTTTTCTCATTTTTCAAAAGTTACAGATCAGGAGCTTGCAGAGATAGAAGCCATTGTTAATCGTAAGATCCGTGAAAATATTATTTTAAAGGAAGAAAGAAATGTTCCCTATCAGGATGCCATTAATTCTGGTGTTACGGCCCTTTTTGGCGAAAAATATGGAGATTTTGTGCGTGTAATCACTTTTGATAATCATTTTTCAAAAGAATTATGTGGCGGAACCCATGTAAAAGCCTGTGGGCAGATCGGTTATTTTAAAATTCTTTCTGAAAGTGCAGTTGCTGCTGGCGTTCGAAGAATTGAAGCGATCACTGCCGAGGCTGCAGAGAAATTTATTAACGGGCAAAATGAACAGATTAAAGGTCTAAAGGAATTACTCAAGAATCCGAATGATATTTTAAAAACGGTTGAAAGCCTATTGGAAGAAAATAATCGTTTAAAGAAGGAAATCGAAAAAACTGTTCTTGAGCGTTCAGCAGGTTTAAAACATGAACTTGTGAAAGATGTATTAAATATAGAGGGGGTTAATTTTCTTGCTAAACAGGTCGATTTGCCCAATACAGATGCGGTAAAAAGCCTGGCATATGCTGTGAAAGATCTTTTAGATAATCTTTTCCTTGTTTTAGCCTGCGAAATTGATGGAAAGCCAAGTTTGACGGTTATGGTTTCAGAAAATCTTGTTAAAGAGAAAGGTCTTAATGCAGGAACTATTGTTCGTGAACTTGCAAAAGAAATTCAGGGTGGTGGCGGAGGACAACCATTCTTTGCTACTGCAGGTGGTAAAGATAGTTCAGGATTGGCAAGCGCCTTAGATAAAGCAAAATTATTTCTTTCAAAACATTGATTGAGGCAATTATAAAATTTAATTTTCTCACTCAATTGACAGTACTAATTGGGTTCCTTTTCGATGACTGATTTTTTAGTATTGCTATTTCCACGAATCGCATGAGGAAAATTTGATTTTAATATTAAATCCCAAGCTTTTTCGACATCTCTTTTTCCGATATACTGTCCCCCGCGGCTATAAGCGGAATGAAATGATAAAATGCTTGGTGGGTAACACCAAGCATAAGAAAATTTGTTTTTGCCTTTGGCAAAGAGTATTTGTGTCTTTTGTCTTGAAACAAAAGGCACCAAAAGTTCAAGAAAGAACGATGCTTCCACCGCACAGGGCAAAACACCTGGCCCGCCGTTCTTTCATCCCACCGCTCGGGAATTGTAGTTCATTTTGTATTTATTCTTTTTAGTTAAAATCTGACAGGCTACTAATGTGAACGTTAGTGGGGGTTATGAATGTTCATCCACAAACGGCCGCGTACAGGGCTTTGATTTTTGTATTTAAGGATGCTTTTAGAGTTAACGCCCTGTCCAATGCCGCGCAAGACGGTTATGAAATTGCAGCACAATTTTTATTCTCCGCCACGCTTACACAGACCTTTAATAACCTCTCTTCCGCATTGAATGGTGCGGCAATTACAGTCCTAGCCTTCGCAGAACCTTTCATAGCAGCAGGCGCAGCGGTGGGATTTTGGTACTTTTTTCCTACAGAAAAAGGACTAGGCCCCCGCGGCTATGAGCGGAAGAAAATTATAAAATGCTTGGTGGGTAACACCAAGCACTTTCCTATGATTGGTATTTCTCAACACTAAAATTAAAAACCACCCCCTTTTATTCCCCCGCCAGCGGTAGACACTAGGTGCCTAAGGAAAATCTGATTTTAATATTAAATTCCAAGCTTTTTTCGATATCTTTTTATCCGATATATTGTCCCCCGAGGCTATAAGCGGAATGAAATTATAAATTGTAGGTAGCTAAATCCAGGAACAGGAAAACTTATATCAATCTTAAACAAATCGTTCATTCACTGAACCTCCGTTCACCTCTCTTCCGCATTGACTGGTGCGGCAATTACAACCCCAGCCCTCGCAGAACCTTTCATAGCATCAGGCGCAGCGGTAGCGTTTTGGTTCTTTTTTGCTACAGAAAAAGAACTAAGCCCCCGCTTTTTTGTAAATATTTAAATGTGAACCTGATGAATCGCTTTTGGAAGGGCTGTATTTTTTGATCCATACTTTAATCAATAAAAGGCTGTAATCCTAAATACCCTTTCTATTTAGCATATTAATCTTTTGAGTTTAAGTACATAGATAGTTCAACACAACTTTACAAACTCTGTTTAGGGCCTGACTGTCATTATTCTTGACACTATTGAATGATATAGCATTTTTTATAATACCTGGTTTTTAACCCAGATAAATACACTAAAAGTTCCAGCACTAAAAATTTCTTATGCAAGAGCATTGAATACTCATTTATAATCAATTGCTTATCTTTGCAAGAGAATTATTTCACCAATTGTTTTTAATGACACTAAGCCCTGACAGTTTAACTGAGAAATACCAACTTGTAGTTGGACTAGAGGTACATGTTCAATTATCTACATCAAGTAAGATTTTTTCTTCTGACTCTGCTGGTTTTGGAGGAGGTCCTAATGAGCATATTAGTTCGGTTAGCTTAGGTCTGCCAGGTACCTTGCCAAAACTTAATAAAAAAGTGGTGGAGTATGCCATTAAAATGGGGCTTGCAACCAATTGCCAGATAAATACCAATACCCATTTTGATCGAAAAAATTATTTTTACGCAGATCTTCCAAAAGGTTTTCAAACTACTCAGGATAGCCAGCCCATATGTACATCAGGATTTATTGATGTAAAAGCAGATGATCATTCTACCAGAAAGATCAGAATTCACCGAATACATATGGAAGATGATGCCGGTAAAAGTATGCATGATCAAGACGAAGTTGACTCACTGATTGATCTTAATCGTGCAGGTGTACCACTTATAGAGATTGTTTCGGAACCTGATATTCGCTCTGCACATGAAGCTGCAGCCTATTTAAATGAAATCCGCAAACTGGTAAGATATCTTGATATCTGTGATGGTAACATGGAGGAGGGTAGTATACGATGTGATGCGAATATTTCTGTGAGACTGAAAGGTGCAACAGAATATGGTAACCGATGTGAAGTAAAAAATCTGAATTCAATCAAAAATCTGCAAAGAGCGATTGATCATGAATTTATCAGGCAAGCGCAGCTTCTAGAAAAAGGAGAATATATAGAACAAAATACGCTAAACTTTGATGCTGAAACTGGACATACTAGTCCGTTAAGAAGTAAAGAAACAGCCAATGATTATCGCTATTTCCCTGAACCAGATCTGCCCCCACTTGTTATTGATGAAAAATACATCGCCGAGCTTAAAAAATTAATACCTGAACTTCCTGCAAAGAAGATAGAGCGATATATTTCTAAGCTAGGTCTGTCTGAATATGATGCAATTCTGCTTTCATCTGAGAAAGAAATTGCAGCATATTTTGATGAGCTTATAACCTATAATAGCCATTTTAAAGCATCAGCAAATTGGGTGGCTGGACCATTGAGAACGCATCTTCATGATTCCGGAACACATGTCAAAGATTTTAAAGTTCAACCTAAGGTTCTATCAGAATTAATTGAGCTTATTGATGCTGGAAAATTAAATTATTCTGTTGCAGCACATCAGATTTTCCCCGAGCTGATCAAAAATCCATCGATATCTGCTGAGGATGCAGCAATTTCTCTGCAGGTTTTGATAGATACTGATGCTGATGATTTAAGTTTGCTTATAGAAGAAGTGCTGAACAGCTATCCCGATAAGGTGAAAGAATACCAAAATGGTAAAAAAGGCGTTTTAGGATTATTTATGGGTGATCTTATGAAAAAAACAAAAGGTAAGATTAATCCTCAGATTGCCAGTAAGTTAGTTATAGAAAAATTAGAAAGTATATCGTGAAAAAAATAGTGATAATTGCCCTGCTTGGGATTTTTATTAGTTCCTGTAAAAACAACGGTGAACTCAGTATTTCAGGGAAAATTGAAAATGCAAAAGATATTAAAAAGGTATTACTTTATGAGGCTGATCAATTAGTTGATTCCGCTTTTTTAAATGAAAGTAATGAGTTTAAATTTCGCAGGGTTACACCTGATCCCAATTTTTACACCCTTGTTATTGGTGAGAAAAATTTTCTAATTGTAGGCCAAAATGGTGATGCATTAGAGTTTAAATCTGATTATTCAGATCCCACAAATACCTACGATATTAAAGGTTCAGCCGATTCTGAAAAGATACGTGACTTTAATAAGCTGAGTAATGAATACGGGAAAATATATCAAAAAATTCAGGACGATTATGCAGCGCTTATAAATTCGAATCCTGCTGCAAAAGACTCAATATACAACGTTTTGATGCCTCAATTCCAATTAAATATGGATAAGTTTTCTAAAGAAGCGTTTGAGTTTGTTCAGTCTAATAAAGATAACTTGGCAGGATTTTATGCTGCAGGCACCATTGATCAGAATAAATATGAACAGCAATTGATCGTATATGCCGATGAGATTAAGTCTAAATTTCCTAAGAATGGTGCTGTACAATCATTTTTGGCTAAAATGCAAGGCCTTAAGCCAGTTTCAATTGGTCAGTTTGCACCTGATTTTCAGTTGCCTGATCAAACGGGAAAAGAGTTCAAATTGTCGGATTTTAATGGGAAATATATACTTCTTGATTTTTGGGCTTCATGGTGTGCTCCCTGTCGTGATGAAAACCCCAATATTGTAAAGCAATATGAAAAGTTTAAAAGTAAGAACTTTATGGTGCTTGGCGTTTCTTTAGATGATGACCGTGCTGCATGGCTGAAGGCTATAAAAGATGATCAGTTGAATTGGCCACATCTATCAGAATTAAAAAGATGGGATGGGAAAGTAACTTTACAGTACAAAGTTGAAGGAATACCAGCTTCATTTATACTTGATCCAGAAGGTAAGATTATTGCAAAGAACCTAAGAGGTGTTGAATTAGAGCAATTTTTGGAAAAGACGTTAAAATAGCTGTTTTAATTGTAAATTCGGTAAAAAGTTTACAATTTGTTAATAAAGGCTTAACGTAATGATAGAATTAAGAGGTTATTTTTACAAATATTAATCCAATTTATGAGTACAACTAAGCATAAGATTCTGATTGTTGATGATGAACCTGATATACGGGAGCTTATTGAGTACAATTTAAAAAAGGAAGGCTATCAGGTATATACTGCTTCTAATGGTCAAGAAGGTGTTACTGAAGCCAAACGGGTGTTGCCTGATCTCATTATACTTGATATCATGATGCCCAAAATGGATGGGATAGAAGCCTGCAGGATTCTTAGGACGATGAATGAGTTTAAGAACACATTCATGGTATTTTTAACTGCAAGAAGTGAAGAATACTCCGAAATTGCTGGTTTTAATGTGGGTGCTGATGATTATATAGCAAAACCGATCAAGCCTCGTGCACTCACCAGTAGGATCAATGCGATTTTAAAACGTAACATTCATTCTATAGAAGCTGAAGTAGAAAATAAAGTTGAAATAGGTGATCTAATTATTGATCGTGAAGCATTCCTTGTATTTCGTAATAGTGCAAAAATTGTTCTTGCCAAAAAGGAATTTGAGTTACTCTATCTACTGGCATCTAAGCCAGGTAAAGTTTATACCCGTGATGTAATCCTGAAAAGCATTTGGGAAGATTCTGTTGTGGTAACTAACCGCACAATCGATGTTCATATTCGTAAACTTCGTGAAAAACTGGGTGATAACTATGTCAGTACAGTAAAAGGCGTGGGATATAAATTTGAGCTAAAGTAAGAAAGCCGAAAGCCTTTTTAAAGCTGAAAGCGAGAAAGCCGAAAGCGAGAAAGCAAGGAAGGATGCAAGGAAGGAAGCAAGAAAGAAAGCAGAAAGTAAGGAAGAAAGTATAAAATAGTTAGCTTTAACCTTTTAGCTTTAACCTTTTAGCTTTAAGATTTAGTTTTTTACCTTTTTACCTTTAAGCTTTACCCTTTTAGCTTTAAGCTTTACCCTTTAAGCTTTAGCCTTTTAGCTTTAAGCTTTAGCCTTTTAGCTTTAACCTTTTAGCTTTAACCTTTTAGCTTTTAGCTTTAACCTTTTAGCTTTAAGCTTTCCCCTTTAGCCTTTCAGCTTTGAGCTTTAGCCTTTCAGCTTTAAGCTTTCCCCTTCCTTAGTTCTTAAATTAAAGCCTAAATTTGCATTCTAATTTATAATGTGTGAAGTTTCCAAAATTCGAGGATCTTATTCTTTTCGAGAACGATAATCTTATCGTCGTTAATAAACCAGCCTTTTTAAGTTCGCTTGACGACAGGGAAGGTGGGGATAATAATTTGTTAAGAATGGCCAAGCACTATTCTGATGATTCACAAATTTGCCATCGTTTAGACAGAGAAACCTCAGGGGTATTGATCATTGCTAAAAACCCTGAAACCTACCGCCATGTTTCCATGCAATTTGAACACCGAAAAGTTAATAAGCTGTATCATGCCGTAATTAATGGGACTCATGCTTTTGAGGAGCTTCACGTGGATTTGCCTATTTTAAACCTAGGAGTAAAGAACGTAGCAATAAACAAGCAGGAAGGTAAACCTGCAGAAACGGTGTTCAATTCAATTAAATTCTACAAACATTATACCTTAGTTGAATGCAAGCCAATAACTGGAAGAATGCATCAAATAAGGATTCACCTGGCCTCTCAGAGAGCCAATATTGCAGGTGATGAAATGTATGGGGGTAAGCCAGTTTACCTTTCCGAAATCAAAAGAGCTTATCGCATAGGTAAAGATCAAGAAGAGTTACCCATCATGAAGCGTTTTGCATTACATGCGCGTTGTATTACTTTTAAGATTGATGAGTTTACTGAAATGACTTTTGAAGCTCCATATCCTAAAGATTTTGCAACTTTGATCAAGTTGCTCGATAAGTTTGATTCTTAATTTTTTAGTATAGAGGCTTCATAAAAAGAAGAAACAGCCTCCCATTGAGGGTCAGATTCAAAAGAAATTGACTTGATACGACTCTGTTTTTCCTTAAATCGTTCCAAAATTCCTATCGCCTTTTTTTGATCTTCAGTTTTGATATAGAGAAGTATGTCACGATATCCAGTCATCGAAGTTGTACCTACGTAACAATAATCTCCTAAAACCTTACTTAGTTCCTGTATGATTTCTGTTTGTAAGTTATTGAAAATCAGAGCTTCTTTTTCTGTTGGGTGTCCGTCTTTATTTTTATCTAAAGTATTCACCATGATAAAAAGTGATAGTGAAAAAATAGATTTTTCTTTAAAATCAATATAACGGTTATTGATTGAAGCCAGACATGGTTTACCATTTGCTTCAAATTTAAGCGTTGTGAAATTTTGATTAATGATAGGAGCTTCAATTTTTGTTGGTTCTGAGTCCACTTTTTTGTTTTGTGAACAAGATATTAATGGAAACAGACAAATAAGTATAAAGTAATATTTCTGCATCTTTTAATTAATATTGCTTATCCGCCCTCATCTTTGTCGTCCTGGGCTTTGACCCTTTTCAATCTAGAATTGACTCCGGACTAATATCCCAATATCTTCAAAACTTGTTTACTATTCTGTTCTTCACCAAATACTTCAAAATTGAAGGTTTCATCTCTTTTGCGGCGAATAATCACATGTTTAGGAGACGGAAGCAGGCAATGATGAATACCACCATAACCGCTAAGAACCTCCTGGTATGCACCCGTATGAAAGAAGCCTATATACTGAACCTTTCGGGTTTTAGGCATAAATACGTTATTCATATGAGCTTCTTGGCTATAATAATCTTGGCCGTCGCAGGTAATTCCACCAAGATTTACACTCTCATATTCAGAATCCCAATTGTTTATTGGCGCAAGAATATACTTTTGATTCATTGCCCAAACGTCTGGTAGGTTGGTGATGAAAGATCCATCAAGCATTAACCATTTTTCACGGTCATTCTGTTGCTTACGGCCTAAAACTTTGTAAAGAATACCTGAAGCTTCAGCAACTGTATATTTGCCAAATTCAGTAATAATATCAGGCTCCATGACATCGTGCTCTGCACAAATTTCCTTAATCCTTTTTACAATTTCATTGACCATGTATTCATAATCAAAATCAAATGCTAAAGAATCTTTGAAAGGCATTCCTCCACCAATATCAAGGGTGTCGAGATCAGGGTTTATTTTCTTGAACTTGCAATAAAGAGTAGCATATTTTTCAAGCTCATTCCAATAGTAAGGTGTATCAGAAATTCCCGAATTAATAAAGAAATGAAGTAGTTTTACCTTGAAATTAGGATTTTGAGCTATTTTATGATTGTAGAAATCAATAATATCTTCAATTCGAATTCCTAATCGAGAGGTATAGAATTGAGAGTCAGGCTGTTCTTCGGCAGCAATTCTTATCCCTAAGCTACAAGGAATATCTAATTCATCATCATAGATATTAAACTCTTCCTTGTTATCAAGAACGGGAATGATATTTTTAAAACCATCATGAAGCATATCAATGATATATTGCTTGTATTGAAAAGTTTTAAATCCATTGCAAATAACTGTTATATCCTTATTTAATGCACCTTTTTTCTCAAGAGCATCAATCATAGGCATATCGAATGCAGATGAAGTTTCCAAGTGAATATCATTTCGTAGCGCTTCTTCTACAATATGCCTGAAGTGTGAGCTTTTAGTACAATAACAATATTTATAGCCACCTCTATAGTTGTTTTTAACAATAGCTGCTTGAAACAATAGTTTGGCTTGTTGTATCTTCTTACTTATGATAGGTAAGTAAGTAAATCTGAGTGGAGAACCATAGGTTTCGATCATCTCCATGAGGTTTAGGTCATGAAAATATAATTCATCATCTATGATATCAAAACCATCCTGAGGGAAGCCCACGCTTAAATCAAGAAACTCCGCGTAACTTTGCATTTTTTTATAATTTTGGCAAAGATATAAAAAGCATATAGCATAGAACATAATACATTGCTTAAAAATTTTATGTTCTTTTAAAAATCTGTGAGGTAAACGAAATGGAATATGCTTGGTTTGAATATTATTAAGGTTAAATCTAATATTGCTGCTTTACTGGAGGATCCAGTTTTTCATTTGATGAATAATCAAATAGTCTGCTGTTTTGAGATGGTAGTAATTAATCCTACCCTAAATAAAGAGAATCCAATGAAAGAGTATGCATTTGATATCTTGCTAGGTGGAACAAATTCCTTATTATAGATTAAGTTTACAGGGCTCAATGCCAATTAAAATGACAATAGAAAATACCATAGTTCAGCAAATCCAGAGAGCTGTTTCAGTACTTTATCAAACAGAAATAGCATCAGATAGTATAGTTATTCAGGAAACTCGTAAAGAATTTGAAGGTCAGGTTACTGCCGTTACCTTCCCATTTACCCGTTTTTCTAAAAAAACTCCTGAACAAACCGGAACTGAAATAGGGGAGTACCTGAAGAATAATGTTAAAGAAGTTGATAACTTCAATGTGATCAAAGGATTTTTGAATTTGTCAATTGCTGATCCTTACTGGGTTGATGAGTTATTAAATACTATTCATAGCAGTTCATTTGGGCAATTCCCGCCTAACGGACAAAAAGTTATGGTGGAATATTCTTCCCCAAACACGAATAAACCGCTTCATTTAGGGCATGTGCGCAATAATTTACTGGGTTTCTCTGTCGCTGAAATCTTGTCGGCAAATGGATATGAAGTAATAAAGGTCAATCTGGTCAATGATCGTGGGATACATATTTGTAAGTCAATGCTGGCCTGGCAACTGTTTGGTAATGGTGAAACGCCTGAAAGCAGCCTACTAAAAGGAGATCACCTGGTTGGTAAATATTATGTGATTTTTGACAAGGAATATAAAAAGCAGATTGAAGCGCTGATTGATAAAGGGCACACAGAAGATGAAGCAAAAAAGAATGCTCCGATTATAAAGCAGGCCCAGGAAATGCTTTTGAAATGGGAGGCTGGCGATAAGGAAGTTATAAAGCTTTGGAGCATGATGAACGGCTGGGTTTACTCCGGTTTTGAAGTTACTTATAAAATGCTAGGAGTAGATTTCAAGAAATACTATTATGAATCAGACACCTACCTTTTAGGGAAGGATACGATTCAGGAGGGGCTTGAAAAGGGAGTTTTTTTTAAAAAGGATGATGGATCAGTTTGGATAGATTTAACTGAAGATGGCCTGGATCAGAAACTTGTTCTCAGAGCAGATGGGACTTCTGTTTACATTACTCAGGATCTTGGAACTGCCCAATTGAAATATGACGACTTTAAAATGGATAAGTCTATCTATGTGGTAGGCAACGAACAGGATTATCATTTTAAAGTGTTATTTCTTATTCTCCAGAAATTGGGTAAAACATGGGCAAATGGTCTTTTTCACCTTTCTTATGGGATGGTTGATTTACCTTCTGGTAAAATGAAATCTAGGGAGGGGACAGTTGTTGATGCTGATGAGCTGATGGAAGAAATGATCCTGACTGCTAGCGAGAGAACGGAGGAATTAGGAAAAGTTGAAGGATTCACTGAGCAAGAGAAGAAAGACCTTTATAATATGATCGGATTAGGAGCTCTTAAATTTTTCCTGTTGAAGGTTGAGCCTAAAAAGAGATTATTGTTTGATCCAAATGAATCAATTGATTTTCAGGGTCATACGGGTCCTTTTATCCAGTATACCCATGCAAGGATTCGTTCAGTGATGGCAAAGGCTGATTATAAAAATAAAATTTCCGATAAATATTCAACTATACTTACTGCTCTTGAAAAGGACCTAATTGTTAATTTGGCTAAATACCCTGATGTTATAGCTGCATCAGCTAGAGAATACAGTCCGGCACATATTGCAAATTATGTTTTTGAGTTAGCTAAATTATTCAATAAGTTTTACCATGAAGAAAGCATATTGAAGGCTGAAGATTTGGATGTTAGAAATTTCAGACTAGACCTTTCTGCTGCAACCGCCTCAACTATCAATAAAGGAATGAAATTATTAGGAATTAGAGTTCCTGATAGGATGTAGGTAACTGCGTATTGAGTATTGCGTAAAGAGTATTGAGATAGATTCTGCTTCATTTCATACAAGCACTCAGACTTCATGCCTCAGACTTCATACCTCAGACAACTGACAACAGACAACAGAACCTCAACCTCCCTTTCTAAATTGTCCTGAAATAACCAGTTCATTACTTCCATTACTGTAGTCGTAAAATCCAAGACCTGTTTTAATTCCCAAATTTCCTGAAGCAACCATATTGACCAGAAGAGGACAAGCTGCATATTTAGGATTGCCAAAGCCATCTTGCAGAACATTCAGGATTGAAAGACAAACATCTAAACCAATAAAATCTGCTAATTGTAATGGACCCATTGGATGAGCCATCCCCAGCTTCATTACCGTGTCAATTTCAGAAACGCCTGTAACACCTTCTTGTAGCGTATATATCGCTTCATTGATCATCGGCATTAAAATACGATTAGCAACAAAACCTGGAGAATCATTTACCTCAACGGGTATTTTATTCAAGCTATGGGCTAGCTGCATGATTGTTTTAGTGACTTCATCAGAAGTTGAATATCCTCTGATCACCTCAACAAGTTTCATTAGTGGTACTGGGTTCATGAAGTGCATTCCAATTATCTTATCTGCCCGTTTGGTTACTGATGCAATTTTGCCAATAGAAATAGAGGATGTATTAGATGCCAGGATTGCTTCTGGTTTACAGAATAGGTCAAGATTTTTAAAAATCTCTAGTTTTATTTCCAGATTTTCTGTTGCTGCTTCAATAACAAGGTCAGAATTTAAAACTCCTGATTGGGTATCAGTATAAGTTTGAATATGATTAAGTGCAGAAATTTTTAATTCTTCAGTGATCAAACTTTTTGATATTTGTCTGTCTAGATTTTTGGCTATAGAATTCATGCCCTTAGCTAGATTTTCTTGCGAAATATCAATCAAATTAACCCGATAGCCTGCAATTGCCAAAGCATGAGCAATTCCGTTTCCCATTGTACCTGAGCCTAGTACAGAAATTAATTTCATTTTATTTGATTAGTTTATGCTAGTACAAAAGCTTTAAAGGTAAATATTTTTAGAAATACAATATTTTACAATTTATGTAGCTTGAATATTGATTTTTAATACCTAGATTTTGTTTTTTATTCAATTGATTATTTTTAAAAAATAAAATTACTTGTTTGAATGTGTTTAAACAGATATTTTAACTATTGAAAATTAAAAATAAACAACATTTTGTAATAATTTTGTTACATTAAACTTACATACTTAATACACTTTTTTCGAAATAATCTATTATTCTTGCAAATTAATTCAAAAACCAAGGTTAATAACCAATTAATTAATTTAACAAGAATCAAATGAAAAGAAAATTACTAGCTTTCTTATTGTTAGGCTTTTTTGCTTTTACCAACGCAATGGCCCAGAATAAGACAATCACTGGTAGAGTTGTTGGAGCAGATGATGGTCTCCCTCTTCCAGGTGTTTCAGTTCGTGTAAAAGGTGGTGCCGTTGGTACTTCAACAAATGTAGACGGAAATTTTTCCTTGAGTGCTCCTTTGGATAGCAAGGTTTTAACCTTTACCTATATAGGGTATTTAAATCAAAATGTTACAATTGGTTCTGCTGGATCTGTAAATGTTCGCTTAGTTTCTGACTCACAGCAAATTGCTGAGGTAGTTGTAACAGGTTATGGTGTTGCACAGAAACGTGATCTAGGTTCTGCTAGTGTACGTATAACTTCAAAACAAATTGAAAACTTACCAATACAAAGTTTTGACCGAGCTTTACAGGGGCGTGCTGCTGGTGTTCAGGTTACTTCTCAGAGTGGTCAGCCAGGTGGAGCTATCAACGTAAGAGTACGTGGTGTAGGTTCCATCAACGCAGGAAATGATCCTTTATATATTGTGGATGGTGTTCAGATTAAAACCGGATCTATTTCTGGTCAAGCTTCAACAAACACATTGGGTTCAATCAATCCAAATGATATTGAGAATATAGAAGTCTTGAAAGATGCTGCTGCTTCTGCTATTTACGGTGCTGCTGCTGCTAACGGAGTAGTATTAATCACTACCAAAAAAGGTAAAAATGGAGCTACTGCAGTAAATTTTTCTGCTCAGCAGGGTGTTATGCAAAACATAACGCGTTATGATGTAATGAACGCACAACAATATGCACAGTTCAAAGTTCCTGGTGCGGTTAACGCTGGAACTCCTGAAGCTTCTGCAACAGCATTTTTCGGAAATCCTGCCAATTCAACTGCTCCGAGCACAGATTGGTTTGATGCCATAACTCGTGAAGGTAAATCTAGAATTTATGATTTGTCATTCTCTGGTGGTGATTCAAAAACTAATTTCTTTATATCAGGTTCTTACACTGACCAAGATGCTCAGGTTATTGAAGCATTCTACAAAAGAGGAACTGTCAGAGGTAATATTGGACACAAAGTAAATGATAAACTTAGCGTAAATGCGAATATATCTTTAACTGCTTCAAAAGTTTTTGGAACTATAGCGGATGGTGCATTTGTTAATGGTCCATTTTTTTATCCATTTACTTTACGTCCTGATGTGCCTATTTATAAGGCAGATGGAACCTATACTCAGGGTGCAGACTTGAAAGCTTCATTCCCATATAACATTGTTCAAGGTGCAAAGGAAGAGGTTAGATTGGGTAATGCCCTTCAAACTGTAAGTAATTTTTCTGCAACTTATAAGGTAACTCCTTCTTTATCAATTACTGGATTCTCAGGTATTGATTTTGTGGATACTCGTGATGATAACCAACGTCCTGCCTCTATTCCAGCATTTGCTGCGAATGGTGGAACTTCGTCTGTTGTAAATACGCGTAACCTAGATTGGAATTCAAACGTTGCAGCCAACTGGAACAAAAAATTCGGTTTTCACACGCTGTCTGCATTAGCAGGTGGTGAATATAAGGAGCAGAATGTTGAAAGTGCTTCTGCTACTGGTCAGGCATTCCCTAATCCTTTTTTCAGAAGTTTACAAAATGCTACTCCGCTTTCAATAGCTGGTTTTTTTACAGGGTATAAAAAAGCTGGTTTGTTTTCAAAACTTAATTACGATTTCAAAGAAAAATATTACTTATCTGGAACTCTTCGTTATGATGGTAGTTCTCGATTTGGAGCAGAAAAACGTTATGGATTATTCGGAGGTGTTTCTGGAACCTGGAGAATTTCTGGTGAAGATTTCTTAGCCGATAACAAAGTTATTTCTGATTTAAAGTTGCGTGCAAGTTATGGTGTGGTTGGTAATGATCAGATCGCAGATTTTGCATCTCGTGCATTATTTGGTGCAGGAGGAAGTTACCTTGGAAGTAATGGTATTCGCCCAAGCCAATTGGGGAATGCGAACTTATCATGGGAGGAGGCTGCTACAACTAACGTAGGAATTGATTATGGATTTTTAGGTAATCGCATTACGGGTAGTATCGATGTTTATCGTAGAATCAATTCTAACTTATTGTTAAGCCGTCCATTAGTTTCTGATTCAGGCTTCGGTGCTATCAACGAAAACGTTGGAAAAGTTCAGAATGATGGTATTGAATTTGGCTTAAATACAATCAATTTAGATACAAAATCAGGTTTTAAATGGTCTTCTGATTTTAATATTTCATTCCAAAGAAATAAAGTTTTAGAATTAATAAACGGACAGGATCGTATTGGAACTTCCTATTTCGTAGGAAAGCCAATTGATATAATTTATACTTATGGATGGGCTGGAGTAAATCCTGCTGATGGTAGACCAATGTGGTATGATGTAAATGGTCACTATACCTACAACTTAGTTGCGGCTACCGATCAACAAATTCAGGGTACAAGATATCCTAAATTCTTTGGAGGTTTTAATAATACAGTTTCCTATAAAAATTTAAGTCTTGATTTTCTATTTCAGTACCAGTACGGAAATAAATCTTTTGTAAGTTTCTTCCAAACTATTTGGAATTCAGGGTATACTGATGATAATCAGATTGTTTCTCAGATAGCTGAACAATGGCTTGCACCTGGACAGATAACAGCTGTTCCAAGAGCATTACGCAATACTCCGCATCTTAATAATTCTGGTGCATTATCTAGTACGTTAACAACAGGTTCAACCAGATATTTATTTGATGCCTCTTATATTCGTTTAAAAAATATAACGCTTTCATATAATCTTCCGGCAAGCATAGCTTCTAAAGTGAAATTACGTAATATTCGTGTTTTTGCTACAGGAATTAATGTGTTAACATTTACAAAGTATCCTGGCTTAGATCCAGAGGCGCCAATAGGTTTAAACGAAATAGGAAATAATCCACAAGCAAGAACTTACACTGGTGGACTTCAAATAGGTTTATAATTTAAAATTATGAAAATTATGTATAAGAAAATATTAGCGGTATCTATGGTGACTCTGGTTTTAGCCGGAACATCATGTAAAGATACTCTTGATGTGCAGCCAAAGCAATCATTGGATGCCGCAGCTGCATTAACTGATTTTGCAAGTGTGAATGCAATCTCTGTTTCGCTTTACTCTAGAGCCCAATCTTTTAACTATTACGGACAACGTATGTTGATCGCTCCAGATGTTTTGGCAGATAATTACACCATAACTGCCAACTCTGGTGGTAGGTATGTGGGTGAAAGGATAAATGCCCCAGGTTCACATATAGATTTATGGGGTACTCTTTATCCTGCCATTAATGAGGCAAATTTTATCATTACTAATGTAGATAAGGTTTCTGCAGCACAGGCTGATAAAGATGCGCTAAAGGGACAAGCTTTATTTATGAGAGCAATGTTCAATCATGATATGTTAAAGACTTATTCTTATGAACCAGGATTAGAGGTTAATGGATTTGGTGAAGGTATAGTAATTCGTACACTACCAACTGATGATGTAACTAAAGCCGACTTCAAACCAAGAGCTAAGATTGCAGAGGTTTACGCTTTAATTGAAAGTGATTTGAAACAAGCCGCTACTTTGTTGCCTGTTACAGTTACTGGAGCAGGTGTGTTCAGAGCTAGCAAAGGCGCTGCTTTTGCCTTACTTGCTAGGGTTTATCTTTTCCAAACCAAGTGGGCTGAAGCTGAGCAGGCAGCAAGTGATGCGATCACAAATAAACAAAGTGCTACATCTTTGGCAACTGCTTCTACCTATATCGCTTCATTTGCTTCGGTTCCAAACCGTGAATCAATGTTTGAGTTAGATTATAGAACAGAGCAGTTTAGTACAGTTGACGGAATTAACAACTCTATGAATTCTCTTACCCAAAAAACTACTGGTGGTGTTTTTGCTGTTAGAGCTACAACTGAATTATTGAATTCATTTGAAACAGGCGACGTAAGAAGAGCTGCATTTGATCAAACACTTGATGGTGGCTCTATGGTTTCTTATAGTTTGAAGTTTCCTGCACATAAAGGAAATTATTTCAATAATATTCCAGTTATTCGTTTGTCAGAGGTTTATTTAATTCGTGCCGAAGCTCGTGCTAAACAAGCTAAAGATGCTTTAGCTCAAGCTGATTTAACAACCTTAAGAACTAATAGAGGTTTAGCGGCTGTACCTGCTTCTACTACAGGTACTGCCTTATTAGACTTAATTTTTAATGAGCGTAGGGTTGAACTTCACTTGGAAGGTCATCGTTTCTTCGACATCAAGAGAAGAGGCTTAAATATTTCAAAGCCTGCAGGTATACCAACTTTATTGTATACAGACTTTAAACTTTTAGCACCTCTTCCGTCTGCGCAAGTATTATTAAATCCACTAATAAAACAAAATCCAGGATACTAATCTTATAATCATGAAGTATATAAAATATTTATTTCTATTTGCTGTAATAACCAGCATTACAGCTTGTTTTCCTGATAATGATAAAGCATTTGACGGACCAACCGTAACAGAATTTAAGCCTATTGCAAGAACTGTTAAGGTTTCTGCTGCTGCAGGATCTGCAGATGCATTGATTCAGTTAGTTGGACCACAGTTAGGGGCAACCTTAATGGTTCCTTTTAATATTGATCCTGCTAGTACTGCTGTTGCAGGTACTCACTACAACATTACTGCAATCGGTAATTCTGTGGCTTTGGATCCTAATAAAAGTTCAGTAATAATTCCAATCAGATTGGTTGCTGGAAGTGTAACAGCTGCAGCGGGTGTTAAATTGATAATCAATTTAGGTGAAGCCCCGGGAGGGATTACGCCAAATCCAAATTTCAGACAATATACACTGACGATTGTTCCTTAAATAATCTAATGTAATTGCAAAAAAAAGATCGGCTATAATTAGCCGATCTTTTTTTACTCTATTTTCTTGAAAATGATTCTATAAATCCAATTTTGAAGCAAATTCGTGGATCGTACTTTTATTCAAGGCATTAAAAAATGGAACTCTGATTATAGCTGTATCCAAATATTTAGAAATGATTTCTTCTGTACTTGGATTGCTTTCACCGCTGATAATTAAGTTCCTTATTTTTACTTTTCTCATCTTAAGAAGTTCTGCAGATAATAAGGTGTGATTAATACTACCCAAATAGTTTTTAGAAACCAGTACCACTTCAGCATCTAGTTTTTCTATCAGATCAATCATTAAAACCTTTTCGTTTAATGGAACCATTAATCCTCCGGCACCTTCAATGATCAGTTGATTTTCTGTTTGGGGTAAATTTATCTTATTCAAATCTATTTCTATACCGTCTAATGCTGCAGATAAATGTGGTGAAAATGGCTGAGTTAATCGATAGGCCTCTTGATGAAAAACTGATTTTTTATTGGATATCAGTTTTTGCACGATCATGGTATCACTATTATTTAATTCACCCGATTGAACAGGTTTCCAGTAATCAGCCTGTAATTTTTCAACTAAAACAGCCGAAACTATGGTTTTACCAATTTCTGTTCCTATACCTGTTATGAAAATTGGTCTCTTTTTCAAAGTATT
>CAMDKO010000043.1 GCA_945901155.1 Pedobacter schmidteae
TGCCAAGCAATTTACTGTTATCTCACAGGGTTCCCCTGAATGGTTAAGACCTCAAAGATTTGATATATATATACCAGAAATCAATGTTGCAATTGAATATCAAGGAGCACAGCATTCATATCCAGTTGATTTTGGTGGCAAGGGTAAAAAAATTGCAAAAAAACAATTCCAAGAGAATTTAAAAAGGGATAATTTAAAGATAACCAAAGCAAAGGAAAACGGTTGTCACATTCTATTTGTGTATCCTGAATATGAAATTTCTCATGTTTTTTCCGAATTAAATGATTTAATCAAACAAAAATTAGATTTAAGTAATTAAAAACATTGAATAGTGGTTTTTATGGAAACTGCCCAATTCAAGGTTAATTCATATAAATTTAAAGTAGAAATAATTAGTCTGTCTATTAAAATTGAGAATAGGTCTGCATCTATCTATCAAGGATAATACCCTCAGTTAAATTATATCAGCAACAGAAAAGAAATTGTTTACCTGTGAATGGGGGTGGCTGAATTAGGAATTTGAATATCAATCAAAACAATTTTATACCTACCTAAAGAAATTAAGGAGAATAACCACCGCACGCATGTGTACGCGCGAGGCAATTGAAAATAGAAAGGGACACTAAATAAATAGCATCCCTTTAGGTTTTGTACAATAGCGACAAAGTACAGAACAAATATAAGTATAGCTTTTTGCATTTTAAAAGCCTGAATCTACTACCTAATCTACTACCTATTTATTTTATTCAATTAAAAAACCCTATTAACTTATCGAAAATAGGGTTTATTGATTTTAGATGGCGGAGAGGGTGGGATTCGAACCCACGGTACCATTGCTAGTACACGAACTTTCCAAGCTCGCTCGTTCGGCCACTCTGACACCTCTCCAATTTATTGGGCCTTATTATTTTATTATTCAGTTCGGCCACTCTCCAAAGGAGTCCTTCGGACTGACACCTCTCCAATTTATTGGGCCTTATTATTTTATTATTCCGCTCGGCCACTCTCCAAAGGAGTCCTTCGGACTGAAACCTCTCCAATTTAATTTGGGCCTTGATTTTTATTGTTAAATTCTATTACCAGGGTATAAACCCTTTTTTATATAATCTCCTCTTTTTTTAAAAATATATAACCATCTATTGATTTATAAAACTGTTCTCTTTGAAAGGCAAGGCTTCTAGAGTCATGCAGTTCTATAAAATGTAAGATCAGTGGCCTACGGCCTTTCGTAGATTTTACATCTCCTTTATTGTGTTTTTTTAATCTCTCTTCAATATTTTGCGTACTTCCATAATAGAATTTTCCATCCTTCTCACTTTTTAATATATAACTGTAGTACATTATTAAATATAGTCAAAAACAGAAATACATTAAAACGGTACCATTGCTAGTACACGAACTTTCCAAGCTCGCTCGTTCGGCCACTCTCCAAAGGAGTCCTTCGGACTGACACCTCTCCAATGCTTCCTCTTTCCTTTCAGAAGGGATGCAAAAGTATCAAAATTCTGTAAACATTGCAGGATTTTTGAAATAATAGCAGTTTAGAATTGATTGCCCCGGCCGTTATTGCTGAAATTTCAATATGTTTGCAGTATTAATTAAAACCCAAAGATTTCAGGAATTAATGCTGAGTCTCGACGAGATCAAAAAACCTATAGCCGGAGAACTGGACACTTTTGAAGGGAAGTTCAAATCTTCCATGCATAGCTCTGTCCCGCTTCTTGATCGTATAACACATTATATTGTTAAACGTAAAGGCAAGCAGATTCGTCCCATGTTCGTATTCTTTTCTGCGAGTCTATGCGGGGGAATAACCGAAGCCACCCATCGCGGTGCAGCGCTCGTTGAACTATTGCATACCGCCACCCTGGTTCATGATGATGTAGTGGATAATTCATACCAAAGGCGAGGTTTTTTTTCTGTGAATGCCTTATGGAAAAATAAGATCGCGGTTCTGGTGGGTGACTTCCTATTATCCAAAGGTTTGCTGCTTTCTATCAATAACGGCGACTTCGGTTTGCTGAAGCTAGTATCAAATGCGGTGAAGCAAATGAGTGAGGGCGAATTATTACAGATTGAAAAGGCTCGCCGACTGGATATCGATGAAAAGGTGTATTATGAGGTGATCCGCCAAAAGACCGCTTCGTTAATTGCTTCATGTTGTGCATGCGGTGCCGCTTCTGCCGGTGCCAATGATGAGATAGTCGAGAAAATGCGTCTTTTTGGTGAAAAGGTAGGCATCGCCTTCCAAATTAAAGATGACCTGTTCGACTTTGGGACTGATGATATTGGGAAACCATTGGGAATTGATATCAAGGAGAAAAAAATTACCTTACCCTTAATTTATGCCTTGAATAAGTCGGGAAGCGCTGAAAAGAAGAGAATTATTAATCTGGTTAAGAATCATAATGAGGATTCTGAAAAGGTTTCTGAAATCATCAATTTTGTTCGCAATAGCGGAGGGATGGATTATGCTAGATCTCAGATGGTGATGTATCAAAATGAAGCCTTTGCTATCTTAAATGAATTTCCGGAACATGAATCACGAAAGGCCCTCGAAAAACTGGTCCGATTTACCACTGAACGTAAAAAATAAAAATGGCTAACGAATACCTGTTTTTTGGCAGCTTTCTGCTGTTTATTGTCTTGATGCTTTCTATTGACCTCGGTTTGTTCAATAAAAAGGCCCATAAAGTAAGCATGAAAGAAGCTGCTGTAATGAGCTTTATCTGGGTAAGCTTTGCACTGGGCTTTTACTTTTTACTGATAACCAATGGTGAGATTTTACATGGAATAAGCAATTTTGCACAACTGCAGGAGTTTACCACCAGCAATCTTCATAATATTAGGCTTATTCCCAATAATTATGCAGAGAGCCTAACTATCTATAATCAGAATCTGGGATTGGAGTTTATCACAGGTTATGTCATTGAATATGCGCTTTCGGTCGATAATATCTTTGTGATGGTGCTGATTTTCACTGCTTTTAATGTGGATGAGAAATACTACCACCGAGTGCTTTTCTGGGGCATTATTGGTGCGGTATTCATGCGTTTTATGTTCATTTTTTTGGGTTCTACCCTGATCAATGAGT
Source organism: Pedobacter schmidteae (assembly GCA_945901155.1). Lineage (GTDB taxonomy): Bacteria > Bacteroidota > Bacteroidia > Sphingobacteriales > Sphingobacteriaceae > Daejeonella > Daejeonella schmidteae_B. The sequence goes on from CAMDKO010000043.1 coordinate 3,095, forward strand.
TTGGCTGGATTATGTATATTTTTGGGGCCTTCCTGATCTATACCGGAATTGGGATGTTCTTCAGCAAAGACGAGGAGGAGGTTATCGATACGGAAAATCATAAGGTGGTTCGTTTTGCTTCCAAACACTTCTCAGTTTACCCTGAGTACGTAGGAAATAAGTTTTTCATCAAGGTAGATGGTGCCAACATGGTTACCCCACTGTTTATTGTGCTGCTTATTGTAGAGTTCACTGACCTGATCTTTGCGGTAGATTCAATTCCGGCCATCTTTGCAGTAACCAAAGACCCTTACATTGTATTCTTCTCTAATATTTTTGCCATTCTGGGATTACGTTCTATGTTCTTCCTCTTGGTTAATGTGATACATAAATTCCATTTCCTGAAATTAGGATTAGCCTTTCTGCTGGTCTTTATCGGGGTAAAAATGCTGGCCCATCATTGGCTGAGCCTATGGGGTTTCTCAACTATGCATTCTTTGTTTGTGATATTGTTGATTCTTACTACAAGTATTGTGGCTTCGTTGGTGTTTCCGAAGAAGGAGAGTTGAGTTGTCTGTTATCAGTTGTCTGTTGTCTGTTATCTGTTGTCTGTTATCTGTTGTCTGTTATCAGGACTGAGGTATGGGTTGTTTAGATTGAATTCATTTTTTTAGACGCTATGCACCTGTCATCCTGAACGTAGTGAAGGAACTTAGTTTTATTAAAGCAAATTTTTATTGGTTTTCACGAAGGTCCCTCACCTGCTGAAGGGCAGGGTTCGGGATGACATTGGATTTAAATTTGGAGTTTACTTTTTTAGACGCTATGCACCTGTCATCCTGAACGTAGTGAAGGAACTTAGTTTTATTAAAGCAAATTTTTATTGGTTTTCACGAAGGTCCCTCACCTGCTAAAGGGCAGGGTTCGGGATGACATTGGGTTTATTTTAACGGTTATCTGTGGTAGGAGGTCTGAAGTCTGAGCATACAGGACTTAAAACTTATCACTTATCACTGATAACTGATAACTGATAACAGACAACTGATAACAGACAACTGATAACAAATTTACAGATCGTTAGCCAGATAACTGACAACAGACAACAGATAACAAATTTACAGATTGTTAGCCAGATAACTGATAACAGACAACTGACAACTCCCTTCCCCTTCCTTACAACAACTTCAATATCTCCTCCACATACCCCCTGTCATTTGCCAAGCGTGGTACTTTATGCTGACCGCCCAATTTGCCGCGGCCTTTCATCCATTCATAGAAGGTGCCATCTGGGGCCAAGTGGACTACTGGGCGGCCCAAGGCCATATCATGATAACGCTTGGCATCATAATCTGAATTGATTTCGCGCAGGGTTTGATCCATCAGATCGGTAAAGCGCTCAAGGTTATCCGGTTTTTTCTCAAACTCAATTATCCATTCATGGCCTCCGGCTTCATTGCCTTGGAAATAAATTGGACATGCAGTATAGTCGCGGATGATTGCTCCAGTCTCTTTGCAGGCTTTGCTAAGTCCTTTTTCTGCATTATCAATGATCAGTTCTTCGCCAAATGCATTGATAAAATGTTTGGTGCGGCCGGTAATCTGTATGCGGTGCGGGGATAGTGAAGTGAACTTTATGGTATCACCAATCATGTATCGCCATAGACCGGCATTTGTTGAGATGATGAGCGCATAGTTTTTATGGAGCTCAACCTCGTCAAGTCGCAATGTTTTAGGATTTTCTTTATATAGGTCTTCCATGGGAAGGAACTCATAGTAAATACCATAATCGAGCATCAGCAGCATATCTTCAGAGTCTGACTGATCCTGAATTCCAAAAAAACCTTCTGAAGCATTATATGTTTCCAGATAATACATAGTATCAGAAGGGATCAGCTTTTTAAACTGTTCCCGGTAAGGGTTAAAGTTTACGGCCCCATGGAAATAAAATTCCAAGTTTGGCCATACTTCAAGCAGGTTGTCTTTGCCCGTAATTTCTAAAATTCGTTTGGCAAGTACGATGTTCCAGGTAGGTACTCCCGAAATATTGGTAACATTCACATCGATGGTAGCCTGGGCCATTTTCTCGACCTTTTCTTCGAAGTTGTCCATTAAAGCGATTGACAAATCCGGAGTACGGTAGAATTCGGCCCAGAATGGTAAATTCTTAATCAGTACGGCCGAAAGGTCGCCAAAGCAGGAATCAGCATTTAGCTGATTAATTTGATGGCTACCACCCAGAACCAGGCATTTTCCGGTAAATATTCGGGTATCCGGGCGGTTATTACAATACATCGAAAGCAGGTCTTTGCCACCTTTAAAATGGCATTCCTCTAATGATTCTTCACTCACTGGAATAAATTTACTTCGATCGTTTGTAGTACCTGATGATTTGGCGAACCATTTTATTTCTGAAGGCCAGAGTACATTTTGCTCGCCACTCATCATTTTTTCTATATAGGGCTTGAGGCTGTCATAGGTCTGGATCGGAACCCGTTCTTTGAACTGTTCCTGGTTAAAGATTGACTCATACCCGTGTATTTTTCCCCATTCCGTATGTTGTGCGGTAGCTATTAAATTCTGGAACCACTCATCCTGAACATCATGTGGATATTTTATGAAAAGCTCGATTTGGTGCATCCGCTTTTTCATAACCCAGGCAAAAATGGAATTAACTAGTGTCATTTTTTATGGGCTGTATTAGCGGGTCAGGGTTTTCTTTTTTCGTAGTTCAAAGTTCTGGCCAAGATAGAATTTTTTAGCCATTTCATTGCTAGCAATCTCCTGTGGAGTGCCGGTTAGCATAATCTTTCCTTCTGCCAAAAGGTAGGCTCTATCTGTTATGGAAAGGGTTTCTTGAACATTATGATCGGTAATCAGAATACCAATATTGCGCAGTTTAAGTTTAGCTACAATACTTTGGATCTCTTCAACGGCAATGGGGTCAACTCCTGCAAAAGGTTCATCCAAGAGAATGAAATTGGGATCTGCTGCAAGCGCTCTCGAGATCTCGGTTCTGCGTCGCTCACCTCCCGATAAAAGGTCGCCACGATTTTTTCGAACCTTATGCAGACTGAATTCATCGATCAGCTCTTCGAGTTTATGCTTTTGCTCCTCTTTGCTGAGTTTCGACATTTCAAGCACCGCTTTGATATTGTCTTCAACCGTTAGTTTCCTGAACACTGAAGCCTCCTGTGCCAGGTAGCCGATCCCTTTCTGTGCTCTTCGGTACATGGCATCTTCGGTAATGTTCTGATCATCCAAATAAACATGACCTTCATTGGGCTTGATTAGCCCTACAATCATGTAAAAGGAGGTTGTTTTACCTGCCCCATTTGGCCCCAGCAAACCAACAATCTCTCCTTGCGAAACATGGAACGACACATTATTCACAACGGTTCGCTGCTTATATTTTTTGACGAGGTTCTCTGCTCTGAGTATCATTCGTTTAGGATTGGAAGAGACGCTCGTATTCCCTTGATGTTCAGTTGTATCGCTCGTTTCTCTTTCCATACGTTTTCTTCAATAGTATAACAAATATCAATTGGCACGCCAGAATTGATCATAGGCAGAAATTCTCCTAAGTTAAATCCGATGCAATTATAATAGTTCTGGTCATTCTGGTATACATTCATTTTCAAATGATTGGTTCCTACCAGGGATGCACCACCGTAAGTATAAACATTTCTGCTAAGAAAAACGGGTGCCATATTTTGCGGACCAAAGGGCTCGAACTGTTTTAAGATGCGGAAAAATTTGGCATCGATGTGTTTTAGTGCAATTTCAGCATCAATACTGATTGACTGAGTCAGTTGTTCATCAGTTATGGTTCTGGATACCACCTCTTCAAAGCGTTGCTGAAATGCCGCGATATTCTCCGTTTTCATGGTCATTCCTGCTGCGAATTTATGGCCTCCAAACTGTACCAGCAAGTCACTGCATTCACTCAATGCTTCATACAGGTCGAATCCGATCACCGACCGGGCAGAGCCAGCGGCAAATCCGTTCGAGTTGGTCAACACAATGGTTGGGCGGTAATATTTTTCGGTCAGGCGCGAAGCCACAATGCCAATCACGCCTTTATGCCAGTCATGGTTATATAAAACCGTAGTTTTCATGGCAATCAGATCAGGATTGGAATCAATCATTGCTAAGGCCTGCTCCGTAATCTGGCTGTCGTGTTCTCTACGTTCGGTATTTTTGCTGTTAATGATCTCACCTTTTTCAAACGCAAAGGCATCACTATCGGCAATAAGTAAGTTTACTGCATGCTTGGCATCGTCAATTCTGCCGGCTGCATTAATTCTAGGGCCAATAGTAAAGACCACATCCGAGATGGTGAGATCGTCTTTTTTTCCGGATAGATTCATGAGTGCGGTTAGGCCTTTGCATGGATCAGTATTTAGTTTATGCAGTCCCAGCCAGGCTAAAACCCTGTTCTCGCCAGTAATGGGTACAATGTCAGATGCAATACTGCAGGCAACTAGGTCAAGGTAAGTACTGACCTCCTCAATGGGAAGATCATGCTTCTGGGCATAGGCCTGTATGAGTTTAAATCCGATGCCGCAACCTGATAATTCTTTGTATGGGTATTCACAATCCGGTCGCTTGGGATCCAGAACAGCAATGGCCGCCGGTAAACTATCTCCCGGAAGGTGATGGTCACAGATGATAAAATCTACGCCTTTTTCAATAGCATAGTCAATCTTATCGTTTGATTTTATTCCGCAGTCGAGCGCGATAATGAGGGTATACCCCTTCTCAGAAGCATAGTCAATGCTCTGTGTGGATATACCGTATCCTTCAAGATAGCGATCAGGAATATAGAAATCAATGTCAGAATAGTGTTTCCGAAAAAAACTATAGGTAAGAGCAACCGCGGTGGTCCCATCTACATCATAATCGCCATAAATGAGGATCTTTTCGGCCGATTGTATAGCCTTAGCTATGCGGTCAATGGCCAAATCCATATCCTTCATTAAAAAGGGGTCATGAAGCTGTTCAAGTGTCGGTCTGAAGTAATGATGAGCCTCCTGATAAGTGTTGATTCCACGTTTAACCAGCAGCTCTGCCAGAATACGGTCAATTTTCAGAGATTCCTGCAATCCTGCTATTGCAGGAAGGTTTTCAAGCTCCCGTTCCACCCACTTTTTTTGCATATCTTTGAATATTAATCTGTAAAAATAGAATTTAACCTTATAATAAACAAAGATCGTTGAAAGCTTTAGCCTTATATGAAGGATCTTATTCAGTAGATAGCTCAAAGACATTCATTCCGTTCAATCCAGCCATTCATAATCCCAAAGATAGGCCTGCTTCTCTTTTTATTTTTGTTCAGCCATTTCTTGTTGAAACGAAGAATGATTTGATTATTCTGGATACCGGACTTGGGTTTAAGGGCAAGTCGGGCGAGCCGCTTATCCATGAAAATATTCGTCGCAATGGCTATGATCCCAGTGATGTGACTTTGGTTTTGATGTCGCATTTACATTTTGATCATGCAGGTGGGATGGTGAATGATAGCGGCAGTCAAATATCCCTGACTTTTCCGAATGCGGAGTATGTGATTCAGCGTGCTGAGTGGGAAGCTGCATATAGTAAGCCATCACGCTCCTACAAAACTGAGATATTTGATTTTATGCAACGCAGCGGTTCGGTGCATTTTATTGAAGGCAGCGGGCAGTTTAACCAGGAGATATCCTATGAGTTTACCGGCGGGCATTGCGAAAATCATCAGGTATTTCTGATTAAAGAAGATGAGGAAACTATTTTCTTTGGTGCCGATATACTTCCCGAACCCGAACAATTATTGCGAAAGTTCATTGCCAAATACGACTTTGATGGCCGCAGATCCATGGAATTAAGACAGCAATATGGCATCAGAGCAGTGGAAGAGCACTGGCAATGCCTATTCTATCACGCAAAAAGTAAAGCAATTGCTAAGGTAGGATTTGAGAATGAGGGGTTTAGGATTTTGTAGGTATCGGTTATCGGTTGTCGGTTATCTGTTATCGGTTGTCTGTTATCAGTTATCAGATTGGGTACGTTAGCCAGACAACAGACAACAGACAACAGACCAAAAATCAACAACATCTCAATAATAAATTCAAAACATTCTTGATTTTTGATCTCTGATTACCCTTTCTTCGCCGTTAAATTAATACTCAGCTCAAATTCATCATCAATTGCTTTATCGCCGATGTCGCCAAAGAAAGTTTTTGAACGGAATTTGATATCATATTTAGTACGGTCAACTCGGATACCAATGGCTACTGCAACTAAAACGCCTTTTTGTTGTTTTACGGTTGCCGGAAATGTGACTAGGTGAGTAAAGCCTTTAATACTCAGGTTTCCGGTAATATTTACACGATCTGTACCTGCAGGTGTAACTTTGGTGATCTCAAATTTAGACATAGGGTTCTTTTCTGTAGAGAAGAAATCATCAGATTTTAAGTGGTTTGTAACGCGAGCATTATCAGATGTGATGCTTGACATATTCATTTGAAAGCTTCCGCTTTTCAAGGCTTTCCCAGTATAAATCAGGTTTCCGTCGGCAATTTTTACTGTTCCGGTATGGCCGCCACCTACTTTTTTAGCTGACCATTCAATGGTTGAACGTTCAACATCAACGGTATAAATATCATCCTTAATAGGATTAAAAGCCGTCATGAAGAACATGCTAGCAATCAGGCTTAGGGTTGTACTAGTTTTTTTCATTTTGATTAATAAATTTATACTACTTCTTCAGCATAAGATTCTACAGGTGGGCAAGAACAAATTAGTGTTCTGTCGCCATGCGTATCATTCACTCTTCCAACCGAAGGCCAGAATTTGTATGCTGCAACATAAGGTAATGGGAAGGCAGCTTGCTGGCGTGAATAAGGATGAGCCCAGCCATTTGCTGTTACCACAGCTGAAGTATGGGGTGCATTTTTCAATGGGTTGTCGATTTTATCCATTGTTCCATTTTCTACTTCTTCAATCTCAGCACGGATAGCGATCATGGCATCACAGAAACGATCCAATTCATGCTTTGGTTCTGATTCTGTGGGCTCAATCATTACTGTTCCAGCTACTGGAAATGAAACAGTGGGAGCATGGAAGCCATAGTCCATCAACCTTTTTGCAATATCAGTAACCTCAACACCAAAATTTTTGAATGCACGGCAATCTAAGATCATCTCATGTGCACATCTACCCTGGCTTCCTGAATATAAAACTGGGTAGGAACTTTCTAGACGGGCTTTAATATAATTGGCATTCAGGATCGCAAATTTTGTTGCATTGGCCAATCCCTCTCCACCCATCATCGCAATATAAGCATGAGATATAAGCAATATGGATGCAGAGCCCCAAGGTGCAGATGAAACTGCCGAAATAGATTTGCTGTTACCAATTTCTATAAGTGAATGTCCTGGCAAATAAGGAACTAGGTGTTTTGCAACTCCAATTGGACCCATTCCCGGACCACCCCCGCCATGAGGGATACAGAATGTTTTGTGAAGGTTCAAGTGACAAACGTCGGCCCCTATGTTTGCTGGGCTAGTTAATCCTACCTGAGCATTCATGTTCGCACCATCCATATAAACCTGTCCGCCATAGTGATGAATGATCTGACAGATCTCAATGATCGATTCCTCAAAAACTCCATGTGTAGATGGGTAAGTTACCATCAAACAGGATAGATCTTGTGCATGTTCTGCAGCTTTTTCTTTTAAGTCGGCAAGGTCAATATTCCCTTTTTCATCACATTTTATAATGATAATTTTCATGCCTGCCATAGCAGCTGAAGCCGGGTTGGTGCCATGTGCTGAAGAAGGGATTAAGGCTACATTACGTTGTGTATCGCCTCTGTCTAAATGATAAGCGCGGATAACCATCAGTCCGGTATATTCACCTTGTGCCCCTGAATTGGGCTGTAAACTCATTGCTGCAAAGCCTGTAATTTCACTAAGCCATTCATTTAATTCAGCAAATATCTGCATATATCCTCCCACCTGATCGGTTGGAGCAAATGGATGTATCTTACTAAATTCGGCCCAAGTAACCGGAACCATCTCAGTAGTTGCATTCAGTTTCATGGTACATGAACCTAAAGCGATCATGGAATGACAAAGCGAAAGATCTTTTGCTTCCAATGATTTGATATATCGGAGCATTTCATGTTCTGAATGATGCGAGTTGAATACTGGATGGGTTAAAAAGCTTGATTTTCTTTGCATCTCAGCTGGAATTTGCAAGCTGATATCAGATTTTAATCCATCAAGGTCAAGATCATACATGCTTTTACCTTTTACTTTTGCAAAAAATCGGATCAATGTTAATACATCTTCTGTTGAAGTGGTTTCATCAAGCGTGATACTGGCCACTGAGCCTTCATAGTTTAGGTTTACCTCATTATTGATGGCTTCAGCATGGATCGGATTTTTGAGTTCGCCCAGGTCTAATTTTAGTGTATCAAAGAAAAATTGATTGTCTTGTTTGTATCCTAAACTTTTTAATGCTTTTGACAGGAATGCGGTCAGTCCGTGAATCCGTTCTGCAATCAGTTTTATTCCTTTTGGGCCATGGTAGATGGCATACATACTAGCCATAATTGCCAGTAAGGCTTGTGCTGTACAGATGTTTGAGGTTGCTTTATCTCTGCGAATATGCTGCTCACGTGTTTGAAGAGCCATTCTAAGTGCATAATTACCAGCACTGTCAATGGTAACTCCAATAATTCTTCCAGGAAGCGAACGTTTGTATTCGTCTTTTGTAGCAAAGAATGCAGCATGAGGACCACCAAATCCCATTGGAATTCCAAAACGCTGAGTTGATCCTACCACTATGTCGGCGCCCCATTCTCCCGGAGGACTTAAAAGCGCTAATGATAAGATGTCAGCAGCAACTGTGAGTTTGATGTCTTTTTCTTGTGCCTTTTTAGCAAAATCAGAATAGTTATATACTTCTCCTTTACCTGCTGGATACTGAAGCATTGCTCCAAACATGGTTTCATCCAGTTCAACACGTTGATGATCACCGATGCGTATCTCAATTTGATATGGAGCAGCACGGGTTTTTAAAATGTCAATGGTTTGAGCCAGTACTTCTTGCGAAACAAAGAATACTTTCGCCTCTTCATTTTTACGAAGGCTATACTGCATAAACATGGCTTCGGCAGCTGCTGTTCCCTCGTCAAGTAATGATGCATTGGCAATGGCCATCCCGGTAAGGTCGACCACCATGGTTTGAAAATTCAATAAGGCTTGCAAACGCCCCTGTGCTATTTCTGCCTGGTAAGGAGTGTATTGGGTATACCATCCCGGATTTTCTAGAATGTTACGTTGAATCACACCAGGAACAATCACATCGTGATATCCCTGACCGATATAGGTCTTAAAAACTTTATTTTTTGAAGCAGTAAGCTTCAGATCATTCAGGTAATCGAACTCACTTTTTGCCCCAGGAAGGGTTAATGCTTTTTTTAAACGGATGTTTGCCGGTACGGTCTGCTCGATCAATTCATCGATAGAATCCACACAAATAACTTCAAGCATTTCCTTAACATCTTGCTCATTTGGAGCGATGTGACGTTGCTCAAATTTTTCCTGATAATCTATATTTAACTTCATTAAAATAAGGGGAGTTTTGATTTTCAAAAATAATCATTTTCACCATATTTTATTGAACGTGAATTGTTTTCACAAGAAAAAATATGGTCAAACTTCAAGTACTGGCAATTCATGAAAGAATATTACAAACAGATGATTGTTAACCCGCTGTTATTCTCCTGTAACCACCCAACCCGCTTCTTTTTTAAGCTTTAGTTTATAGGTTTTTGTGATGAATTCACTGTTGGATGCCTTGCTATTGTCAAAAGAATAAAAATCAGTTCCTTCTCTTTTCAAGCTAACGGTAACTTTAGCAGTTTTGTTACTTGATTTTATAAAGTTTACCGGTTTGCTTTCATCTAAAACATAAAACACAGTCTTAACTTTTGCTTTATCTTTTCCCTGACTGATAACCAGTGATGCGGCCTTCTCTGTTAGGCTGATTTGATAAATATAAATGCTGTCTTTTGAAAAAAATCGTTTTTTTCCTTCAATAAGCTCCATTTTGATGAGTCCATTTTCTTCAAGGGCTTCATATTTACTGAGCTCTTCTTGGTCTTTTTCACCCTTGAACTTTATTTCACCATAGCTAAAGGAAGCTGTTTTAAACTCCGGATTAGATTCGAGAAATTCAGCGATCACTTCGGATGCTTCATTTTCATTGATCGTTGTTTCATTACCACATCCATTGATAAAAATGGTGCTGAATAGTATAATCACGAGTATTACTGATCTTTTCATAGCTTTTAAATTTATGATTTAACAAAAATATGTCAATTAAAAATAGAATAGACTGGCATTTTTATTTTATTAAATAACTTCAATTAGTTTTTCATTGGTTCTTGCTGATAAAGTGCCAAAGCAAACAATATTTTGTTCGGGAATTCCATTGGTTCTTAGGATCTGTTCAAATTCAAAGCATTTATCTTCCTGAATTGCAACTAAAAGGCCCCCGCTTGTTTGAGGGTCTGCCAGAATATGTTTTTGCCTTTCTGAAATGGGTTTTACTTTATGCCCGTAGCTTGCCCAATTCCTGTTTGTTCCCCCCGGCACAGAGTTTTGGTTGAGGTATTCGTCGATCTCTGCTATTTTGGGAACTTTTTCAAATTCAATGATTGCCTGTAGATCGCTTCCTTCACACATCTCAGATAAATGGCCTAATAATCCAAATCCGGTTACATCTGTCATTGCCTTTACATAGTCTAGTTTACCCAGTGTTTCGCCAATCTTGTTCAACATCGACATGCTCTTAGGTGCAATTGCAGCATGCTCAGGTTTTAGAATTCCTTTTTTCTGTGCGGTGGTTAGAATACCAACACCTAATGCTTTGGTTAAATAAAGTTTGCAACCTGCACTGGCTGTTGAGTTTTGTTTTAAGTGCTGAATAGCTACCATTCCGTTTACTGCGAGTCCAAAAATAGGCTCTGGGCTATCAATGCTATGTCCGCCAGCAAGGGTAATTCCTGCTTCAGCGCAAATAGACCTCGATCCTTCAAGAACTTTTTGTGCAACCTCGGGCGATAATTTATCGATGGGCCAGCCTAGAATAGCAATGGCCAGCACCGGTTTCCCACCCATGGCATATACATCACTGATCGCATTTGCAGAAGCTATTCTGCCAAAATCATACGCATCATCTACAATAGGCATAAAAAAATCAGTCGTAGAAATTAAAGCGGTTCCGTTACCCAGATCTAATACCGCTGCATCATCACGGGTATTATTGCCAACTAATAAAGCTGGATCTGCGGAATGTTTTATGGAGCTGTGAAGAATCTGATCAAGAACTGCCGGACTGATCTTGCATCCGCAGCCTGCACCGTGTGAGTATTGGGTTAATTTTATTTCTTCGGGGGCCATTTTTGAGTATTGAGTATTGAGATGTGAGATATGAGACCCGACAGCTATCGGGTTGAGATGTTAGACTAAAATTTTAAGTATGTACAATTGCTTTTTTAATTTGTTTTGATTGAATGTAATTTAAAAGGAGTGTACTATTTTCTATGGCGTCGGTGCTTTTACAAACTAAGGCATGAACACTTTCCTTAGTTCTTTTCCCCTGTCCGTTGGCATAGGTTTTATCATAGTAAACCAATACTAATCTGATAAAAACCTCCATAAGATCTTCATTTATGGCAGCAATGGAATCACGGGTTTGTTCAGGGCCAAGTCTTTTTCCAATTCTTGTAGTGCTTTCGATTAGGAATTCTTTATTGAGTTTTCCATATTCTTGAACCAGAAAGTTGACCCGTTCCTGAAAGGGTATTTCAAGTTTCAGGAGCACAGATTCACGCATCTGCTGGAAAATTGGATTGGGGATAAAGCATTTCCCGATCGACAGGCTTTCATCTTCGAGCCAAAGGGGTTTTGTTTTATCTGTTTTTATGAGTTGTGATGCCAGTAAGTTTTCAAAATGTTCCTGACTAGGTTGTATCAAATACCCCATCGAACCATACGAAGATCCCTGATGTTGAGCAAGGTCTTCTAGATCAATTACTTGCTGTCCGAGTTCTTTTAGCTTTACCAGCGTTTTGGTTTTAGCTGATCCGGTCATCCCGCCTAAAATCAGGATGGGATATTTTTCTTTGAACTGAGCCAACACCCAATTCCGATAGCGTTTATAGCCTCCTTCTAACAGGTAAACTTCAAAACCATACAGGTTCAATGCCCAGGCCATGGCTCCACTTCGCATGCCGCCACGCCAGCAATGGACCATAATTTTTTTATCGGGTGCTATTTTCAAGGCCTCTTGAATAAATCCTGACCATTTGGGCCCCGTAAGGTCAAAGCCAAGTAAGATAGCTTCTTCGCGGCCTTGTTGTTTATAGGTTGTTCCAACTTGTACCCGCTCCTCATTCAAAAAGATTGGAAGATTAAACGCACCCGGAATACTGGCATGTTCAAATTCCAAGGGGGTTCTAACATCTACCACAGGTGTAGTTTCAGCCATGTCTAGGAAGTTAACAATGTCCAGCGTTTGAATCATTTTATATAAAATTAGTATTTTGAGGATTGAGCACCTTCAAAAATTGAATGATCATCTATTTCAGCTGCCTCAAATACATTTGAATGGTATTTTCCAAGCCAAAATAAAGTGAATCAGAAATCAATGCATGCCCAATGCTGACCTCCAGCAAACTTGGTATATTCTGAGAAAAATACTGGAGATTATGGAGATCTAAGTCATGACCTGCATTGATGCCTAAGTTAAGCTGATCAGCCATCTTTGCCGCCGCAATGTAAGGTTTTATAGCATGGGCTTTATCTTCATGATATCCTGAAGCGTAGGCCTCGGTATAAAGTTCAACACGGTCGGTGCCTGTAGTTTTTGCTGCTTCAACCATTTTTTCACTGGGATCCACAAAAATGGAGACCCTGATTCCTGCTGCTTTAAATTCAGCGATAATATCTTTTAAATAGGATTGGTGTTTGATTGTATCCCAGCCATGGTTGGAGGTTAGTTGTCCTTCAGCATCTGGCACAAGGGTAACTTGCGCAGGGGTATTGGCCATGACCAGCTCCACAAATTTTTGTTCTTTAGGATTGCCTTCAATATTAAATTCAGTCTGAATCACCTTTTTAAGGTCAAAAACATCTTGGTAGCGAATATGCCTTTCATCTGGGCGAGGGTGCACAGTTATCCCTTCAGCACCAAATTGTTCTGCATCAAGTGCAACTTTTACCAAATCTGGATTATTGCCGCCTCGTGAGTTGCGAAGGGTGGCTATTTTGTTGATATTGATGGAGAGGTTTGGCATGGGGGGTTTCAGTTATCTGTTATCGGTTATCAGTTGTCAGTTATCAGTTGTCAGTTATCGGTTATCAGTTATCTGTTATCAGTTGTCAGTTATCAGTTGTCAGTTATCAGTTGTCTGTTATCAGTTAATATTATTTGTTTTCGGGAGTGTGACTGATAGTGCGGTAAAGTATAAATAGACTAAGATTTTCTTTTATAATTATATCAAGTTGGGTTACTTTTTACTTTTTAATGATTGAATTACCAGGCCCTAAGATACAAACCGTTTTTTCAAAAAAAATGCTTACCCGTAAGTAAGCATTTTTTTAAATAGTTATACAACAGTTGTCAGTTATCAGTTAACAGTTATCAGTTAACAGTTATCGGTTAAAAGTTTCCAGATGTCGTTAGCCAGACAACAGACAACAGACAACACCTTCATTTGTCGTTAGCCAGACAACTGATAACAGACAACTGACAACACCTTCCTACCTCCTTAATACCTATACGCGTCCCCTTTAAACGGACCTTGAACAGGAACACCAATATAATCTGCCTGATGCTGATCTAGAGTTTCAAGTTCAACTCCGATCTTTGCAAGATGTAAACGGGCAACTTTTTCATCCAGATATTTAGGAAGAACGTAAACCTTGTTTTCATAATTGGCAGAGTTAGTCCAAAGTTCTAATTGTGCTAAAGTTTGATTGGTGAATGAATTTGACATAACAAATGATGGGTGACCAGTGGCACATCCTAAATTCACTAAACGACCTTCGGCCAGAACGATCACATCTTTACCATTGATTGTGTACTTATCAACCTGTGGTTTGATCTCAACTTTAGTATGACCATACTTCTCGTTTAACCATGCCATATCGATCTCATTATCGAAGTGACCGATATTACAAACAATCGCCTTGTCTTTTAAAGCAAGGAAATGTTCGCCACGAACAATGTCACAATTACCAGTAGTGGTTACTACGATATCTGCTTCTTTAATTGCTGTAGTCAATTTCTTAACTTCATAACCTTCCATTGCTGCCTGTAAGGCACAGATTGGGTCAATTTCAGTTACGATAACACGAACACCTTGTGAGCTTAATGAAATGGCAGAACCTTTACCCACATCACCATAGCCACAAACAACAGCTACTTTACCAGCCATCATAACGTCAGTTGCACGACGGATCGCATCAACTAATGACTCACGGCAACCGTATTTATTGTCAAATTTAGATTTAGTAACTGAATCGTTCACGTTAATTGCAGGTAAATGCAATGTTCCGTTCTTCATGCGCTCATATAAGCGGTGAACTCCGGTAGTAGTTTCTTCAGAAAGACCTTTGATTGCTGCAATTAGCGCAGGGAATCTGTCGAATACCATATTTGTTAGGTCGCCACCATCATCCAAAATCATGTTTAATGGCTGACGCTCTGGTCCGAAATGTAAAGTTTGTTCGATACACCAATCAAATTCTTCTTCATTAAGACCTTTCCAGGCATAAACCTGAATTCCTGCAGCAGCAATTGCAGCAGCAGCATGATCTTGAGTTGAGAAAATGTTACAT
>CAMDKO010000044.1 GCA_945901155.1 Pedobacter schmidteae
CGCTCGGCCCTAAGATCGAGCATTGGGTCATCACCCATACTTTCCTTATTAAAAATAGAAGATAGTGCATTTCTCAAGGTTTTTCGTCGTTGATTGAATCCTGCCTTAACCACTTGCCAGAATAGCTTTTCATCACAATCAAGTTTTGAAACTTCATTCCGGGTTAAGCGAATAACAGCCGAGTTTACTTTTGGTGGCGGGTTAAATACTCCGGGTTTTACGGAAAATAAATAGTCAACCTTATAGTATGCCTGCAGAAAAACACTTAAAATACCATACTCTTTACTCCCAGGCTTTTCAGCACAACGCTGTGCAACTTCCTTTTGAAACATCCCCACCACTTCAATAACCTGATCGCGGTTTTCAAGAACTTTAAAAAGAATCTGAGAGGAAATGTTATACGGAAAATTGCCAATCACAGCCAAGTTTCCGGGAAAGATCTCCTTAAAATTTAGTTGTAAAAAATCAGCATTGATGAGCCTTTCACCTAGATTGGGATATTTTTTATCCAAGTATTGAAATGACTCGGTATCAATATCAATCATGAAGATTTCGAGTTCAGTTTTACGCAACAGAAAATCGGAAAGAACCCCCATACCCGGGCCTACCTCCAACACCTGATTATATTTATCAGTTGAATGAAGACTATTAACGATCTTTTCAGCGATATTCTTATCCGTTAAAAAGTGCTGTCCGAGATGTTTCTTTGCTTTTACTAAACTCATTGATGGAGTATTTTGCGCAATTTACAGAAAAATGACTTAGAGAATGAGCAAATGAATGAAGATCTCCCAAAACTTACAACCTGTAACAACTTATAACCTATAACTTATAACATATAACTTATAACCTATAACTTACAACCTATAACTTACAACCTATAACTTACAACCTATAACCTATAACTTACAACTTATAACCTTCCACTTAATTGCATTATGAGATTAAAGTCTTTATTTTGCGTTAATTATTTATAACCTTAATAAAAAGGCATTATTGATAATTTAATTGATAGCTGGGATGAGCGATAAAATTAAAATTGGAATATCTATTGGAGATTTAAATGGTATTGGATTAGAGGTAATAATCAAAACTCTGATGGATGCTAAAATCATGGATTATTGTACCCCTATTGTATATGGGCATACAAAAGTTGCTTCCTTGCACCATAAAACAATGGAGATTGACGAGTTAAATTTCAATGTGATCAATGATACACTTGAAGCACATAACAAACGCCCAAACATGATCAATTGCTGGGAAGAAGATGTTCAGATTGAACTCGGGCAAGCCACTGCCAATGGAGGAAAATATGCCTTTATTTCTTTGGAAAGAGCTTTAGATGATCTCATTGCTGGTAAAACTGATGCTCTTGTTACCGCTCCAATCAATAAACATACTATTCAAAACGAAAACTTTCAGTTTGCCGGACATACCGAATATATTCAGTCTAAAACCAATGCAGAAGACTCACTAATGTTTCTTGTAAGTGAAGATATCCGAGTTGGAGTGGTAACGGGACATATTCCGGTGAGCGAAATTCCAGAGAAAATAACTAAAGAAAAGATTCTTTCTAAACTGAACTTGATGAACCAGAGCCTTAAAAAGGATTTCTGGATTCAGAAGCCCAAAATTGCAGTCTTAGGATTAAATCCGCATGCGGGTGATAATGGCCTAATAGGTAATGAGGAGCTTGAAACCATTATTCCAGCTATTGCCGAAGCAAACGCACAGGGAATATTTGCCTTTGGACCCTATGCTGCCGACGGTTTCTTTGCCGCACATACCTATGCTCAGTTTGATGCCGTATTAGCCATGTATCATGACCAGGGTTTAATACCCTTCAAGCAGATTGCCTTCCATAGTGGTGTGAACTTTACAGCCGGATTACCGGTAGTAAGAACCTCGCCCGACCATGGTACCGGATATGATATTGCAGGTAAGAACATTGCATCAGCAAGCTCATTCAGAGAAGCACTTTTTACTGCAATCAAAATCGTTGAACGACGCAGAGAAAGCGCAGAACTTGTCTCAAATCCACTAAAACTGAGCAAGTTTTCTAAGGATAGGGATTAATATTGCTTGAGTTTTCTTATTTTTTGAGAAAATGACAACACTATAAATTGATATTAATACCACTAATACCTCTGGTCTTTTTCAGAAAAAGGCAGTTTATTGATTGTTTTGCCTTGAGATATACTCCATAAAGCTTAAGCTCAAGAAAATTCAATAATTTACGCCCTATAGGTATAAAAACTAAACAAAGGCTGGCCGGCAAGCATTCATTTTAAAAAAACTGTTCCCAACTAAATAAATTTTTCTAAATTTGCAGGCTCAATTGGCGTGCTTTGAAATCTTTACAACAATATAGCATTCCGTTTACCGGATTAAAGCCCGGAGTTCATCAATTTGAATTCGGGGTAGATGATTCCTTTTTTAAGGAGTTTGAATATTCTCTGGTAAAAAGCGGAAAACTCAAGGTTGACCTTGATCTTGAAAAGCAGGAAACAATGATGATCCTGCATTTTCATATCTATGGTGGAATTAAATTGGGATGTGATGTTTGTTTGGCAGATTATCCTTATCAGGTAGATTTTAAGGAAAGGCAGATTGCTAAATTAAACGGGAACGAAGATCTGGAGGATGATACCGAAGAGATTGTTGTTTTAAAGCGAAGCGAAACCGAGATCAATGTAGCTACTCTGATATATGAATTTATTAATCTGGCGGTGCCTTATATTAGCCGCTGCGAAGATGAAGGAAATGCAGAATGGTGTGATCGTGAAATGATTGCAAAACTGGAGCAACTTGCACCAGGACCAAAAGAAGAAATTGAAGATGCTGATCCAAGATGGGAAGCGTTAAAGAACATAAAAAAGTAAATTAATACATAGGAACAAATGGCACATCCAAAACGGAAAATATCCAAATCAAGAAGAGATAAAAGAAGAACACACTACAAAGCAGAGGCTCCGGGTTTAACAACCTGTCAAAGTACTGGTGCTGTACATTTACCTCACCGTGCGTATACAGTTGATGGCAACTTGTATTATAACGGAAAAATGGTGATTGAAAACACTTCTATTGCCTAAGTTACCTTTCTAAGATGAAAATCGGCTTAGATATAATGGGTGGAGATTTTGCTCCCAAAGCAGCAGTTTTGGGCGCAATTGCAGCTCAAAAAACCTTATCAGCAGATCAGACCATAGTTCTTTTTGGTGATAAGACGCAAGCCTTACCATTTCTTGCTGAACAGGGCGTGAGTCCAGATATTTTTGAGTTTGTTCACACCACAGAAATGATCGGTATGGGCGAACACGGAACAAAATCTGTACTTCAAAAGCCTAACTCAAGCATCAGTCTGGGTTTCCAATATCTGAAAGATGGTAAAATAGATTCATTTGCATCTGCAGGAAATACCGGTGCTATGCTGGTTGGTGCTATTTTTAGCGTAAAGCCTGTTCCAGGAGTTATTCGTCCAGCAGTTGCAACGAACGTTCCTAAATTAAGATCCGGATTTGGAATTATGCTGGATGTAGGTGCTAATGCCGACTGCAAGCCAGAAGTTTTAGCCCAATTCGGTATTTTAGGTAGTTTATATGCTGAACATGTATACCATATTCAAAATCCCAAAGTTGGACTGATGAATCTGGGTGAAGAGGAAGAAAAAGGCAATGTACTTACTCAATCAACATTTCCACTTTTAAAGAATACAGACATTAATTTTATCGGCAATATTGAAGGTCGGGATCTGTTCAATGATAAAGCAGATGTTATAGTCTGTGATGGATTTACAGGTAATGTCATGTTAAAATTAGCCGAAACTTTTTATATTCTAACTCTCAAAAAAGGATTTAAAGATGAATTCTTTGATCGTTTCAATTATGAACAATATGGAGGAAGCCCTATTTTAGGTGTTAATGCCCCTGTTCTGATTGGCCACGGTATCTCCAGTCCAGAAGCAATTAAAAATATGATACTTTTATCCCGAACAATGATTGAAACACAGTTCATTGATAAAATCAAAGAAGCTTTTAAATAATTTGTCCCAATCTATTATGTCTAAAGTTCACGCTGCAATAACAGCCGTAAATGCCTACGTTCCTGAATATATTTTAACAAATAAGGAACTGGAAGGATTGGTTGAAACCAACGATGAGTGGATAGTAAGCCGAACAGGTATTAAAGAACGTCGTATCCTGAAAGGGAACCTAGGCACATCAGATATGGCTACTCATGCTGTAGCAGGTTTACTTAAAAAGCGTGGAATCAAAGCCACAGAAATCGATCTAATTATTTTCTGTACCACTACACCAGATATGGTGTTTCCTGCTTCTGCAAATATTCTTGCTCATAAAATTGGCGCGGTGAATGCATGGGGATATGATCTGAATGCAGCCTGTTCAGGCTTTCTTTATGGACTAGCTACAGGATCTCAATTTATTGAGAGTGGTAAACATCAAAAAGTATTGGTGGTTGGTGGAGATAAAATGTCATCAATCATCAATTATAAAGACCGAGCAAGCTGTATTATTTTTGGTGACGGCTGCGGAGCTGTTCTGTTGGAGCCGAATACTGAAGGCTATGGAGTAATCGATTCTATTTTAAAAAGTGATGGTTCTGGTGGTGATTATCTATGTCAAAAAGCCGGTGGGTCACTAAGACCTGCAAGCCATGAAACAGTAGATAATGATGAGCATTTCCTTCATCAAGAAGGGCAGGCAGTATTTAAATTTGCTGTAACCAATATGGCCGATGTTGCTGCCGAAATCATGGATAGAAATAATCTTACTTCCGAAAATGTAGATTGGCTGGTTCCACATCAGGCAAATAAAAGAATCATCGATGCCACCAGCAACCGCTGCGGAATAGAATCTGACAAGGTGATGATCAATATCGAAAAATACGGAAACACCACAAATGGAACAATACCACTATGTTTGTGGGAATGGGAAAGCAAACTAAAGAAAGGAGACAATCTTGTATTAGCTGCCTTTGGAGGTGGATTTACTTGGGGTTCCTTATATCTTAGGTGGGCTTACTAAAAAACCAGATGCATTTTTTACTATTTTTATTATAATTTTAAAATAAAATCCAAAAACTTAAATCAAACAAAATGGATATTAAACAAATTCAGGAACTTATAAAGTTTGTTTTCAAATCTGGAGTAAATGAAGTTTCTATTGAACAGAAAGAGTTTAAAATTACCATAAAAACCAACCAGCCACCAACTTATACAATAGGTGCTCCGGCACAACCCGCTGCCCAATTACAGGCTGCACCGGCTGTTGTTGCAACAGTAACAAGCGCTGCAGAACCAATCGTTGCCGCGCCAGCTAAAGAAGATCCTTCTTCGTACCTGACTATAAAATCACCAATGATCGGCACATTTTACAATTCTTCAAGTCCGGATAAGCCATTATTTGTAAATGTAGGCGATGAGGTAAAAGCTGGCCAAGTGGTATGTATCATTGAAGCAATGAAGCTTTTCAACGAGATCGAATCTGAAATTTCAGGTCGTATTGTTAAAATTCTGGTTGATAATGCTAGTCCGGTAGAATACGACCAGCCGCTATTTTTGGTTGAGCCTATTTAATTTGAAGATCCGTACTTTGAGATTTACAGTTTAAGGTATCTGTACCTAAGCCAGGATAGATCTGCATTTTCACAATCCTCAAATTTTCAAAAGAAAAAAACTATGTTTAAAAAAATACTAATTGCAAATCGTGGTGAAATAGCCCTTAGGATCATCCGTACCTGCAAAGAAATGGGCGTAAAAACCGTAGCTGTTTATTCAACTGCCGATCGCGATAGTTTACATGTTCGTTTTGCCGATGAAGCTGTTTGTATCGGGCCACCAGCAAGTAAAGATTCTTACCTGAGCATACCTAATATAATTTCAGCAGCCGAGTTGACCAATGCCGATGCGATTCACCCGGGTTACGGTTTCTTATCTGAGAATGCTAAATTTTCGGCAATCTGTAATGAATATGGGATCAAATTCATAGGAGCTACCGCCGATCAGATCAATGGAATGGGTGATAAAGCTTCTGCAAAAGAAACCATGAAACAAGCTGGAGTACCAACGATACCTGGATCTGAAGGACTGTTAGAAACGGTAAAAGAAGGACTTATAATAGCCAACGAAATAGGATATCCAATCATATTAAAAGCCACAGCAGGTGGTGGAGGCCGAGGTATGCGGATTGTATGGAAAGATGAAGAGTTTGAACCCGCATGGGATTCTGCACGCCAAGAATCGGCTGCGGCATTTGGAAATGACGGACTTTATCTAGAAAAATACGTTGAAGATCCAAGACATATTGAGATTCAGGTAATTGGCGATCAATATGGAAAAGTTTGCCATTTATCAGAACGTGATTGCTCCATCCAAAGACGCCATCAGAAACTAGTTGAAGAATCTCCTTCGCCATTCATGACTCCTGAACTCCGAGAAAAAATGGGCGAAGCTGCGATTAAAGGTGCTATGGCTGTAAATTACGAAGGAGCTGGAACGGTAGAATTTTTGGTTGACAAGCACCGAAATTTTTATTTCATGGAAATGAATACCCGTATACAGGTAGAACATCCTGTAACAGAAGAAGTTATCAACTTTGACCTGATCAAAGAACAGATCAAAGTAGCCTCAGGAATTCCAATTTCAGGAAAGAATTATATACCAGAGATGCATGCCATTGAGTGTCGTATCAATGCAGAAGACCCATTTAACAACTTCAGACCTTCACCTGGATTAATCACTAACTTCCATTCACCAGGCGGTCACGGAGTTCGTGTTGATACTCATGTATATGCAGGATATCAAATCCCGCCAAATTACGATTCCATGATTGCTAAACTGATCTGCGTGGCACAAACACGTGAAGAAGCAATTTGTACCATGGAACGTTCATTAAGTGAGTTTGTAATTGAAGGCGTGAAGACTACCATTCCTTTTCATTTACGATTGATGAAAGATCCTAATTTCCGTGCAGGAAATTTTACTACCAAGTTTATGGATACTTTCGACCTCAGTGAATAACCAGTACGATATATTCTGGTTAACGGCAAATGCCACTTTAATTCGTAAATTCTGACGTTGATTGTCACAATTAAATTGATGCTTATTAAATATCTATAAAATACCATTCTAAAATCAAATAGAATGGTATTTTTGTTTTCAAATTATGAGTAAAAAACGTACTGACCTGGTTAAGGCTATCACAGAAAAAGGAAAAACTATTGAAGCCGAAATGTCTTTTTTTGATCATCTAGATGTGCTTCGGGGGCATCTAATCCGTGCATCCATAGCCATAGTAAGTTTCACTATTCTGGCATTCAGTTTTTATGATTTTATTTTTGATGAGATCATTATGGGTCCTGGTCGTACCAATTTCTGGACCTATAGAATGATGTGTGCAGCCACAGAAAAATTTAATTTAGGTGCCGATTTCTGTGTAAAAAAGCTAAGTTTCAATATCATCAATACCGAATTGGGCGGACAATTCACCTTACAGCTAAATTCATCCTTGATGATAGGAATTGTTTTAGGTGTACCCTACCTTTTATTTGAGGTATGGCGCTTTGTAAAGCCAGCATTACATGAAAATGAACGTAAATCTGCTACAGGATTTGTATTCTGGGCATCTTTGCTATTTATCATCGGATTACTTTTTGGATATTATATAATAGCACCCCTATCCATCAACTTCTTGTCTAATTATGAAGTCAGTTCGATCATTAATAACCAGATCACAATTGCCTCTTATTTTTCTGTAGTTGCCACATTAACAATTGGTGCTGCGTTAACATTTGAATTACCGATCGTTATTTATATACTTTCCAAGCTTGGAATCATGACGCCAGAGTTTATGAGGTCGTCCCGAAGATATGCAACAGTGATCATTTTGATTATTGCAGCGATTGTAACGCCTACGCCTGATTTGGTAACGATGCTAACCGTAAGTTTCCCTTTATTCTTGCTTTATGAAGTAAGTATTTATGTTTCAGCTCGAGTGGCAGCGAATAAGAAGAAAGCGGAGATTGAATTTTACAAAAACTAATAAAATTTAATCTTCTCTTTCTAGTTAAATGAGAAACAAAGAATAAAATATGAATACGAAAATATCTATCGCTATAGGAGCTGATCATGCAGGTTTTGAATATAAAAGTATGCTCATCGATTTTTTGAAAGATTATACAATCAAAGACTTTGGAACCTATAGTGCTGACTCTGTTGACTACCCAGACTTTGCTCATCCGGTTGCCAGTGCAGTTGAAAATGCTGAATATACAATCGGAATCCTGATATGCGGAAGCGCAAATGGTGTTGCCATGACAGCCAATAAGCATCAAGAAATTAGGGCAGCTATTTGCTGGAATGAAGAACTTGCTGAACTTGCAAGAACCCATAACAATGCCAACATACTCTGCATACCAGCACGATTCACTTCGAAAGAAGATGCAAAGAATATCTGCCTAAAATTCATCCATTCAGAATTTGAAGGCGGCCGACATTCAAACAGAGTAAATAAAATTTCCTGTTAACCAATTAAAACTAAACAATAAATATATGATGATAAAACAATTACTCTGGGTATTACTTGTGGCGGGTTTTTCCGTTCAGGGTTATGCTCAGGATTCGAATGCACAAAAATTTGCAGAACAGATCACTGCAAAAATAGCCAAAAAACATCTGAGCATACTTGCTTCAGATAAATTTGAAGGTAGAGAGACCGGTAAACGCGGTGCTGAATTGGCAGCTGCTTACATCGCAAATGAATTTAAAAAACTGAAGTTAACAGCCCCTGTAAATGGTTCTTATATTCAGAATGTACCCTTGACTGAAACTTCATTTGAAGTAACATCCTTCATGGCAAATAATTCATTATTGACCATGGGCAAAGACTTCCTATTCAGTGGAAGTGGTGATGCTAGATCAATCAAGGCAAGTGAAATTGTCTTTATAGGTTATGGTATCGGTTCTGACAATTACGATGATCTGAAAAACACTGATATCGCTGGAAAAGTTGTATTACTGATCAACAAGGGCGAACCTATGAAAAACGGGGTTTCAGCAATCAGTAAGAGTACAACAGCCTCCGATTGGTCTACGAGCCGATTTAAGCGCATTCAATATGTCATGGGTAAAAACCCGGCATTAATCCTGGCTGTAAGCCCAGATGTAAGTGCTTCACTTCAGTCATACAAACCCAGAGCAGGTCGCTTAAGTGTTAAAAAAGAAAGTAAAGCTGGCGCCTCTAATCGTGCAAGTACTGCAGCCATGGTCAATATAACACCTGAAGTTGCAAACCAGTTTCTTAAAAATTCAGGTAAAACATACGAAGAATTAAAGGCTTCAATTGACAACAATGCTTCGCCTCAAACACAGGTTTTAAAATCTGAAGTAGCGATGAACTATGGACCGGTTAACAAGGAAATTATTTCGGCAAATGTTCTGGGTTACCTTGAAGGTTCCGACCTGAAAGATGAGTTAGTAGTTTTCTCTGCTCATTATGACCATATCGGACTAACAACAGACGGTGGCATAGATAAAGTAAATAACGGTGCTGATGACGATGGATCTGGTACAACAGGCGTACTTACAATTGCTAGAGCTTATGCTAAGGCAAAGGAAGCAGGACATGGTCCTCGCAGAAGTATTTTATTTTTACTCGTAACAGGTGAGGAAAAAGGATTGCTTGGCTCTGAATATTACTCTCTGAATCCGGTATTCCCAATGGCTAATACCATCACCAATCTAAATATCGATATGATCGGAAGAATAGGTGAAGCCTATAAAGACTCTCCTGATGCAGCTAATTATTGCTACCTGATAGGCTCAGACAAACTCAGTACCGACCTGCATAAAATCAGTGAAAATGCAAATGCTGTTTACACTAAAATGAAAATCGATTATAAGTTTAACGATCCAAAAGATCCGGAAAGAATTTACTATCGTTCAGACCATTATAATTTTGCAAAAAATGGAATTCCAATTGTATTCTATTTCAATGGAGTACATGAAGACTACCACAAAGCAAGTGATGAAGTAAGCAAGATTAACTTTGAGCTTCTTGCTAAACGTGCACACCTGGTTTATTACACTGGATGGGACCTTCTTAACCGCGACAAAAGGCCGCTTATAGATGTAAAAAATGATATGCCAGCCACCAGATAAATTTGCTAAACTCATTAAAAAATGCTTCCGGTTTAAGGAGGCATTTTTTTTGTGCTGGCTTTTATTTTACTATCTTGAATGCATGATGAAAAAACCAGTATTATGGATCTTCTTTTTAGTCTGCATCACATCTATTGCCTTTGCACAAAATCCAAATGCTGAAAAGTATGCCCGAAATATCAATGCAAAAATCACTAAAAAGCATTTAAGTATTCTGGCATCAGATACATATGAAGGAAGGGAAACCGGTAAGCGCGGGGCTGAAATGGCAGCAGCTTATATTTCGCGAGAATTTAAAAAGCTGAAACTTCTTGCACCCGTAAATGGCTCCTATTTACAACAGGTTTCTTTAATTGAAACATCCATGTTTGTGAATTCTTTTGAAGTCAATAAAAATGTATTGAACTCAGGTAAAGACTTTAAATTCAATGGCAGCGGAGAAGCAAAAACAATTCAAGCAACAGAACTACTATTCATTGCCAGCGGAACAGAACTAGAATTAAAACAATATGACCTATCTGGAAAGGTCGTTTTGATTATTGATAATGGACAAACTAATGAGATTGCCAAGCGCTTAACTTTTTTGAAAAGCAAGGAACCAGCATTAATACTAGTTATCAACTTTCAAAAAAATGATTCTTCGCTTTCGCATAATTCAGGAAGCAGCCTCCGAGTAAAAAATGGAAGCAGAGAGAGCTTTCCCATCAAAATTTATAGTGCGCCGGTAATTCAAATCAATCCTGAAATCGCAAACCTGCTTCTCAAGAACTCGGGATTCAACTATGAAAAAGCTGCTTCCATAAATACACCAATACTAATTCAGGCAGAACTCAAGCTCAGCTATGGCCCGGTACAAAAGGAAGTGCTATCATCCAATGTATTGGGATATCTTGAAGGAACTGACTTGAAAAATGAGTTGCTGGTTTATTCAGCACACTATGATCATATCGGCTTAAATCCAGATGGCGGTAAAGACAAGGTATACAATGGAGCTGATGATGACGGTTCAGGAACCTCAGGTGTACTTGCAATAGCTAGAGCATTTGCAAAAGCTAAAGAAAAAGGGAATGGCTCGAGGCGTAGTATCCTTTTTATGTTGTTCACTGGCGAAGAAAAGAATCTCTTAGGTTCAGAATATTATTCGTTGAACCCCGTATTTTCAATGGCCAATACCATTACGAATCTGAATATTGACATGATCGGCAGAACCGATTTTATTTATAGGAATACCCCAGATTCAACAAATTATATTTATTTGGTAGGCACAGATAAGCTGAGTACCGATTTGCACAAAATAAGTGATATAGCTAATGCTGCATATACCAAATTGAAGCTCGATTATAGGCATAATGCAAAAGATGATCCCACACAAATCTATTACTGGTCAGACCATTACAACTTTGCCAAAAATGGGGTTCCGGTTATATTTTATTATAACGGAAAGCATGAAGACTACCACAAAGTAAGCGATGAAGTAAATAAGATCAACTTCAATCTGTTAAGCAAACGCGCGCAGCTAGCCTTTTTTACTGGATGGGATTTAGTGAACCGCGATAAACGACCGGTTATGGATGTCAAAAAATAAAATAATGGCTTTTACATCAGATTTATCGATGTATTAAAGCTTAAAAATGAATGTAATGTAAAATTTATTCTATTTACAACCCTTTATCATCTAAATACCTAAATTAGCAAGATGAGCACCATAGCTTCCGATTTTCTAAAAACTTCTGATACCAAGGCTTTTGACAAGGATCACCGCCGTATCATTAATTATAATATTGGGAAGTATGATGTGGCTGTTGAACGCGGACTTTCAAAATTTGCAAACCTCGAAAATTCAAAACGCAAAGCTCATACAATCAAGTGGAAGGTAATGGAAAATCTGGACAAGCTCCTTCCGGAGTTTGAATCAAATTTTCAGCGTAAAGGGGGTAAAATTATTTGGGCTAATGATGCTGCAGAAGCCAATAAAGAAATCCTTCAGATCATCAAAAAAGCAGGTGCAAAAAACGTAATTAAATCCAAATCAATGGCTACTGAGGAAATTCATCTGAATGAATTTCTTGAGGAAAATCACATTGAAACGATTGAAAGTGATCTTGGTGAATATATCGTTCAACTTCTTGGGCAGAAGCCTTATCATATTGTTACTCCGGCTATGCACCTTAGCAAGGAAGATATTGCCAAGCTCTTCAATGAACGATTTGGCACACCGATCGATGCAACTCCGGAACAATTAACCCAGAAAGCAAGAGAACTATTAAGAGAGAAATATACCTCTGCAGATGTAGGAATTACCGGTGGTAATTTTCTGATCGCCGATAGTGGTAGTATTGCACTGACTGAAAATGAAGGAAATACTAGGCTTACAACCACATTCCCTAAAATACATATTGCCATTGTTGGAATTGAGAAAGTTATTCCATCTATCAACGATCTGGATCTGTTCTGGCCAATATTATCGACGCATGGAACCGGTCAAAATTTGACAGTTTACAATACCATTCTGGGCGGACCAAGGCAGAGCGATGAAAGCGACGGCCCGGAAGAGATGTATGTGATTTTACTTGATAATGGCCGTACTAATCTGCTTGCTGAAAAAGACCAGCGACAAGGATTGTATTGTATTCGCTGTGGTGCCTGCTTAAATGCATGCCCGATTTATAAGAATATTGGGGGCCATACCTACGATACTACCTATAGCGGTCCAATAGGATCGATCATCACGCCCCACATGGACGGGATGAAAGAATTTAAACATCTGAGTTATGCTTCTAGCCTTTGCGGCAAATGCTCAGAAGTTTGTCCGGTTAAAATTGATATCCATAAAATACTACTCCTAAACCGTAGAGATTCTGTTGAACAGGGATTAAGCCCACGGATTGAAAGGCTGGGCTGGAAAGGCTGGAAAATGGGGATGATGAAACGTAAAATGATGGATATGTTTGGAGGTAAATTCAAAGATCTATTATTGAAAAAATTCTTCAAGAAAAGTTGGGGTAATCATCGTGAACTTCCGCAGGTAGCTGAAAAATCATTCAGTAAGCAATGGCAGGAACAACAAGCAGGAGAAAAGCTTTGATTTAATATCAGTAGCGTTTTGGTTCTTTTTTGCAACGCTAGCGCGCGCGTTTCGCGCGTGCTCTATACTATTTTTCTGTGGTAGTATCTTGATGAAAAAGATAGATTTTTGATTCATTTGGCCTTCAAAAGAAAGAAATTCTAATTAATCTGATTTTTGCCCGCTCATAGCCGCGGGGATAGCTAGTGTCTTTTGTCTTGAAACAAAAGGCACCAATGCCGCGCAAAACGGTTAATACAATTTTTTTTATCCGCCACGCTCGCTCCAAAGGAGTCCTACGGACACAGACCTTTAATAACCTCTCCTCCGCCTTGTCCCGATAGCTATCGGGAGTGTGCGGCAATTACAGACCTAGCCCTCCCAGAACCTTTCATAGCAGCAGGCGCAGCGGTGGGATTTATTCGCTGTTGTTTATTGTTTTTTAAAGGTGCTCATGGTCTCGTCGTACCGTCTCGTCATGGTACTTTTTTGCCCGTCCGAACGGATTCATCCGGGCGGGCTACTGAAAAAGGTAAGGCCCCCGCGGCTATGAGCGGAGTGAAATTATGAATGCTTGGTGGGTACCACCAAGCATAAGGGAAAATAATTAAAAAAGAAAAATCCCTACTGCTTATAAACCACTCCTTCTTTCATCACAAAGTTCATTGAACTCAACACTTTTATATCCTTTAGGGGGTCGCCATTTACGGCAATGATATCGGCTGATTTTCCTTTTTCAATTGAACCCACACGATCAGTAATACCTAAAAGATCAGCTGCATTCATCGTTGCAGATTTGATCGCTTCCATGGCAGGCATTCCTACCTCTATCATATATTCAAATTCTTTATAGTTCTTGCCATGTGCAAATACACCCGCATCGGTACCAAAAGCAATTTTTACACCAGATTTATAAGCTTTGGCAAAGGTGCTTTGAATTTTTGGACCCGTTGCAAGTGCTTTAGGAACTACCAAGGGAGGATAATAACCCGGAATTTTAGCTGAATCAGCAACAGATTTCCCCGCAGTAATTGTGGGCACATAATACGTTCCATGTTCCTTCATTAA
The DNA here is from genome assembly GCA_945901155.1 of Pedobacter schmidteae. Lineage (GTDB taxonomy): Bacteria > Bacteroidota > Bacteroidia > Sphingobacteriales > Sphingobacteriaceae > Daejeonella > Daejeonella schmidteae_B. The sequence continues at coordinate 14,310 of CAMDKO010000044.1, forward strand.
AGCGATTGCCTCATCATCCATGAAAGTACCGTGTTCAATAGAAGAAACACCTGCGCGTATGGCCCTTTTCATTCCTTCGGCACCATGAGCATGTGCAGCCACGCGATACCCATAGTCCTTGGCAGTGCTGACTACCGCTTTTATCTCATCCTCTGTAAATTGTGCACCTGCACCATCCTTGGCATTACTTAAAACTCCACCAGTTGCAGTTATTTTAATCACATCTGAACTTTCTTTATAACGCTGTCTTACCGCTTTTCTAGCCTCTTCCGGACTATTCACTACTCCATCTTTTGCCTCGGGATCTCCAATTATTTCCCTGCTATATCCATTTGTAGGATCAGCGTGCCCACCGGTAGTAGCAATACTTTTTCCTGCAGCTAATATCCGCGGACCTTTAATATCTCCGGCATTGATGGCATTTCTTAGCGATACGGCTACAAGTCCACCGAGATCCCTGACTGTTGTAAATCCAGCCATTAGCGTACGCTCAGCATATTTAACTGCCTTCAATGCATAGTCTTCATCGTTCAGCGTAAACTCTTCCATGTATCGATTCTTGCTGGTTTCGCCAGATAAATGAACATGCGAGTCAATGAATCCGGGCATCACGGTCTGATTTCTCAAATTAATGAGCTTATCATTTGCGGCACCCAACTGATAGCCTTTTCTGACATCTATTATTTTATTCGATTCCAATACGATAGTCATCTCAGTCTGAACCGAGTTTGATTTTCCGTCAATTAAGCGGCCACATTGAATATAAGTTTGCTGTGCAAGAACAGGAACAGCAAATAGAGCTGAAAGGATAATCGCAATATATTTCATACAGGAATTTTTGGTTGGTCTAAACTATTCAAAAAAAGATATAAAACAAAAAATCCGGCCAGAGACCGGATTTTATTATCAATAAATATTTTGATTAGCAATATTGATCAAATGCCTGACTAAGATTATCAGCAATCATTTGAGCCGGCCTGCCTTCAATCTGATGACGCTCAATCATATGCACTAATTTGCCATCCTTAAACAAAGCAATTGCAGGAGAAGATGGAGGGTAAGGCAGCATGTGAGCTCTTGCTGTATCAACCGCTTCTTTTTCCATTCCTGCAAATACCGTAATAAATCTATCCGGGTGTTTTTCATTCTGTGTGGAGATCCTGGCAGCAGGACGGGCATTGGCAGCAGCGCAACCGCAAACTGAATTAACCATGACCAAAACTGTGCCTTCTGATTTTATTGCCTGATCAACTTCTTCAGCTGTCCTCAGATCCTGGAATCCGGCATTGGTCAGTTCCTGACGCATAGGTGCCACTAAATATTCTGGATACATATCTTATATTAAATTAATGAATTAAAAATTGAAATTAAACAAAGTTAAGTATTTGAAGGTTATACAAGCTAAATCATCAGAATTTAACGCTGGAATTACCAAAACATTTCCCGCAATTCAATCAAAACAGAATATAGGCCATCAAAAAAAGGACTTATACCATTCCATTGTAATAATATCAAATTTCTGATTTACCCCCAACCGACTTTGTCAATTTAGTCAAAAAAACTGTACTTTTGCAAAATGTTTTACAAGCCGATACCTTTTGGGTAGTACTTAGAAAAATTCTGGCTTTTAAAAAAATAATTATTTATTTATCAATACGTTAACTCGTATTTAAAACACAAACTATGTCATCAGTAGAGACAAACTATGTGCCTTACAAAGTTAAGGACATCACATTAGCAGAATGGGGCCGTAAAGAAATTGGTCTTGCAGAAGCAGAAATGCCAGGATTAATGGCACTTCGCGAAGAATTCGGAGCTTCAAAACCACTAAAAGGTGCACGCGTCGCAGGATGTTTACACATGACTATTCAAACAGCTGTTTTAATTGAAACACTTGTTGAATTAGGCGCTGAAGTTACCTGGTCATCATGTAACATTTTCTCAACTCAAGATCATGCTGCTGCTGCAATTGCTGCTGCAGGAATTCAGGTTTATGCCTGGAAAGGTCTTAATGAAGAAGAATTTGATTGGTGTATCGAACAAACTTTACATTTCGGTCCGGAACGTCAGCCATTAAACATGATTTTGGATGATGGTGGCGATCTAACAAATATGGTATTCGACAGATTCCCTGCGCTAATTGCAGCAATCAAAGGTCTTTCTGAAGAAACCACTACCGGAGTTCACCGCTTATATGAGCGCATGAAGAACGGAACATTGCACTTACCTGCAATTAACGTGAACGACTCTGTAACAAAATCTAAATTTGATAATAAATACGGTTGTCGCGAATCATTAGTAGATGCGATCCGTCGTGCAACTGATGTGATGATGGCTGGTAAAGTAGCTGTTGTTTGTGGTTATGGTGATGTGGGTAAAGGTTCTGCAATTTCTTTAAGCTCACAAGGCGTTCGTGTTATTGTAACTGAAATTGACCCAATCTGTGCTTTACAGGCTGCAATGGAAGGTTATGAAGTAAAGAAATTAGCTACAGCAATTAAAGAAGCAGATATCGTAGTAACTACTACTGGTAACTGTGACATTGTTCGTGGCGAACATTTCCTTGCTCTAAAAGACAAAGCGATTGTTTGTAATATCGGTCACTTCGATAATGAGATTGACATGGCATGGTTAAACGAAAAGTATGGTCATACTAAAGTTGAGATCAAACCACAGGTTGATAAGTACACAATCAATGGTAAAGATGTGATTGTTCTGGCCGAAGGTCGCTTAGTGAATTTAGGATGTGCAACTGGTCACCCATCATTCGTCATGTCAAATTCATTCACCAATCAGACTTTAGCACAATTAGAACTTTGGACTAACTCTGCCAATTATGAAAACAAGGTTTACGTTCTTCCTAAATATCTGGATGAAAAAGTTGCCCGTTTACATCTTGCAAAGAT
>CAMDKO010000045.1 GCA_945901155.1 Pedobacter schmidteae
GGGCAATTAATTTATTAAATTTGATAAAGAGCATAATCCTACTATTGAAAGCACAAAGATGAATTTGAAAACGATACTATCCGGAATATTTATTGCAAGTACATTATTTGCATCCTGTTCAGGCGATGAAGAAAAGCAAGTAGCAGTAAAGCCAAAAGTTAAAATGATTATGGAACCATTTCGCTTTCATAAAGCTATAGAAGTGAAACCTGGCCTTACCTTGGATATTGTTAGTTGGGGTCGCGGTTCTAGCTCAGTTGGAGCTTATTTGATTCTCAGATCAGATTCTACCCACCTTAAGTATCGATCTATAGCGGGTGAATTAGATGGTAAAATAATGGATGCCTGGGATATGGACCTGGATACTGATGGAAACCCGGAATTGTATATTCACGCAAAAGGAGAGGGTAAAGGGTCGTATCTTAGTATGTATATCTACGAATACAGCGAAGGGGGATCAAATCAGCAAATTCGTTTCCCTGAGCTTAGTTCATCTTTAAAAGAAGGCTACCGAGGAAATGATTCCGTATACATCAAGGAAGGAAAACTCTTACGTGAGTTTTTGGTTTATGATAAAAACGACTCAACAGGTGTAGCAACAGGTGATATTCGAAAAGTTGAATATACCTTAAGAAACAATAGTTTGCAGTTTAAGGAAATTAAAGAAGAAAAGGCAGCTGATAAAAAACAATAAATCTATAAATCATTGTCCTCAAACTGTTTTTGAAGCCTTTCCAGATTCTGTATCATGTCTTCCAATTTGGATTCTTCCCTTTTGATATACATTCTCATCAATACAAAATAGCAAAGTGCAATCCATATAAAAGTGAATACAAAACCAACTAGGGTAACCCATAAAGGTGTCATAAAGGAAATCTCCACAAAATAAAGTAAAAAGCCTACCGTCAGAAATACAGAATAGATGGAATACTTTCGAGTATTGAAAATATAACGATCGTGTTTGTAGTTCTTTAAATAGGTAATATAATCTTCAGGTTTATCAATCAGATTATTATAATTGATTCTTCGGTAATCATCGATCAATACCACGATATAATAGATACAACAAGCAATAAATATGATCATAGCCAGATGAGTGGTCCACATTTTAAATGGACCGTCAATCCAGACATAGGTAATTACAGCGGTTGCAATTCCCATTCCAAACATTTCAATCAATAATTTGCTGGAAAGACCGTTTCTCGTCTTTCGTATCTTTTTTAATACATCTTCGTGACCGACTTTCGGCAGCGTTATCTGGTCGTGCCAGATACTTTTCAGTGCTTCAAAATCTTTCATTTCTATTATATAATTCAGTCAATTTTTGTTTAATTCGATGAATCTTTACTCTTAAATTTCCTTCAGAGATTCCAGAAATGGAGGCAATTTCGACATATGGTACCTCATCAAGAACCATAGTGATTATAATACGCTCATTTTCTTCTAGTTGGGCAATACATTTATAGAGGGATGAAACCTGCTCATTTTTTTCTGAGATTTCTTCAGCTTTAGTTTCAATTATATTATCAGTAAGTTCATCTTTTGGGTGCCTTTTTTCAATACGCAAGTGTGATAGGCAGGTGTTTACCGCAATTCGGTATATCCAGGTGGATATTAAAGCCTGATTTCTAAATTTATCCAGGTTTTGCCAAACCTTCATAAAGGTTTCCTGCATCAGGTCATTCGCGGTTTCATCGTCACCGGTATAGCCATAGCATAAATGATAAATCTTTTTGGAGTTAGCCTGAAAAATTTCTTTGAAAAGTGCTTCTTTGCTCAAACCCTTATTTTTGTTCTTAGATTATAAATAACCTTAAATGTTACAAAAAATCACTTTTATTAAACCATTTGATCTGTTTTTCAGCCTTTATTATCAATGTTTCATACTCTTTCTGATAATCAAACTGTAGGTCATCATGTAGTTTTGGCAGTAATTTTGTTATTTTTTCAAACTGTCTGGTCAATAATCCCTGTAAAGGCTTATGATTGGTATTAAGATCAACATAAGTAATGTAATTGGTACAAAACCAAATGGTAAGTTCTGTTTCAACCTGTTTTGAGCCCGTATATTTTGAATAGCGATTAATGAACCGAATAATTTTACGTAAACTTTTTGTGCTATAGAAATAATGCTTTTGAATAGCATTGAAATCAGCGATGAGAAATGATTTTACATCTTCAGCATAGCTCATAGGTTCATTTGCATCAAAAAGTAGATAGGCTAGTAATTCCTTATTCTCCTTTTTGTATTTTGCCAGTCTTAAGCAAACTTCTGTAAGATCAGTAGCATTAAGCACTAAGAGTACCTTTTTTAAATCACTTAATTTCTCTGGTTTCATCTTCTGCTTACATTTGCTGGGTAAATCTAATTAATTACTTTTGTTCGATACGCTAAGTACTTATTATGAAATTTAAAAGTTTTGGTATAGTTGCATTAATTGCAGTTACATTTTCTGCGCTACTTATATTCTTGGATCATTACATGATTGTTGATATTCCAGAAATAGCACTCTTGTTTTCAAGATGGCTGGCTATTGCTGGTTTATTTCTATATGGTTTTCAAAAGAAATCACTAACCACATGGATATTGATCTCTATGGTAGTAGGAGCTGAAATAGGTAATGATTTTCCTGAGGCTGGAATAAAACTTCAGGTGTTAAGTAAGGTCTTTCTGAAAATGATTAAGACTATTATTGCTCCATTGCTTTTTGCAACCCTTGTTTATGGTATTGCAGGACACTCTGATTTAAAACAGGTTGGCCGTATGGGATGGAAGTCAATCCTTTATTTTGAAGTGGTTACAACAATAGCCTTGTTCATAGGCTTAGCGGCTATTAATATTTCACAGGCAGGAATGGGGATCACACTTCCTCCTGGTGCTCATGAAGAACTCGAAAAGGTAGCTCCACAAACGTTTAATGATATTATTCTGCATATTTTTCCTGAGAATATTGCTAAGTCAATAGCTGAAGGGCAGGTGCTTCAGATTGTTATTTTCAGCATAATTTTTGGTATTGCACTTGCCATGGTTCGCGAAGATAAACGCCAACCCATGTTGCGTGCAACTGAAAGTTTGTCTGAAGTGATGTTTAAATTCACGAATATCATCATGTATTTTGCACCAATTGGGGTTGGAGCAGCCATAGCTTATACTGTTGGGCATATGGGACTAGGGATATTATTAAATCTGTTACAACTATTAATGACGCTATATGTAGCCTTATTTGTTTTTTTACTGGGTGTTTTATTACCAATTGCCCTTATTGTGGGTGTGCCAATAAAAAAATTCCTGAAGGCTATTGCAGAGCCCGTTTCAATTGCATTTGCAACTACCAGTTCAGAGGCAGCACTTCCAAGGGCAATGGAGGCAATGGAACGAATTGGAGTTCCTCGAAAAATTGTAGCATTTGTTATGCCTACCGGTTATAGTTTTAATTTGGACGGCACGACCCTTTATCTTTCTCTAGCAGCAATATTTGTTGCACAGGCGGCAGGAATGCCCTTAACCTTTGGCCAGCAATTGCTGATCGTATTTACCCTGATGTTAACCAGTAAAGGTGTTGCTGGAGTACCACGTGCTTCGCTGGTTATCCTTTTAGGAACTGCGGCATCATTTGGGATGCCTGTATGGCCAATCTTCATCATACTCGGAATTGATGAGCTGATGGATATGGCAAGAACATCTGTGAATGTTATTGGTAATTGTCTAGCAACCGTAGTCATTGCCAAATGGGAAGGAGAGTTTCATCCTCCAGTTGATGATCTGTTAGCTCCTGATGAAAATAGAATCCATAAACTGGAAAATCAAATAGAAAAACATTGAAATCTATAGTGAAATGATGGACATTTGTTTGTCGATATACTAATAAACATGAGTGATAGAGGAAAAAAGATATTTTTAGGCGTTTGTATCATCGCACCATTTCTTATTTATATGGTGTATTATTACTCCATAATGGTCAAGAATGCACCCTATAGGTTTGCTGATTTTGAATCATTAACATTTAAGTATGGGCTTGGTGATAGCTTGGTGAATCAATACGATTCTAAAACTGGATATTACCAATATGTGAATAGCAGAGATTCTTTGGTTAAAACCAAGGTGAATCTCCGTAAGGATGATCTGTTATATCTACATCGTAAGGCAGCAGAGTTAGGCTTCTGGAACTTTCCTGAAAACATTGAGGGGGATACTGAAAATGGAAAGCCTGTAAATACACCACATTATTATCTGGAATATAAATACAAGAATAAGACCAAGCATATTCTTTTTGATGCGGCTTACAAAGATGATCCTAAATTAAACGATGCTGCAAAAACATTGATCACTGAGGTTAGCAATATGATTAATGATGTGAGGGATCGCGATCAGGAATAGTATTTCAGGGTCAGACCTTTTTATTACGATTTACATACAGAGGTTCATAGATTTTAAATTTGGTTTTATTTTAAAAAATAATTTCTTATATTTGCACCTCATTTAAAAAAATAAAATAATAATGTACGCAATAGTAAATATAGCCGGACAGCAATTTAAAGTTGCTAAAGACCAATATCTTTTTGTACACAGATTACAAGGAGAAGAAGGCGCTAGTATTGAATTTGACAACGTATTATTAGCTGAGAATAATGGTAAATTTTCTATCGGTGCTGCTGCATTGAAGGGAGCTAAAGTTACTGCTAAGATACTGTCACATTTAAAAGGTGATAAAGTGATTGTTTTCAAAAAGAAACGTCGTAAAGGTTACAAAAAGAAAAACGGACACCGTCAACAGTTCACTAAAATAGAGATTACTAATATTAAGTTGTAAGTTGTAAGTTGTAAGTTGTAAGTTGTAGGTTATAAGTTGTAAGTTATAGGTTATAAGTTATTCATTATCAAGTTTAAAATCCTGAATTGATGATTGTCAGTTCATAAAATATAAAATAAAATGGCACATAAAAAAGGAGCCGGTAGTTCCAGAAACGGTCGCGAATCACATAGCAAGCGTTTAGGTATTAAGATATTCGGTGGTCAGGCTGCAATTGCAGGAAATATTATCGTGCGTCAGCGCGGTACAAAACACCATCCTGATAAGCATGTTGGAATTGGAAAAGACCATACGCTTTTTGCTTTAATTGATGGTACTGTACTTTTCAGAAAAAAATCTGATGACAAATCTTATGTTTCCATCATTCCAAGAGAGCTAGCTGTAATAGTTGAAGATGCGGCTCCTGTAAAGGTTAAAAAAGTTGCTGCTCCAAAAGCGGTTGCAATTGAAGAAGTTGCTGAAGTTGTTGAAGCTGTTGAAGTTGCTGCAAAGCCAGTAGCTAAGAAAGCTGCACCTAAGAAAGCTGCTGCTAAACCAGCTGCTAAGAAGGCTGCTGCTGAGGATGCTGCTCCAACTGAAGAAGCATAATCTGAGAACACTAAAATATTAAATACGAAAGCCCTGATGAGAATCAGGGCTTTTTTAATTCTCTCTGATTAACAATTGCTCTGCAAATCCTCTTAAAAGGTCTTTTTTGGCACGATCCACGGAAATCAAATCTAAGGCTCTGAGAGCTTTATTAACATATTCTTCCATTTCTACTTCTGCTAGTTTTCTAACCTCTAGTAGGTTGTAAACAGAAGTAATGGCTTCAATTTTAGCAAATGGGTCATCAGATCTATTTAACCATTGATCAAGCTCAGTTCTGGTATTCCCTGTTGCAAGTTCTTTTGCTTTTATTAGCATAAAGGTCTTTTTATTAGAGAGGATATCTCCTCCAACTTGTTTACCGAATTTTTCAGGATTTCCATATACATCCAGAATATCATCCTGCAATTGGAAGGCAAGCCCGAGGTTTTGGCCAAATTCGTATAATAAATTTGCCTGATCTGGTACGGCTCCACCAATAAGAGCACCAATCTGCATACTTCCTGCAAGCAAAACTGCCGTTTTTTGTCTGATCATTTCAAGGTATTCGGGAAGGCTTACATCATCTCTCTTTTCAAAATTCATGTCTGCCTGTTGCCCCTGACATACACCTGAAGCCGTATCGCTGAAAATAGCGAGTACTTCTCTTAAAATACTATCATCTACCTTGATCATGAGTTTATAGGCCTCTACGAACATCACATCTCCAGATAAAATAGCTGCACTTTCATTCCATTTGGCATGAACGGTAGGCTTACCTCTTCGAAGCGGGGCCTTATCCATGATATCATCATGCATAAGTGTGAAATTATGGAATAGCTCGATACCAATCGCAGCATCTAAGGCTTTAAATACATTTCCATCAAACATCTCTGTAGCTATCAGAACCAAGACCGGTCGCATGCGTTTGCCACCTAATTGCATCAGGTAGCTGATGGGTTCATAAAGTTCCGCAGGTTGTTCGGTATATTTTGTGTCGGCAATTGCCTTATTAACCAGGTACTGAAGTTGTTCTATTGAATGCATTTATGAAAAATAGAATTTAATACAAAATTAGTAAAAATCTTTAATCTAAGTTCCCTTTTGAGAGCAGGTTGTATCAAGAGAATTATACTAATTTATTTAAAAAATTAATCTCTAACCAAGCTGAAATCTATCTGACGCTTTGCTAGATCAACTTTTTTCACAAGAATTTTAACTTCATCGCCAAGCTGGTACTTCTTTTTTCTTCTTTGACCGATGATACAGTAATTCTTTTCATCGAGCACATAAAAATCATCATTCAGATCTCGAAGGCGTATCATGCCTTCGCACTTATTTTCAATAATTTCAACATACATACCCCATTCTGTTAAACCAGATATGATACCGTTATATTCCATTCCAACATTATTCTGAAGAAATTCAGCTTGTTTATATTTTACAGAAGCACGTTCAGCATCCGCAGCTTTCTTTTCCATCTGCGAAGAATGCATGGAGAACTTCTCATATTCATCTTCACTAACTGATTTTCCACCGGCAAGGTAAAGTTCTAAAAGACGATGAACCATCACATCCGGATAACGGCGAATAGGAGAGGTAAAGTGAGTGTAATAATCAAATGCAAGCCCATAGTGGCTATGTTTTTTAGTTGTATAAACTGCCTTAGCCATTGATCTGATAGCCAGTTTTGTAAGCACATTCTGCTCTTTTTTTCCTTCAACATCAGCCATTAAGAAATTCAGTGATTTTGCTGTTTCACGGCCTGAGCTTGTATCAATCTTATAACCAAATTTTAGAGCGAACTGTGAAAAGCTTAAAAGTGCATCTTCTTTTGGTGAATCGTGAGAGCGGTACACAAAAGTTAATTTCTGCTTCCCTTTACCTTTTTTAGCTATAAATTCTGCAACTTTCTTGTTTGCCAGCAACATATAATCTTCAATGAGCTTATGTGCGTCTTTACGTTCTTTGGCGTATACTCCCAAAGGTTTTCCATGCTCATCCAGATTGAATTTTATTTCAACACTTTCAAAACTAATTGCACCATGTTTAAATTTACGTTCCCTTAAAATATAGGCTAGTTCGTTTAATTTCAGGAGTTCTTCGCTATGTTTTCCTGTTTTATTTTCAAGAACTTCCTGAGCATCTTCATAACTAAACCGTGTATCTGAATGTATGATGGTTTTTCCAAACCATTGTTCAACAACATTAGCCTCTTGATCAAGCTCAAATACTGCTGAGAAACAAAGTTTATCTTCATTAGGCCTCAATGAACACAGTCCATTTGAAAGTCGCTCAGGCAGCATAGGAATTACTCTATCAACAAGATAAACCGAGGTGCCACGCTCAAAAGCCTCTTTATCAAGTGCAGTACCTTGTTTTACATAATGTGATACATCTGCGATGTGAACACCAACCTCAACATTTCCATTATCCAGCTTCCTGAATGAGATGGCATCGTCAAAGTCTTTTGCATCAGCAGGATCAATGGTAAAGGTTAATATATTACGGAAATCTCTTCTTTTGGCAATTTCTTCGGCAAGGATGATTTCTTCAATGGCTTCTGCTTGTTTTTCAACCTCATCTGGAAAGGCAAGAGGGAAGCCGTAATCAGCTAGTATGGCATTCATCTCGGCATTATTCTCTCCTTGTTTTCCTAGCACATGCGTAATTTCTCCAATTGGATTTTTTGCATCTTCAGGCCAATCAACAATTCTTGCAATGGCTTTATCTTTATCTTTTGCTCCTTTTAGGCTATCAATAGGGATGAAGATATCATGCAGCATTTTACGGTCGTCAGGTATAAAGAATGCAAAACGATCGGATAGATTTACAATTCCTGTAAAATCCATTTTTGCCCGCTGCAGTATCTCAACTACTTCACCATCTTTTTTACGTCCTTTGTTTTTTGCATAGACATAAACCTTGACAATATCTCCATTTAGGGCATTGCGCAGTTTACGGGGAGCTACATATATATCTTCTTCAAACTCATCTTCACTTACAATATAGGCTGAACCATCTGAGGTCATATCTACCTTTCCACTTACAAAAGTTTTTAATTGTTTGAGTATAAATTTTCCTTTTTCAGGTTCATTTAGAATTCTTTTTTTTGTTTCTTCTTTTAATATATCCAGGATTAAACCCCTTGATTCATCATCATGAAGGTTTAGTTTGGCTGCAACTTGTTTATAATTTAAAGGCTTATTGCCTGATTTTTCAAACACATCTGTGATGAGTTTGCTTAGAACCAGGTTAAAGCTATTTGATTTCTTTTTAGACATTTTTCACTAATTTTTTTAAAGATAAGGCTTCGTCATAAATAAAAGCCTGCCTAATAATTTGATAACATAACTATAACCGCTTTGATTACGATGTTTGTTAGTTAACTATGGTGATATCTTCATCAGAAAGTATTGGGAGAGACTTGAAACGAAGTAAAATACGAGCCGTTGTGATGACATCTTTTTCACAATAAACTCGAATCCTTTCCAGATCATTTTCTTTCCAGTAAACCCCATTCACCATACTTCCATCTATGTCATCTTTTGGACTAGGTATATTGAATACTGCGGCCAAAAGTTTAAGTGAGGTATAGTTTTTGAAATCTCCGAATTTCCATAGATTTATGATTTAATATACAAATACTTGTATTATTATATTCTTTTTTCATATACATATTTTTTTCCTCATCCAATTTCTCATCCTCAATCTTCATCTTTAATTTAATTTCATAGTTTTTAGTATTTTTCTCATCTCTACCACAATATTTTACATAAACCCTATCTATATATCGTTCAATTATATTCTTCTTGTCCGTTAAGGATTCGATGTCATATTTCTTTTTTAAATCAACTTTCATTCCATCTAAATAGTCTATAACTACATCAACATTTTTATATTTCTCATATTCAGTTTTTATAATTTTTAACTCTTTAATGGTTTTCTTGTGGTCTTGTTCTAACTCCTTCAACATAAAATTATTATCCTCCTTACTTATTTCACCGTCTATAAACTTTGTCAATGTTGTTTTTTTCCTCTTTTCGTATTTCTCAATTAATTCTTCATGATATTTTAATTTTTTAAGGAAGTAGTTTATGTCTACTTTCTTATTATCATATTTTCTTCTATAATCCTCTTTAATTGATTCACTTCTTCCTAAAACATCAAATAATACATCCCATATTATATCTTCAAGTCTAAAAACACTTATTTTATTCTGTTCTGGACATTGACATTTAATCATATTGACATTAATGAATCTATCATCAAAGTTGTTTCGGATACTTTGATATTTCTCTTTACAGAAATAATAACGATATACTCGACCATTAGATTCTTCTCCTCCTCCTCTTATCCACATCTTATTGTTACAATATTGACAATATACCTTACCCTTTAGAATGTATATATTCTTTGAATTACCTTTTCTCAATCCTTTTAAATAGGATATTTTTTCCTGAACCTTATCGAATACTTCATCATCAATTATTCTTCCAATATCGATCTTGAATTCTTCTCCATTCCATTTTAGATTGTAGATACCTTTATATTTTTCGTCCTTTAGAATTCTACTTAAACTCTTTTCATTGATTCTTTTATCTAAGTTTTTGTATTTGTTTTTGAGGTTAAATACCAGATCTCTATATGATTTTACACTCTTATACAAGAACCTTTTAAAACAATCTTCAATTAGTTTACTTTTATCCTCATCAACAACAATTTTCTTTTCTACCTTTTTATATCCAATTCCCACAATACCCATAAACACTTCATTCTTCTCCAATCTTACTTTCATTCCATTCTTCATTCTCCTATTAATACTTCTTCTTTCCATTCCACTCAACATTCCCCTAAACTCGAAGTCTAAAATATCACCCTCATTTTCTAAAATATCCCTTTCTTTATCATCAACAAAAACCTTACAACTACTTTCCATTACAAGTTTCTCAAAGTAAAACATCACACTTTTGTCCCTAATCATTCTATCCCAATTATAGAACCAAATCCCATCTAACTCCTTATCAAGTAACTTGTTTTCCAGTATAGTTAACTTGACTCTCTTTGAATCTTTACCACTATATACTTCCTTAAAAATTTCGTATTGATAGTTGTTTTTCTTACAAAATGATATACCTAATTCTTCTTGACTTGATAATGAAGTATTATCTTTTTGGTTTTCAGTACTAACACGACAGTAGATTCCGATTTTCATCCTATTGTAAGATTATTATTTCCTTGAATTTAATATTTAATATATAAAAAAACTCAACCTTTTGAGTTGAGTTTATCTTATTATTAATTATTCAAACCTTAATGGACTGTTTTACAATAATCTAAGAAGGTTTCTATATCCTTTTTTCTAAACTTAACATTTCTCCCTAATTTCAGGTAACTAATTTTACCACTTTTAATTAATCCATCAATCTTACCAATACTACACTTTAAATAATTACAAACATCTTTTTTAGTCATTAATGATTCAGATATTTCTATTTTTTCCATACATATTTATTTTTATGTTACTTTATTCTAGGTCAATATTCTTGTTCTTATTAAGAATTTCTATCCATTTTATAATATTTTTCATATTCTCTTTCTCCCTACTTCTGTTAATAACACCTTTCTTCATTCCCCATTTTACCCATTTCCAGATCTGATCTAAATTGTAAACTTTCTTATAGTTACTTTTAACTACTTTCTCTTTCAGGTTCTTAGTTGTATTTATTCACATAGTTTGATAACATTTTATATTTATAAATATCAACTTGTCAAAGTGAAAAGATATTATTTTAGAGTAAAGTATAATAAATGATAATAAATTCAGATTTTTATCTTGGATAATACCAGATTCATGTTTCACTCTGATCTCACGGTATCTCATTTTTTAGATTTTATTTTCTGAAATCAAAAACACTAACTGATAGTTCCTGTCTCATCCCAAAACACTCAGTATATAATTATATACACCTCCTAATTTTAGAGTATACGTTCAAGTATGACATCGATTTTCACGATTTTATATTAAAAAAGTGGGTTTAATGGGAATTAATTCATTGTTTTAGGGTATTAAATATATCATTCTAAAATTATGAACGTATTATATTGTAGAGTTTCAACAATTGAACAAAAAACTGATAGACAGAGAGTTGAAGAGAATAATTATGATTTAGTTATTGAAGATAAGTGTAGTGGTAAAATTCCTTTTTTTGAAAGGGAAGGAGGGAAAGAAATTCTTAAGTTAATTGATAATAATATTATTAAAGTCTTGTCTGTTTGGGAGATTGATAGATTAGGTAGAGATTTAAGAGATATTATAAATACAATTCATTTCTTTAATCAAAAAGGTGTATGTATTCATTTTGTCTCTCAAAATCTACACTCCCTCAATAATGAAGGTTCAGAAAACCCGATTTCAAAACTTATAATTAGTATTCTTGGTATTGTTGGAGAAATGGAAAGAACTCAAATAAAGGAACGTCAATTAGAGGGAATAAGAATAGGTAAACTAAAAGGTGTTTATAAAGGACGTAAAGAAGGAAGTAAGGAAAGTGTTTTGGACTTTTTAAATAAACCTAAAAATAAATCAGTAATTGATTACCTAAAGAAAGGATACACAGGAGTCGAAATATCTAAAATTGTTGGTATTAACATCAACACTATTACAAAGATTAAGAAGATTTCTAATTTCTATAAAATTGTGTAAATTAATTCTTAATTTTTATTTAGTTTGATATTTTTAAATTATTCCATGTGTTTCTACTAGTCTTTCCGATATGTTTAACCATATAAAAAATATAGTCTTTGGAACCTTTATACTCCATGATATGACAAATACCTTTATTATTCCAAACCCTTTCAATACTTCTTTTAAATCCATTAAAATCTAAGTCACTTTTAATAATTAAATGATGGTGGACCCCAATACCATTTTTCTCAAATTCATTTACATAAAATCCATCTATATTTATATCTATATCACTAAGTTTTAGGTACAATTCATTCATATTCTTATCACAAGTTCTCTCACTTATAACATAATTTTTATAACTCAAACCAAGACAGTAATTCCAATCTTTACTATAATTTTCTAAACTATAATTCTTTATCCATTTACCTATATATTCTCTATGTATTATCTCTCTTTCTGTATTATTGTATTTATAATTCATATTGTTTAAGTTTTTGTATTTAAGTTTTTATATATTGTTTGTTATTGTGTAATAAAAGATTTAAAGGTGATTTATAGAATCACGATTATGTTATGATTTGTTAAAGTGTATTAATAGGTTTATTTTAGTTGTTTTTAAATAAATATTACCTATTATGAAAATAATGGATAATAAAATGTAATATGACCATAAAATGACATATCACTTTTTAATTTAACCTATCATTAAATTAAAATGATATTAATATTTTATTAATTTAAATTTGTAAAAATGAACAATAGGTTAACTTTTTTATTTCTGGGAGTAATAATTAATACCCTTATTACATTATCAATTATCCTAATTGTTACTAAACCCAGTAATGGTATAATGAAGTCAATTGTTAAACAACAATTACTTTCTTATTGTCTTAATTTAGAAGATGGATATATAACTAAATATGAAGATGGTTCTCAATTCACCAAAAAATGTTTAGACCTTGATTATAGTAGAGTTAAACATCCTGGAGTTTTAAACTCTTTTTTAGATAAGTTATCTTTTTCCTATTATTTGAACTCTGAATTGGTTGATGAAGATATAATAATAACTGATGTCCTGTTTATTAAAACTTACGTATTTAATGGAGAAAAGGTGGAGTTTTGGTTTGGTAAACCAAATGAAGAACAATTAAAAAAGTTCATGGAAGATTTAGAAAAAAATCACTATCACTATAAAAATGTTGTTAGTTTAAATTAAATCATTGTAGAAATTAATTTTGTAAAAATAAAAATTATTGTAAACTTTAAATCTTATTCAATAAACAGTAATTAAAAGTTCAGATTTGTTTTTCCCATAACAATATCCTTTACAGGTTGTATTGAATATACATTCAATATTTAGAGAGATCTTATATATTAAATCTGATACTTCCATAGGTCCATGGTATCGAGGTGCATAATCTCCCATGGTTTTTTGCCATGAAGGTTTAGCTGAACCGGTATAGGCAATTCATTGATCAGCATTCTGCGACATAAATAGGGAAAATCAAATTCTTTTCCATTGTGAGCACATAGGATAAGGGAAGCTGCCTGGGTTTTTAATAAGGCTAAAAATGATTGTAAAACAACTTTTTCTTCATCGCCATAGAATGATTTAACACGAAGAGATATGTTTTTGGTTTTTTTTGAAAAGATTCCTACAGAAATGCAGATGATCTTTCCAAACTCTGCTAATATTCCACCACGAGCATAAAAATCGGAAGGGCTTTCACCATCTTTACGCTGAAACTTGGTTTTTTGCTCCCATAACTCCTGGAAATCTGCGGGTAATTCTTCAAATGATGGATATTGCGGAACAGTTTCTATGTCGAGCACCAGAACCTGCTGCAGATCAATGTTTTCTAGCATAGTTTATTGCGTTCATTATGTTCAAGCTACACTATTCATCTGTTATTTAATACTTTATTGAGTAAACGGTCAACCTAGTTATTTATTAAATATCCAATCATTACACCCGGTTTATTCAATAAGGGTACCCGGGTCATATTGGTATCAATAATACTTTCAGGGACGAAAATAAATTTTTTATCAAAGATTTGTTTGCCGATGTAATAACTCAACCAATATTCATTGGTTAATCCAAACACCTGCTCATCTATAAGTTCTATCTCTACAAATGATTTAGCAGCAACATTACCAATTGAATGTCTCAGAATCGAAGTTTTTATTTTCTCGCCGTCTTTTTCTCCATACCCCTTAGAACTTATCAGCACAGTTTCAAGTGTATCATTCTTCAAGTTGATTAAATACACTTTCCAAAGTTTTGCTTCCGGGGTGGCTGATTCCATGACGATAGCTATGGCTATATTTTCGACTATGTTTTCAGGAAGATCTTTTTTCATCAGAATATAATTGCTATTAAACCTGCTATAGGTTTAATAAAAAGCAGAGAAGCTGAATAAACGTAAATATCTTATCTTTTAACAAGACGTTTAACCGGATTTTTCTTTGCTGGAGCTTTCTTTGCAGTCTTTTTAGGTTTTACGGTAAAAGCATCAGGTACTTGATCTGTAATTAGTTTTTTTACTGTGTCAAGCGAAAGCTGGGAAAGATCTTCAGCTGTATATTTATCTTTTGTTACCGGATTTTTGCCAAGTTTCAGCATTTCTTTTTGAAAACGAATGAAAGGCCCCCATCTGCCGTTTTCAATGGCAATTTTTTCTGTTGGCCATTCCTGGATAAAACGATTTGCTTCTTTCTCAATTTTCTTACTGATCAGTTCATCTATTTCAGCTTGACCCAGTGTATCAAAATTGAATCTTACAGGGACATTAATATAGAGGTTATTCCATTTAATGAATGGTCCGAAACGTCCTTTACCTTTAGTTACGGGCAATTCGTGGAAATGTGCAATGGGAGCATCTGCAATATTTTTTTCATTGATAAGTTCTACTGCACGATCTAAATTGACTGCTAAAGGATCTTCACCCTTTGGTAATGAAATAAAACTATCACCCCATTTAATGTAAGGGCCAAATCGGCCAACACCAACACTCAACTCTTTTTCCTGATAGGCTTCTAATTGAAAAGGAAGTTTAAAAAGATCGAGTGCTTCTTGTAAAGAGATACTTTCAATCATTTGTCCTGATCTCAGACTTGCATACCTCGGTTTTTCGTCTTCCTCATGCTCTGCTGATTCGCCAATTTGTACAAATGGACCATAGCGGCCTATACGGACAGATATTTTTTTACCACTTTCAGGATCATTGCCTAATTCACGTTCACCACTTGCACGGTTTGCATTTTGTAAAGTAGTTTCAACTTCTAAATGGAAGGGATTGTAGAATGTCCGGAGCATCTCTGTCCAGTTTTTCAATCCCTGTGCAATCTCATCAAATTCTTTCTCAACTTTTGCGGTGAAATTAAAATCTACGATCCCATTAAAATGTTCAACCAGGAAATCATTCACTACAGCACCAATATCAGTTGGAAATAGTTTATTTTTTTCTGCTCCGGTATTTTCTGTCTTTTTTATTGCGTTTATTTGACCATCTTTCAGGCTGATTGACTGAAACAAACGTTGTTTTCCTTCGCGATCTTCTTTTACTACATATCCACGATTCTGTATGGTTGAAATTGTTGGAGCATAGGTTGATGGACGACCAATACCAAGCTCTTCAAGCTTTTTAACAAGACTTGCTTCTGTATAACGTGCCGGAGGTCTTGAATATCGCTCTGTGGCGTTCATTTCACGCAAATTAAGCATCTGGCCTTTGGCTAATGGAGGTAAGATGGAGTTGTCATTATCTTCATCCAAATTGATCTCCGTGTCTTCATCGTCGGTTGACTCCATATACACCTTCAGGAAACCATCGAACTTCATCACTTCACCATTGGCAACAAACTCCTCGCTCCGCGAAGAAATACTAATCTTAGCCGTAGTTTTTTCAAAATTGGCCTCAGACATTTGTGAAGCAATGGAACGTTTCCATATCAGATCATATAATCTTTGTTCTGATGAGTCGCCACTGGTGGTATGCTGGTCAAAATAAGTAGGACGAATGGCTTCGTGAGCTTCCTGTGCACCAGCCGATTTGGTTTTATATTTTCTTAACTGATGATATTTTTCTCCGTAAGCCGATTTTATCTCTGCTGCTGCAGCATTTAAAGCAGTATCCGATAAGTTTACCGAATCGGTACGCATATACGTGATTTTACCGCTTTCGTATAATTTTTGCGCCACTTGCATAGTTCTTGCAACTGAAAAGCCTAACTTTCTGCTGGCTTCCTGTTGCAGGGTTGAAGTGGTAAATGGTGCCGACGGACTTCTTTTTGTTGGTCTGGTTTCTATGCTTCGTACAGTATAAACTGCATTTATGCAATCTTTGAGGAAATTTTCTGCTTCAGGTGCCTTTTCAAAACGTTCGGGTAGTTCGGCTCTGAATAGTTCCTTTTGTTTATCCGTATAAAATAGTGCTACGACTTTGAATGCAGCTGTAGCTGTAAATTTATTTACTTCGCGCTCTCTGTCAACAATTAAACGAACGGCAACAGATTGCACACGTCCAGCAGAAAGAGAAGGTTTTACTTTTTTCCAAAGTACCGGCGATAACTCAAATCCTACCAGACGATCTAAAACTCGACGGGCTTGCTGAGCATAAACTAAATTATAATCTATTTTTCTTGGCGATTCAATGGCTTTAAGAATAGCAGTTTTGGTGATCTCATGAAAAACAATACGCTTGGTTTGATCTTCTTTCAAGCCTAATGTTTCAAAAAGGTGCCATGAAATTGCTTCTCCTTCACGGTCCTCATCCGATGCAAGCCATACCATTTCTGCATCCTTAGCTAATCTCTTTAATTCATTGACAACTGCTTTTTTATCGGATGGAACTTCATAGCGCTGTTCAAAATTATGGCTTACATCAATGGCATCATCGGTCTTGATCAAGTCACGAATATGACCATAGCTTGATTTAACAAGAAAATCTTTTCCAAGGTACCCTTCAATTGTTTTCGCCTTAGCCGGCGACTCAACAATAAGTAAATTTTTAGCCATTCAGTTCAATGATATAATGCAAATAAAGGTATTATTAAAGGGAATGACAAATTAGT
>CAMDKO010000046.1 GCA_945901155.1 Pedobacter schmidteae
ACTTCAAAAGAAGAGAGTCCACCTTTCAAGCTAATAATAATTTTTTTTGCTGCTGTGCTGTAATTACTAGTCTGGTAGGTTCCATCAGTCTGTTTAATAAAGCCGATGAAATCTTTGGATGAAAGTCCGCTATCTACTACAATGCGGCAACCTGATTCAGATGGCACATCAATCTCAACATTTGCAACTCCAGCTTCAACAGTCACATTGGTTAGAGCTTGAAGCGAACCAATTTTTGCTTCAAAAGAAGCAGCGCCACCCTCAAATTTAAGAGAACTTACTTTATAAGGTGTCAGATCGAAAATAGCCTCTCCTGCTCCCATCCCAATATGAATATCCCACACCGGAGTCAAATTCAAACGAATATTTGTTTCATTGCTTTCCATTTCATCCAGATTCCAGCGTTGCTCACCGCTGCGCATCCTGAAATTTAAAACTTCAACAGAATCGCTGATACTTTTTGTGAGGGTATATTTTGCAAATGGTCTTTTAACATCTGCTTCAAAAAGACTCGAGGTTGTATCTTGAAGCTTAAAACTGGTAGCTCCACCCTGAATTCTTAATTCTGCTCTCTTGGCACCGCCATAAGGCTCTATAAAATAACTTGGAACATTTTGTGTTGAATCATTCCCACTATCATCATTGTCGAATTGGAAGCTGATCCACCTGCTATCGTTATTGGGACGAGAACCCTGATATCCGATTAGCACTAAGGTTAACAATGTAATTGCTGCAACCAGAGCAGGAACTGCCTTTTGATTCACAAACCTACTGAGCAGCATATTGATACCAATCAGAATAAAAATCACAGGCCAAAAACGCCATACTGAAACCCAATAAAAGTCTATTAGGTTAAAGTTATCCAGTAGGAATATCGATCCTATGAAAATGTAGATCATTCCCCATACAATTTTTCCGGTTTTCATATTGGCTTATTAGTAGAATCGTCAGTACTTGGGTTAGTTTCTTCAGTGCTTTTATTTTCAGGAATTTCAGAATTCACTGCAGGCTCGCTAAATGTTGTAAATTGAGCCAAATCATCTTTCCATTTAGCATTATTTACAGCTCCAGAAAGCGTATAAATTCCCATTCCTATTAATATCAATGGCCATAGTTTGTGAAACTCAACCCAATCAGGTATCAAATTAAATTCGTTCAGAAGGAAGAATGTTCCAAATACTATAAAAATTACTCCTACAATTAAACGTCCCTTACCTGTATGTTTTTTCTTAGGTTTTGAATATGACATTCCCGGCTTTGGAAAAGATGTATTTGCAGGGTCATTTACGTTATAATCTGTAGTAAACTGCCCATAATCAGGCAGATAAGGTTTTTTTGGAACAGCAATCCAAAGTACTAGGTAAGCAAGCAAACCTGAAGCACCTGCAATAACAGTTACTACAAAGGCAATCCTAACCCAGGTTACATCCAGATCAAAATAATCTGCCAGCCCGGAGCAAACACCAGCAATCATTTTATCCTGTTGGTTGCGTCGAAGTTTCTTTTCCATTTTCTTAGAGTTTAAATATTCAGCTAGTTTTAGTTTTTACGATCAATTATTCTTTTTTGTTTGAATTGATAGATCAAAACTAAGATATAAGCCTAATGCTGAGAACATCAATTAGGTAGGTTATGCTATGTTCTCGGTAAAGTCCAGTGAAATGTCGGTGAAAAAATTCAATCTTAAATATCACCTTTTAAAGGCCTGATTAGTACCTCCTCAACATTTGCTCCTGCACTCATTTGCAGGCAATTGATGATGCTGCTTGCAACATCTTCTGGAGCAATAAACCTTTCGGAGGGCAATGTGGTTCCCGCCCATGAATCAGTCAATGTTGCTCCAGGCAAAATAGCTGTAACCTTGATGCCAAATGGCATTAGTGCTTCTCTTAATACTTTGCTCAGACTTAATAATGCAGCCTTACTTATACTGTATGAGCCTGCGCTGATCACTGGGTTAACACTTGCAATAGAGCAAATATTGAAAATATGACCAGCAGATTTTAATTTCATACTTTCTGCAATAAATTTACTTAAATAATGCGGTGCATACACATTGACTTTCATCTGCCTTTCTAGGGATGACTCTTCTTCCTGCAATACATCAGATGGAATGTATAAACCTGCATTATTCACCAAAACATCTGCAGATCCTAGACATTTTAATGAGAATTTTGCAAATTCTTTAACATCAGTCATATTTTCCATATCTGCCTTCATCCCATAAAAACGAAGTTTGGGATAGGCTTCTCTTAGCTCAGCGAGTTGCGCATCGAGTTCTTGTTGGTTTCTTGAACACAAAACAATGTTGAAATTGTGAGCAGCAAGTTGCCTGACAATAGCACTGCCTATTCCTTTGGTTGTACCGGTAACAATAGCATTCATAAGTTAAATTTAAGAAAATCAATTGGGGTAATTTAAGGCATAATGCCAATTGATTACATTTGCTAAATTATTAATCATCTGTGAGCGGATGATAATTTTATATTAATATTGTATAATCTGTAAAGAAACAATTGTCAAATGATATTTCACCCCTTAGGTAAATATATTTTATTGCTAAAAGCTGTGTTCCGCAGACCTGAAAAATGGAATATTTATCGTAGTGAGATTTTACATGAAATGGTTTCCATAGGTGTAGGCTCACTAGGAATAATCGCTATTATATCCTTGTTTTTGGGTGCAGTAACAACCGTGCAGACTGCATTTCAGCTGGTTAGTGATTTTATTCCAAAATCTGTAATCGGCATGATTGTTCGTGATTCAGCAATACTAGAACTTAGTCCAACTATTTCTGCTATTGTACTTGCTGGAAAAGTCGGATCAAGTATTGCTTCGCAAATAGGTACAATGCGTGTTACTGAGCAGATTGATGCACTTGAAATAATGGGAATAAACAGTCCTGGCTACCTGATTCTACCAAAGATCATTGGTGCAGTTACCATGATTCCATTATTAGTAATCATCTCTATAGGATTGACAATTACAGGTGGGTATATCGCAGGTACTGTCTCCGGAGCCGTTACAGGCCAGGATTTTATTAATGGAATTACTTCAGCTTTCATTCCTTTTACGTTTACAGTATCAATGGTTAAATCTGTAATTTTTGCATTTATCATCACTTCAGTTTCAGCCTATCAGGGTTTTTACACCGATGGTGGAGCTCTTGAAGTTGGCCGCTCAAGTACCAAGGCCGTGGTGATCAGTTGTATTGCCATACTTTTCACTGATTACCTTGTCGCACAGCTATTGCTATGATAGAGATCAGAAACATACAAAAAACATTCGGCGAAAATCAGGTTATAAAAGGTATTTCAGCCGAATTTAAAGAAGGAATCTGTAACCTAATCATCGGTGGATCCGGATCAGGAAAAACAACCTTATTGAAATGCATGGTAGGTTTACATGAGCCAGAAGAAGGATCCGTAATTTACGATGCTAGAAATTTTACACGTATGAACTTTCAGTCCAGAATTGAAATTCGTACCGAGATCGGAATGCTTTTTCAAGGATCTGCTCTTTTTGATTCTATGAATGTGGAGGATAATATCATGTTTCCAATAAATATGTTTACCGATCAGAATCATAATGAAAAGCTGGATCGTGCCAATTTCTGTCTGGAAAGAGTAAATCTGGCTGGTAAAAACAAATTGTTTCCTGCCGAGCTATCTGGTGGCATGAAGAAAAGAGTGGGAATTGCCCGAGCCATAGCCATGAACCCAAAATATCTTTTTGTAGATGAGCCCAATTCTGGTCTTGACCCTAAAACAGCCATTGTCATAGACGAACTTATTCAGGAATTAACCGTTGAATATAAAACCACTACCATTGTTGTTACCCATGATATGAATTCTGTAATGGGTATCGGTGAAAATATTATCTTCCTACATGAAGGAAAAAAATGGTGGGAAGGCTCGAATAAAGAAATTTATCAAACGGACAATATTGAACTAAATGAGTTTGTATTTGCCAGCAAATTCATGCAGGCTTTACAAAAAAAATAATAGATGATTCAACTGTTAACCGCCGAAAACTGGAAAGATTACGAACTGATCGATTGTGGTGATTTTGAAAAGCTGGAACGATTTGGAAATGTGATCTTAATACGTCCTGAACCGCAGGCTGTTTGGGGAAAGGGACTTCCAGAAAGCGAATGGACTAAATTACACCATATCCGGTTCAAAGGTCGTTCAGCAACATCAGGAGAGTGGATAAAAAAAGACCAAAAAACGCCTGATAGATGGCATATTAATTATAAAAATGGAGATATTACCTTAAAGTTTAGGCTTGCCCTCACTTCATTTAAGCATTTGGGTATTTTTCCGGAGCAGGCCGTCAACTGGGACTATATCATTAAGTGTATCGGAAGTTTCAAAACAGAACAACCAAAAGTCCTAAATCTATTTGCCTATACCGGAGGCGCTTCTTTAGCAGCCTGTGCTGCAGGTGCTGAAACTACTCATGTTGATTCAATCAAACAGGTAGTGAGCTGGGCAAATGAAAACCAAACCTTATCTGGATTAGAAAACATTCGATGGACCGTTGAGGATGCCCTGAAATTCGTTAAACGTGAAGTTAAAAGAGGACGCAAATACAATGGCATCATACTCGATCCGCCGGCTTACGGCCATGGCCCGAATGGCGAAAAATGGAAACTTGAAGACAATATCAAGGAAATGATGGAAGACGTCGTAAAATTGCTAGACGACGAGGAACATTTTCTTATATTGAACACCTATTCACTTGGCTTTTCATCCATTATAGTGGAAAATCTGATTCGTTCATCTTTTCCGAAAGTACAAAACCTGGAAAGTGGAGAGCTTTACCTTCAGGCAAGTTCAGGATATAAATTACCTCTGGGTGTATTTGGCAAATTCTGTAAAATTTGAGTAAATATATTTGTAAATAAAGGAAGTAAATAGTAATTTAATATAGTTTCAATACCCAAAACCCCAAATCAAAAATTAGAATGATAAAACCTAAATTACTGATAGCAAGCGTTGCATTTCTTGCTTTTGCAGCCATATTTACAAGCTGTTCAGAGTCAAAAAGCAAAACAGGAAACAAATCGGCGATCAACGCTAATGGAGAACTTGCCAGTTCAGATTCAGAAATTGAAGAAGATGCTACTCCTGAGCCTATAGATACTGCACTTTATACTAAAAAAATCAAAGAACTTGCCAATGGTGATACTACCGGAAAATGGCCTGTAAAAAAACAACCATACCCTCTAGCAGGAGCAATATTGCCTTATAAAAGAGTAGTTACCTATTATGGTAACCTGTATTCTAAAAAAATGGGGGCTCTTGGAGAGTATGCACCAAAAGAAATGCTTCGAATGCTCTATTCTGAAGTTAGCAAATGGGAAAAAGCAGATCCCCAAACACCGGTACAACCGGCATTGCATTACATTGCAGTTGTTGCAGCTGGTGATCCAGGGAAAGATGGTAAATACAGAAATAGAATGCCTGATAAGCAGATCGACTCCGTATTAACCATCTCAAGAATGAAAAAAGGAATGATCGTTTTTCTTGATATTCAGGTAGCATTAAGCACCATCAGAGAAGAACTACCCCGTCTTGAAAAATATCTTAAAATGCCAAATGTTCACTTGGGGATTGATCCTGAATTTTCGATGAAAGGAGGAGTTTTACCAGGCAAAAAGATAGGCACATATGATGCTTCAGAGATCAATTATGTATCTGATTACCTTACAAAGCTCGTAAAAGCCAATAACTTACCTCCTAAGATATTCGTTATTCATCGTTTTACAAAAAAGATGGTAACCAACTACCAAAGTATAAAATTAAGGCCTGAAGTTCAAGTAGTTATGCACATGGATGGTTGGGGTGAGCCCGAATTAAAGATGGGCACACATCGCCACTTTATCTATTCAGAACCTGTACAATTTACTGGGTTTAAATTATTCTATAAAAACGACCTCAAAAAAGCTCCCAACCGTTTAATGACTCCGGCAGAGCTTATGAAACTTAAGCCACGTCCAAGTTATATACAATACCAATAAAAATAATCAAAATCAAAAAAAGGGGGATATTACTTTGTGATTCCCCTTTTTCTTTACCATAGGCTTATAATACTTTCAAAATAAATCTTGAAATTGCATTAAAAAAAAATGAATCAGGCAATAGTTGGAGGAGGATGTTTTTGGTGTACAGAAGCAGTTTTTATGAATTTAAAAGGTGTTTCTAAAGTAGTATCAGGTTATATGGGCGGCCATAAACTTAATCCTACCTATGAAGATATATGCGAGGGTAATACCGGTCATGCAGAAATAATCCGCATCGATTATGATCCTGCAGAAATTTCTTTTGAGGATTTATTATTGGTGTTTTTTAAAACGCACAACCCTACTACCCTAAACAGGCAGGGAAATGATATGGGAACCCAATATCGCTCAGTAGTATTTTATGAAAATCAGGAACAAAAGATTATTGCAGAAAACATGATCGGTAGCCTGCAAAAAGCTATGGTCTTTGAGCAACCGATTATTACTGAAGTAAGCCCAGCATCAAAATTCTATGAAGCCGAAGATTATCATCAAAACTATTTTAATAATAACGCTAATAAAGCCTATTGCGTGCACGTTATTCAGCCAAAACTAACCAAGTTTACTCACGATTTTTGGGATAAATTGAAATAGATTTTCAGATTAAAAATACTTTTCTCTGCTACAACCAAGGGTATTAATATGAAAAACGATTAGAACAAGCCTATCTGTCCCTTATCATCAATTTCCAGATCATCCGGATTGGTGATCTCAAAATCAATTTTTTTAACTGGTTTTTCTGGCTCTTTAACGCTTTCATCTTGTACTTCTAGGACTCTTTCAGGAGCAGCCTCAGCACTCGGAGCAGATTTTTTTACCCTTTCAGATCTAGCTGGTTCTTTCGAGCTTTCAATCCGAACTTCTGGAATTATTTCTGATTCAGGAATAGTCTCCTCTTCTATATATTCAGGTACTGATACACTCTCCGTTTCCTTGAAACTCTCCATCTGCACTTCAGGTATGATCTCAACATTTAGCGCTATATCTATATCCGAATCATCTATTTCAGAGTTTTCAGCTAATTTATTGAGAAGTCCAGGTTTATCGTTGTCATTTTCATCTGCTACTTCTATATCTCTGGCAGAACCAGAAGCTAGAGTTGCCTGATTAAATTCTGGAGCCTCCTGTTCATAGAAGGTAACATCAGAAACCTCTACCACTATTTCATCTTCCTCCTCTTCGACAGGTGAATGGAGAATTTCAATGTTTTTTACTTCATGCGGGCTCAGTCTGTTACCCATAGCCTTCATGCCCTTTACCTCAATGGCATCAGCTAGATCGATATCAGAAACTTCAGGTATTTTTGTTTTTCCCTTGATAACCTCAAGCCTGATCATTGGCTTTGAATGTCCTGAAATAAAGAACAATTTCGAACCAGACTCTTCACTGATCACACTCGATTTCTTCCCAATAGAGGTGTTTTCAAATACAAATCGCTTCAAATAATGGCTACCTGATTTCCCCTCTAGATAGATCAATGCAAATATCTTTTCAGGATTATACTTCTCAATCAACAGTAAATGGTCGTCAAAATGATTGCTTAGTTCAAAGCTGCTAAGCTCGTAAATTCCCTGCTGATTAACCGTCAATATTCTGTCATCGCCATCAAACTCACCGAGGTATTTTCCTCTTCCATCTACATTAAGTCGCTTAAGAATCTCATCAAACCAAATCTTACGCCCTGATAATGTTGAGACACCCTTGCTTTTTTGAAGGACTTTCTTTACTGGATACTTAGTTACAATATTTCCCAATGAGCTGCGGCCCTTAATCACATGATCTGCAAAATCAATGTCGAACTGTAACTTTTTAAGTTTAGAATGTGGTTTTAACTGAATATTTACGATCTCAGCCTCTCCATTTGGATTTGGAGTAAAGTACAATACTTTTGAGCCTTTTGCACCCTTAGTTAGGTCGTATTCCTTGTCGCGGGTAACGCCTAATACAGAGAATCTTTTGATATAGGAAGTGCCGTTTTCACCATCCTTATAGATCAAATTATAAACAGTACGCTCATCACTCTTTTTGAATACCTGCGCATGCAATATCCCCTTACCAACGAAAGTCTTTTCAGCTACTTTAGAAACATTAAACTTTCCATCTTCCCTAAAAACAATCACTTCATCCAGATCTGAACAATCACATACAAATTCATCTTTACGTAATCCCGTACCAATAAATCCATCTTCACGATTCATATACAATTTAACATTGGCTAAAGCCACTTTTGAAGCTTCTACCTTGTCAAATGCTCTGATCTCTGTTTTACGCTCCCTGCCGCTACCATATTTAGCCCTCAACTTTTCAAACCAAGCAATGGCATAATCTGTTAAGTGTTTTAGAAACTTACTTACTTCTTTAATGTCACTCTCCAGCGAAAGCAATTGCTCATCCGATTTCTTTAGATCAAAGCGGGTAATGCTACTCATTGGCTTATCGATCAGCTTTTTGTAATCCTCAGGAAGTATTTCCCGATAAAACTGCGGAAAGAATGGCTCAAAGAGTTTGTTTAACACCTCTACTACCGTTTCAAAATTGCCTGAGCTTTCATACTCATGATTCTTATACATTCCTTCCTGTATAAATATCTTAAGCAATGAACTGAAGAATATCTTTTCTTTCAACTCGGCAAGCTTTATTTCAAGTTCCAGCTTGAGGAGGTTTTTTGTATGATGCGTACTTTCAATGAGAATATCATTCACACTCATGAAATAAGGCTTATCGCCTTTGATAATACAGGTATTTGGAGAAATTGAAACTTCGCAATCTGTAAAGGCATAAAGCGCATCAATAGTCACATCAGGAGAAATTCCCGGAGCAAGATGAATGATGATCTCTACATTTTTAGCAGTGTTATCCTCAATCTTTTTGATCTTGATCTTACCCTTATCGTTAGCAGCGATCACACTGTCTATTAATCCGCCGGTAGTGGTTGTATATGGTATTTCGGTTATAGCAAGTGTTTTTTTATCTCGTTCCACGATCTTTGCGCGCACTCTGATCTTCCCACCACGCATACCTTCACTATAATTACTGAAATCTGCCATGCCACCCATCTGAAAATCAGGAAGCAGGTCTGGTCGATTACCTCTCAAAACTTCTATTGAAGCATCAATGAGTTCCATGAAATTATGAGGCATAATCTTGGTTGCCAGACCTACAGCAATGCCATCGGCACCCTGGGCAAGCAACAGAGGAAATTTAACAGGAAGCGTAACCGGCTCCTTATTTCTACCGTCATAACTACTCTGCCATTCAGTTGTATCCGGATTAAAAACAACTTCAATAGCAAATTTGGATAATCTGGCTTCGATGTAACGGGGAGCTGCAGCAGAATCACCGGTAATCGGGTCGCCCCAATTTCCCTGTGTATCAATCAGCAAATTCTTTTGTCCAATCTGAACCATGGCATCACCTATCGAAGCATCCCCATGTGGGTGATACTTCATTGTATTGCCAATAACGTTGGCCGCCTTATTGAAGCGGCCATCATCCATTTCTTTTAGAGAATGTAAAATACGGCGTTGCACAGGCTTCAGCCCATCATGAATATGAGGAACCGCACGATCTAGGATCACATAGGATGCATAATCTAAAAACCAATTTTCATATAAACCAGAAAGCGATATTACATTATGTAAACCTTCCGTATTTATGTTTTCGCCTTCCGTATTTTCTATTTCTTCACTCATCCTGTTATTGATATTCTATCGAATTGTAAATATAAGTTATCGCCAGAAAATGTTAGCGGGAAGTTTTTAACAGGTCTTAATAATCTTATGATACAAACAAATATGATCAAAGTCTTGGTTAGTTGATTAACCTATCAATTCTTCTTCACAAAAATCAGCTCCACCCTTCGATTAGCCTGGCGGCCATCATCTGTTTCATTGTTGGCAACTGGCTGAGTATATGACTTACTGACAGCAGTTATCTTTATCTTCTCTTCTAACAAGTTGTTAACGGCGTCAATAACGGCCTTGTTTCTGCGTGCTGAAAGATTATAATTATAATCTAGGCTGCCTTTGATATCGGTATGGCCGGATATATTCAATGTAAAATACTTTCTTTGCTTTTTGAAAATTTCAATGGCTTCGCGAAGTTTCATCATTTCAGACTCTTTGACTTCCGACTTATCGAAATCAAAAAGGATGACAGTATTTGATATATCTATCAAAACAGGCTTTAAGTCAACCCTTGACTGTTCAGCTACAGAAGGAGGCATAATTGCCGAGGCTAATTTTGGTGATACAGGTTTCTTAACAGGTTGAGCACGCTTTTCAACGGGAAAAGGCTCTTTCGCAGTCTGACTAACAGCCTGGGTTTGAATAGCTGTCTTTGACCATTCCTTTTTATATGCTTCAGGCAAAATCTCTTCTAGCTTTTTCCCTTGTAGGATCAGGTTTGGATCAATCACTTTGCTCAGATCTGGGTATTCAGTAAAACCAGGTTGCTGAACATCTTTTTTAGAAGTCAGACTTCGATCCTCGATAAAGACACCTGAATCATAAATATTGTCATCAACATCAGCAACAATGATCTTTAAGTGATATTTTTTATAAGGTTTCACATAGGCTTGGGCAATAAGCTTATTAGTAATTCCATCATAGCGAAGATTACGGTATAAATTCGGATCCAAGGTTTTCATCAATTCAGTATCTGGCTGAATTACAACTTGATCACCTGCTACTGGCTTGTTAATAGTAAAAATAGACCCGATTTTACGCAATATTCTGCCGGCAAAAGTTCTCTTATAGGTAGTTTTCAACAGCTCCTGCCTTTTGATGGTAACCTGCTTGTACAGGTTATTATCAATGAAATGCTCTTTATTGGTCTTAAAATTAACAGTGTTGATACTGACAGGAACTTGAGTGCCCGGAATTAATGCAATATTTCTGGAAGTACTATCATCTGAAACAATGAAAGCAAAAACATCATTATAGGTTGATTCAACATATTCTGGATATTCATCCGAACCAAACTGATAGTTAAACTGAATGCTATTATCAAGTGGGACAAAATCAAACTCAATACTACATATATCGTACAGTTTCCCCTTAACAATACCAGCCAGATCCTGATCTGTCTCAGGTTTCATCACATCTCCAAAAGTTGAGCTCTGGTCATGAGAATTATTATACCCGGCTATATTATAGGAGTTTCCCGACGACAAGATCAATCCCTTTTGCAGTTTCAGAACATTCCCCGTACTTGTAAAAGATAAGGTAGAGAGGGGGTAACCTATGACCTTAATATTGCCTACTACAATACCCTGCCCGGTAAAATTATTTTTAACCCATTCATCAACCTTGATGGAGGACAATTTGATCTGAGCATGGCTAATTTCAACAAATAACAAAAGTGAAAAGAGGAGATATACATATTTTTTCATCGGCAATCTATCTTTTGCGGATAAGAATTTCTTTTTCAAATCCGCCCTTTTTATTATACAATTTACGATTATTTTTGCAGTCTCATTTCTTCAAAAGCAAATGGAAGTAAAGTTTTTATTCCAGTTGTACGAATAATCGCTCCATTGAGGCAATAAAATAGAACGTTGATTGGATGAGATTGCTTTTTCTCATATTCTGCCATTACCTGAAGGCAGGCACCACAGGAAGTAACGGGCTCTTTTATTAAAAAATGATCTGTTTGGGCTGTGATGGCCATACTTAATATCTTATCATCCGGATAAGTTGTGCCGATCAAAAAAAGGGCAACTCGTTCAGCACAAAGCCCCGAAGGATAGGCCACATTTTCCTGATTACTCCCATAAACAATTCTACCGCTTTCTAACTGCACAGCAACTCCAACTCTGAAACCAGAATAAGGCGAATGAGAATTACTCAATGCTTTTTTGGCCTCGATACAGAGAATCTGATCCTGGCTATTTAATTCTTCCAGAGAATTATATTCATCAAAGGAAATGGAGATGTTTCTTTTTTGCATAGTTCAATCTGTCAACAATTCGGCCACCGCTTCCTGAGGCTCTTCTTCGCCAACAAAATCAACCTCCACCCGAAGGTTTTTGATGATATGTTGCTGCCTGTCGGGAGTATTTTTACCCATATAATATTCTAAGAGGTTCTTAATACTTTGTTCTTTAGACAAAATCACAGGATCAAGGCGAATATCCTTACCTATAAATAGCTCAAATTCTACTGGAGATATCTCTCCCAATCCTTTAAATCGAGTTATTTCAGGTTTATTACCCAATTTCCTAATTGCCCGCTGCCTTTCCTCATCACTATAGCAATAAATAGTTTCCTTTTTATTGCGCACCCTGAAGAGTGGAGTTTGAAGAATTGAAACATGTCCTGCTTTTACAAGATCCGGAAAGAACTGAAGAAAAAATGTCATCAGCAATAAACGAATATGCATCCCATCTACGTCGGCATCGGTAGCGATCACAATGTTATTGTAGCGTAAATTATCAAGCCCGTCTTCAATATTCAGAGCATGCTGCAACAGGTTGAATTCCTCATTCTCATATACCACTTTTTTGGTTAGGCCGTAGCAGTTGAGCGGTTTTCCTTTTAAACTGAATACAGCCTGGGTCATCACATCACGCGATTTAGTTATGGAACCACTTGCTGAGTCTCCCTCCGTGATAAACAAGGTTGTATCTTGTTTACGCTCATGGCTATCTTCAAAATGTATCTTGCAGTCTCTTAATTTTTTATTGTGCAGAGATGCTTTTTTTGCCCGTTCATTGGCCAATTTTTTGATTCCGGCAATGTCTTTACGCTCTCGTTCCGATTGAAGTATCCGTTTTAAAAGTGAATCGGCATCTGCAGGGTGCTTATGTAAATAATCATCCAGAGCCTTCTTAATAAAATCATTAATAAAGGTACGTACCGAAGGGCCATCAGGAGCAATATTCTGTGAACCCAGTTTAGTTTTAGTTTGTGATTCAAACACAGGTTCCTGTACTCTGATTGATATAGCTGAAACGATTGAAGCCCTGACATCCGATGCATCGAACTCCTTTTTATAAAATTCACGAATTGTTTTAACTACTGCCTCCCTAAATGCCGCCTGATGAGTACCTCCCTGAGTGGTATGCTGACCATTCACAAACGAATAATATTCCTCACCATATTGTTGCCCGTGGGTCATGGCAACTTCAATATCATCTCCAATGAGGTGGATAATCGGGTAACGAAGGGTTTCAGTATCAGTATTTCTAGTCAATAGGTCATATAGCCCCCTTTCCGAGAAAAATTTAGTGCCGTTAAAATTGATAGTCAAACCTGAATTAAGGAACACATAGTTCCAAATCATGCTTTCTACGAATTCGGGGATATAGTGATAATTTCTAAAAATGGTTTCATCGGCGTAAAAAACTACTGCTGTTCCATTGCGCTGAGTAGTTTCAGTTTCAGGAAGATCATTGATGAGTATGCCCTGCTCAAATTCTGCCTTTTTTGTACGTCCGTCACGATATGACTGAACCATGAAATGAGATGACAAAGCGTTTACAGCCTTGGTACCTACACCATTTAAGCCTACAGACTTTTGGAATGCTTTTGAGTCGTATTTACCTCCAGTATTAATCTTGGAAACGCAATCAATCACTTTCCCAAGTGGAATTCCTCTGCCATAATCACGTATAGAGACCTTTTTATCACTAACTGTGATCTCGATAGTCTTACCTGAACCCATCACAAATTCATCGATTGAGTTATCCAGTATTTCCTTTAGTAAAACGTAGATACCATCGTCATAGGCCGATCCATCACCAAGCTTACCGATATACATCCCTGGCCGTAATCTGATATGCTCTTTCCAGTCGAGAGAACGAATACTATCATCACTATATTCTAATTCAGCCATCTTTGTACCTTTTATTTCAATTGAAGCAATTACAAATTTAAAATTTACATCTGCATACTGTCTGCATAGATTTCAACATTTAAACACCTTTTCAAACAAAAAGAGCCCTGATTAAAATCAAGGCTCATAAAAATTGTATATCTAATGATTAAATTTTTCTAAGTCTGATGATGCGAAGATGATGCATTAACTTAATTATAGGATAAGATGGATCAAATTCATACCATTTTAATGCAAAATTCACATTATTTGGCTTTTTATGATGGTTATTTTGAAATAATTCACCCAACATCAGAAAGTCTAATGGCAAGGAATTCTTACTGTGGTCATCATTATCATAATTAGAATAACCGTATTTATGACCGCACCAGTTAACTACTGCTCCATGAATTGGCCCCATTAAAAAATGGATGGGTAGCAATAAGAACATCCACCAATATTCCGCAAATTGACTATAAAAAGTAATATAAAACACGATAAATATTGATCGCGTGATCCACAGATCACCAATACGATCGATCAAGGGCCATGTTGGATAATTATCTCGAAATGCTTGCTCCGGTTCTATTTTAAACCTCACATAATCCAGATAAATGTTTTTAGTCTGCATCATCATACCAATCACATCCTTAAAAAAATGCGGGGAATGAGGATCTTTCTCCGTATCGCTATAGGCATGATGCATACGGTGCATAATTGCATATGCACGCGGATTTAAAAAAGAAGATCCCTGTGCAAGGAATGTTGACATATAGAAAAATTTCTCCCAGAAAAGGCTCATTTTGAACATCTTATGAGAAGAATAGCGGTGAAGGAAAAATGTTTGAAAAAACAGGGACAAAAACCAATGACAAAGAAAGAAAATTAAAATAACCATAAATAGATAGCGCTTTGGTTTTAAAAGCGTGTGAAAATAAACAAATTTACTTTTTAAAAAATAGTAGAAATGTCATGTTATGCTGACTCAAGACACTACCTGCCAAAATCATCCTGCAGCCTTACAATGTCTGATTCATCTGACGGATTAGATACATCTGTATGCTGCCAGATTTCTGCAACTAGGCCCCAATCATTTAAACCCACCAATCTGTGGCGCTCGCCCTGTTGTAAAACTATACGTTCTCCGGGATGATATGACCTCAATTCGGTTTCTTCATCTGTTAAACTTTTAACAACTCCAACAGCACCCTGAATTACCTGCCAGATCTCGGCCCTGCGATGATGGTATTGCCAAGAAAGACGCTTATTGGGAGAAACGATCAAAAACTTAGGACTAAGTTTTCCTGAGATCTTTAATTCTCCGATTTCTATTCCGTCAAAATACGTGTTTGCGAATTTTTGTGCCTGATGTTCATCGATCACAAAAAAACCACCCCAAGGGCGATTTAGATCTTGTTGAACAATATTAAAACCGTTTTTTTGTAAACTTTCCTTAGCTGAAAGGAATATTCCTTCTTCTTGTGTTGAATTCATTTCATACAATAATAATTGTAATGCATGAAAAATGCAATTTGAATAGGCCTATAAATAGAAAAAAATGACGGATTACTGATTCATGCCCACTGAAATCTTTAAAAAGGTTTAAACAGTATCTCAAAATAAATTTATTGTGTAAGACCTACAGAGATTTTCCAGAAACCGGCTTCTTTGATCTCCACATCCAGAACCTGGTTAGAGATGGTTATTCGAAGCCTCAACGGATATACTACATCCATCAATTGTATGGACTCTCCTCTTCCTGATTTTGAGATTTGCCGAGTCAGATTATAATTGCCAGCGGTTGCTAAAACCTGTGATATCTCTGCACCTGGTAATACTTCTCCCCTAATCAGACCAGAACCTCCACTAGCATTAAGCGCATCGATCTGCACACTATTTTCTGTACCTCTTAACTCTTTCCTAACATCGACCTTGGTCATATATTGACCCTTTTCATAAATCGTAAATTGCTTTACCGGCTTTTCTGGTCTTTCTTTTTTTTGAGCCTGCACGCAAAGAGATAAACATACGATCACTGCTATACAAAGTAATTTGAAAATTTTCACAGCTTACGAATTAATGTATTTAAATATATCGATAAAAAATATGAAAAACATCCTAATTCGAGGATCTAATCCCCCTAATTGATCTAGCCGAACAAAAATTTATACTCATCAATATCTCCAACTTTAGTAACAAAATTCATTTCCAGCAGATCGTCTTTTAATCGCTCCAAAGCTGCAAATCGCTCATCCAAAGAAAATTTCGCGTCAACCCAGACATTTGCATCATCCAGATTTAACAAACAGGGCATCCTGTCATGAAGAAATTTCATCTCTTTGTTTGCAGGCTTGGTAATTATTGTACAGCTATTGATCAATTCTCCTGTATTTTTATCAATCCAGGTATCCCATAAACCAGCCATTAACGTAAATCTCATCCCTTTCATGCGTATAAGATAGGCTTGTTTTTTCTTAACCTTTTCATCCAATTTTTTCCATTCATAAAAGCCATCGGTAATAACCACACAATGCTTTTTACCTAATAAATGTTTCCAGCTACCCGATTCTTTTAGATTTTCAATTCGAGCATTAAAGGTACTGAACTTTGGCTTTTCCTTGGCCCAAAATGGTATTAGTGTCCAACTGAGGTATTGAAGTTCTGAAGGTTTTTGATCCGTAAAAACCGGCAGCTCTAGTGTTGGAGGAACATTGATATTTCCCGGTCTTGCCAAATCATCTGCCAGCTTAAGGTGTAGCTCCTTAGCTATACTAGTTGGTTCTGAAATGCTTACTCTTCCGCACATATCAATAAATTTAATGAATAAATACCTAAACAAAATACAGAGATTTTTAACAAAAAAATTAGGGAAAAAGTTTGGAGTTCATCTGCTAGAATGCTTTTAATCAGCTTAATACTATTTTGTAAACCCAATTTTAAAATCCGAAATTAGATTCAACCCTTCAAATAAGGCTAGTTCCACCAATAAGTAAACTTCAAAACTAGGGCGCGATTTCGGACAGCAAATGGAGAAGGATAATAATTATCCGTAAAAACTAGAAAAAGATCACTAGCTGGTTTATAACGCCATTGAAAACGGGTATTCAGATTGATATTCTTTTGCTGGTTATTATACTGCACAAACGTTGTAAAAAAGAGTTTATTACTAAACGTAAAATCAGTCCGGGGGCCCACAAGCCAGAAATTAGTCACTCCCCAGG
>CAMDKO010000047.1 GCA_945901155.1 Pedobacter schmidteae
TTTTGGACGCGGCCAAGAGATACTCGAAAAACGACATTTAATTAAACTAAGAACAATGAAAAAAAGAAGAAAGCAACACCTGTTGCAAAGATTAAATTTATGACTTAATTTTAACTATCTCTGGTGAACATTAGTTTGAAGACTTACACGCGATACATTCCTCTTGGATATTTGGTCATGCTAAATGGTCGCTGTTGTGATCGGAATTCGAAAGACATGTCAATTCCACTTCTTACCATCAGGTCAAACTTTTTAGAAATTTCATAATTAGCAGAAACAGAACCAATCAAACCATTCTTATTCATTTTATTCAGCATTTCATACATGGCCAAATAAGGATTATCTGGCCCGGGGTTAAATGGATTTTTCTGAAGCACATTTTCAAGCCCTGGTTGCCAGTATGGCTTATACCAATTGGGGTTAACGTTTGGAGACGGGCCAATAATTAAAAAGTACATGAGCGATTGATTATTATAACCTGCCATTGGAAGATTATCACTTCGCTTATTGGTATAATTAGCTCTTCCGCTAATCTTTAGTTTATTAGAAATTTTCTGATTTACTGCCAAAGAAGCATTTAAACGTTCAAAACCAGTATTCGGGATAATCCACTTGTTTTTTAGATGAGTGATTGATAATCTCGCTGAGCCCTTATCATTTCCTCCATCAATTGAAAGACTATTAGATAGGGTCTGACCTGTTTGAAAGTACCCTGAAATATAATTGTCATATGGTACCCAAGGAGTTTTTTGAGTGGGTTTGTTCCCTACCGTATTTGGATCATATTGGTAAAAGCTTTGTCCGGCAAATTTAGGACCCCAAGCACGCCCTGCGGCAGCAGTAGTACTGGTATTGATTCCATCAGGGCTATCCAGATACGAATAGTAACTGCTGGTTCTGCCTTCGCCATATTCAAACTGATAATCAGGATATCGGTTAACTTGTTCAATATTAAAATTACTGTTAAAGGTTATACCTATACTTCCATCTTTTCTTACTCCAGATTTTGTAGTAATGATGATAACCCCTCCAGCTGCACGGCTACCATACAATGCGGTTGCACCTGGGCCTTTTAAAACAGTTACATTTTCTATATCATCAGGATTAATATCGGATACACCTGAACCGTAATCAACCGGACTATCTGCAGCAAGATGTGAATTAAAACCTGTTCCGGTGATTTTACTACTAATTGGAACCCCATCAACTACAATCAAAGCTTGATTATTATCAAGATTTAAAGAAGACTCGCCTCTTAAGGTTATGCGGGAAGAGCCCATTGGCCCAGCACCTGTACCTTGTATATTTAAACCGGCAACTTTACCAGATAAAGAATTTATCCAGTTATTTGTTTTTGCATCTACCACAGCTTTAGCGTTGATAGTTTGAGCAGCAAAACCGAGTGATTTTTCTTCTCTTTTTATTCCAAGAGCAGTTACAACAACTTCATTCAAAAATTTATTGTCTTCTGCAAGAATAACTTCATAGGTCTTTCTGCTATCAATCTGAATCTCAAGGGTAGTATATCCGATTGATGAAAAAACAAGATAGCCTTGACTAGCTGTTGCAGCTATTTTAAAATCGCCATTAACATCAGTGGTTACTCCAATAGTGGTTCCCTTAACACGAACACTAACGCCCGGAATCGGTTCATTTTTTGAATCTTTTACTTTTCCTGAAACTGAACTCTGGGCAAAAGTTTCAATAGGAAAAGAAAAGGGATTAATAAGTAGAAGAAGAAAACCTTTAAAAATAAGTTGTAAAAATTGTCGTTTCATTGAAAGGATTTTTGAGTGAGATTTTTTTAATGCTCAAAAGTGCCTTTCAGATATTAACAAAAAAGTAAGATGATATTTTTTTTAGATTATGAAAAAAACAATTTAATAATCCAGATGCGGAAGACTTCATGAAAAAAAGTCGTTATTTTAATCTTCAGTTAACTTTTTATTAATAATAGTTAATAAAAAGCTGATTTATAAGCCTACAGGCAATACGTAGTCTATTAATAAACGGAATTCTGAGATTAGGAAATTGTTATTAGATGCCCGCCAAAAAATTACTGTACCAGTGGCCCGATTCTTTGATAATCCTTTTTTGGTTTTCATAATTTACATGAACCAGGCCAAAACGGGGCCTGTAGCCCTCTGCCCACTCAAAGTTATCAGTAAAACTCCAAACAAAATATCCTTGCACATTTACACCTTCCGACTTTGCTTTCAGCAGTTCTGCCATATTAGATTGCAGGTAATTTTTACGTTGATGATCATGTACTTTTCCATCAGATACTGTGTCAGGAAATGCGGCTCCATTTTCTGTGACGTAGATTTTTTTGAAATTGTATTTCGAAAAATGATGAAGCATTTCATGCATGGCCTGAGGGTATACTTCCCATTCCATCTCTGTTACTTCTTTCACTCTTTTTTTTGCACTCACCAATGATGAATTTATATAAGGTGTGAAGTAAGAATGCTTAACAACTTCGCGGGTATAATTCTGTACCCCTATAAAATCAGGTTCCGCCTGTAATGCCTTCTCATCATCTTGGCGCATAAATTTTTCGATTCTTTTTAAGAAAGGAAGACTTTCAAGCGGATAACCAAGCCCGCAAAGCGGTTCAACAAACAGTCGGTTAACTAGGGCATCTACTTTATCTGCCGCCTTGATATCTTTTTCCCTGCTTGTATGCGGATGTATCGCTGAACACGAAAAAGTAGTGCCAACCTCCAGATCGCTCCGTAGTTGTTTTGCAATAGTAATACCTGCAGCCTGCGCAAGTGCTGAGTGATGGATTGCCGGAATAAAATTATCCATACCCCGTTTGCCTGGTGCATGAATACCTAGAAAATATCCTGCCCCGGTATAGACCATTGGCTCGTTCAATATCATCCAATGCTTTACTCTGTCGCCAAAATGACTGATACAAAAAGACACATATTCAGAAAAATGATCAACAATCTCTCTATTTGCCCATCCATTTTTCTGCTGTAGTGCTTCGGGCAAATCCCAATGGTAAATAGTTACCCATGGGGTAATACCAAATTCAAGACAAAGATTTATAACGCGGTCATAAAATGCAACTCCATTGCTATTTAATTGTCCACTACCATTTGGAAATATGCGCGACCAGGAGAGTGAAAACCTGAAATTATTGATGTGCATTGATTTCATCAATGCAATATCTCCGGTATAATGGTTGTAAAAATCACAACTTACATCGGCAGAATGCCCTTTAAAGATCTTTCCTTTTTTTTTCGAAAACTCGTCCCATATTGAAGGGCCTTTACCATCAGAATTGATCGAACCCTCAGTTTGAAATGCCGAAGCTGCCACACCCCAGACAAATTGCTTACCAAAATCGGACTTATTAATTATCAAAATAATCTAAAAGAAGTTTTCTCTAATATCTTAAAGAAATTAGAATTTCGAAATAATTTAAAATCAGATCGCTTAATTTTTAAAGGCTTAATTACTGTTGAATCTTGAGATTCCTTTTCAATGATATCTTTCAATATTTTTTCAGTCATATCCGGAAAATTTACCGGAATAACTTTACCATTCGAAACCCAATCCGCTATTTTTTGCAGGTGTTTTTTCTTCAAACTTTTAATTACAGGAACCCCCAAGTTTTTTAAGGCCTCGGCATTGCATTGCTGCTCATATTGGCCAGTCATCGGAATAACCATCAACTTCTTTTTCAAAAACAAAGCTTCTGCAGGAGTTTCAAATCCAGCGCCGCAAAACACACCCTCTGCCTTTGACATGCTATCTATAAATTCGTCATTATTGATAGGTCGTATCCAGACATTTTTTTCGTGAAATGACTCCTTATTATGTTTTGAAAATACCTGCCACTGAACATTTTCAACCTTCGATAATATTTTTACTAATCGTTCATCATCATAAGCAGGCAGATACACGGTATAATGGCCCAAATTAAGAGGTTCTTTCTGGCGTACTTCAGCACGTATTACAGGAGTATAGATATTGCTATCATAAGGTAAAAAATGAAAGCCATACTGACTGGTTGAGGGGGCATAAGACCGAAGAATCACTTTTCCAAGAGGGTCAAAATTCTTAGCCTTCGGCGCTTTTTTGTTAATAACAGCCGCTTGGTGACTAATTGAAATACAAGGCTTTCCTGAAAAATAACAAGCCCAAGACGAAACAGGTTCAAAATCACTGATTACCAAATCATATTCGCTCACAGCAAGTGATTTTATATCTTTCATCAACTGCTTTAAGCGAGATTTTTTATACGTTTCAGCTATGTCAACATTTCCCTTTTTACCGAAAATAAAACTTAAGCCATGAAAGCGATAGTTGATTTCAAATGGAAGCGCCACATCTGCCTGAGTTCCACTGATCAATAAATCAACATCATGCTCTTTTTTTAACAATGGAATGATCTCTCTTGCACGGGTAACATGCCCATTGCCTGTACCTTGTATGGCATACAGGATCTTCATGATGATTTTAATTTAAATTCAGAAACCATCTGATTAAATAGTTGCTTAATATCCATCTCTTCAACTTCTTCGTTGGCAGTTTTAAGCATTGCGATTCTTTCTGATTCACTGAAGCGAAATAAATCCCATTGTCCTTTATGGTATTCTAATGCAGTAAGATTCTCAATCCAATCGCCCGAATTCAGATACATGATACTTCCATGCGCATGTTCAATTTTACGCATTTCTGGATGATGGATATGACCGCAAACTACATACTGATAATTGTTACTGATGCCAATGTCTGCCGCAGTTTCTTCAAAGCCGTTTATAAATTTAACAGCACCCTTAACGCTATTTTTAATTTTTTTAGAGAATGAGATTTTGCCCCTTTTAAATAGGGTTTCTGATACCCAGTTTGCAAGACTATTGATGACGATCAGTGTATCATAACCTATAGCTCCAAGTTTTGCAAGCCATTTTGAATGTTGCATGGTCACATCAAAAACATCACCATGAAATATCCAGGCCTTTTCCTGGTTATCCAATTCGATAATCAGCTTATTCAGTATTTGAAATGATCCCATCTTGAAACCTTCAAACTTTCTAAGCATTTCGTCATGGTTGCCGGTTATATAATATACTTTAACGCCCTTACTAAGCCAGTTCATGATATGCTTAATCACCTTCATGTGTGATTTAGGCCAATAGCTTTTATTGAATTGCCAGATATCAATAATATCACCATTCAATACAACAGTTTTGGGCTTGATTGATTTCAAATAATGCAGTAGCTCTTTTGCCCTGCAGCCATAGGTGCCGAGATGCACATCCGAGATGACAACTAATTCTACCTGCCTCTTGTTTTTATTCATCAATGTCTAAAAAAGGAGTTGATCTTAGAAAAACGAATAAAGATAAAGTAGAAAAGATGTTCGGATAACTGAGTGTAGATTTGATTCAATTCATTCTATTTAATCTTTACAACATTAATGAATACATATTACCTAAATATTAAATCAGTAACAGCAAATTGTTAGGAATTGTTGCATAAAATATACAGAGAGATTACTAATTATAAAAAAGAGGTGAAGGGAAAATTTAATAAAAATCAACAAAATATATTTTATTTTTTCTTATCAAACAAAGCATAAACCATAATATACCCTGCAGGATTAGTTAAATCACCTGCCACTGAAACAGCAATATATTGTTTTTTACCACTAAAATATGTGGATGCATTGGATGTGGTATTTGCTGGAATTTGAGTATCCCATAACAACTTACCTGTATCTTTATCATAAGCCCGAAACTTAAAATTATTTGCACCCATGTTAGCACCTATAAATACAAGGCCACCGGCAGTTACAATTGGCCCGGTATTCCCTTCGAAACCTGTTTCCGGCTCCCCTTTTTCCTGCAAATGTGGATAATTACCTAATGGAATAGACCATTCATAGTCACCAGTATTAAGGTTAATTGCATTTAGGGTCGTCCATGGAGGTTTAATTCCATAGCGCCCTTTTACATCACGGAATTTACCATTAGATAAAATATCAAGGTACCTGACGGGGGTGCTTAGTTTATATTTATCCGCTTCCGTATTCGCTGATTCGCTTTTTGCTATTTCTTTCATAAAATTAATTTCCCTTGCTGATTGTGAATCATTATTAAATAGAAACGAAATAATAGCCTCTTCCTTCCCTGCAATTATATTTGCAAAGGATGGCATCCTGCCACCACCCCCTCTTATTTTAATTAATACTTCTTCTTCAGTCATTCGGCTTTTAAGGCCTGCTAATGAGGGATAATCTGCATCCCCATTCTTATCTATCCCATGACAAGCCTGGCAATGCGTAGCATACAGGGCTTTTCCCCGGGTAAATGGGGTACCGGATTCATTTTCAGGTTCCATTTTTTTCATGAGGCTCACTCCGGGGGTATTTGTAGCCCTCACATAAATTATCCCGCTTGTCTGATCAAAAGCACCTCCCCCCCAATTTGAGCCTCCACTAGTTCCAGGAAGATTGACATTGCCTCTTAAGGAAGGTGGAGTAAAAAGACCTTCATATCTTATGGACTTAAATCTTTTCAATAATTCATCATTTGACTCCTTTGAAAAATTGCTCAAATCATCCAATGAAATATGCTGGCGGGCATAAGGCTCTGGTTTTAATGGAAATGGTTGAGTTGGCCAGGCTTCTTCTCCGGGCACATCTGAAGCAGGTACTGGGCGCTCTTCAATTGGAAATAAGGGTTCCCCAGTTTCGCGATTGAGCAAATAAATAAATCCTATTTTAGAGGTTTGTGCTACCGCATCAATTTTTTTTCCATCATGAACAACAGATACTAAATTTGGAGGTGCCGACAGATCATAATCCCAAAGGTCATGATGAATAGTTTGAAAATGCCAGATATATTTCCCAGTTTGAGCATCAAGAGCCACCACACTGTTACCGAATAAATTTTGACCCTTTCGATCTCCGCCGTAAAAATCATAAGAGGGCGATCCTAATGCA
The DNA here is from genome assembly GCA_945901155.1 of Pedobacter schmidteae. Classification (GTDB taxonomy): domain Bacteria; phylum Bacteroidota; class Bacteroidia; order Sphingobacteriales; family Sphingobacteriaceae; genus Daejeonella; species Daejeonella schmidteae_B. The sequence continues at coordinate 6,965 of CAMDKO010000047.1, forward strand.
AGGAATACCATCCCCCGTTTTTCATCAAGGCTCATTCCAGACCAGTCGTTAACACCTCCTGAATATTTCCAGGCATCTTTTGGCCAGGTATCATATCCGAATTCTCCAGGATGTGGAATAGTATGGAAAGTCCAAACCAGCTTCCCAGTTTTAACATTATAGGCACGCTGGTAACCAGGCTCGGCGCCATATAATTCTGAAACTGATGTACCCAGAATCAATAGGTCTTTATAAATAATCCCGGGTGAGGTAGGTGCAACAAATATCTTATCAGGATCGCCCCTCATACCAAAATTTAAATTCACCTTCCCATTCTGACCAAATGACAAAATTAATTTGCCTGATCGGGCATCTACCGCAAAGAGATGATTTCCAGCAGTAAATAGAATTCTTTTATCATTTCCATCTTCCCAATAGGTAACTCCACGACTATACCCTCCACCTAATCCGCCGTTAAACGGATCAAAAGACCATATTTGTTTACCATTACTTGCATTAATGCCATAAATCCTATTACGGGCTGATGAAATAAACATCACACCGTCTATTACAATTGGATTTGCTTCACTTCTAGAGGTTTTTGCACCTGGAGGAGCATCCTGGTAGGGGAATGTCCAGGCTAATTCTAAGTCGGTAACATTTAACTTGTTAACTTGCTTCAAAGGAGAAAAACTACTGCTATTTGCATCCGCCTTGTAGGTACTCCAAGTTCTGGACTGCTGTTTAGCCATCTGGCAACCTGCATACAATAAAATGAAAAACAGAAATAAGCCTAAAGGTATTTTTTTGATCAACTTATTTTTAAGAAGCATATTTGCTTTGTTCATAGGCAATATTTCATATTTCCTTATGGTATACTAAATTAAAAACGATTCTTTGAATTTGTTAAAAAAAGAGCACAAATCCACTGGATTTAATAAACGAATTAAAAAGACAGATTCATCAGTGAGAATTCAGATCACCATCGTGTAGATTGAAATTTCCATCCTGGGACTACTTTTTGCATTTCAATTTCATCATTACGCTTAGTCAAGCCACAGTTTAAATAGTTTTTATGCAATTTTTCCAGAGCAACTTTGTCTAATTCCACACCTAATCCGGGATCTGTAGGAACAGCTACTGAACCATCAACAAACTTTATCCTACCACCCATAATAATTTCATCAGACTGCCATGGATAGTGCGTATCAAGGGCATAAGGCAAATTGGGAAGAGCGGCTCCCAAATGCACCATTGCTGCCAGAGATATTCCCAAATGGCTGTTTGAATGCATTGACAGGTCTCTTCCGAATGTTTCACAAATTCCTGCTAGCGTCATAGATGCCTTTAGTCCGCCCCAGAAATGATGGTCACTTAAAATTATATCTTCGGCACCTATTTTAATGCTATTAGGTATATCATCAAACGAGGTGGTACACATATTAGTGGCCAGAGGAGTTTTCAATATTTTTCGTAAAGCAGCCATATTTTCTTGCCCCCGAACAGGATCTTCAAGATATTCCAAAACGCCTTCTAATTCCTTACCATATTGAATTCCAGTTTCTAATTTCCAAACTGCATTCGGGTCGAAACGAAGAGGTACTTCTGGCCCAAATTCATTGTGAAGGGCAAGAATTGCATCCACTTCCTGCCTGGGTTCAAAAACTCCACCCTTAAGTTTAATTGATTTAAATCCAAATTCGCTGCACATCGCTTTAGCTTGCATTATGATTTCGGCAGGAGTTAAAGCGGCTTTCTGCCTAGCCGCTTCCCAACCTTGAGCTGCTGGATTTACATCAAACCCATACTCAGCACCTGCGCCTTCATATTTATAAAAAAGGTAGGCCGAAAAGGGCACAGAATCCCGCAATTTTCCTCCTAATAAATCAACTATTGGGCGCCCGAGAACTTTCCCAATGATGTCCATACAAGCAACTTCAACGGCACTAAAAATATGCACTAACTTTCGCTGATCCCAAGGAGCTTCACCTCTTTCTGCAGGAGATTCAGATCCAAAGCTGGCAGTTAAGACCTGTCTGATTTGATTAAGCTGAAATACATCTTTTCCAACAAGGAGTTCCCTCGCCTCAATTAGCGCCTGCTCAATATCTAAATTGCCCGGTATTTCACTTATGCCAGTAATCTGATCATCTGTTATTATTTCCAAAATGATCCTCAAGGCATATGGAGCATGAAGTCCCGCAGCATTCAATAATGGCGGGTCAACAATGGCAATCGGTGTGATAATAATGTCACTGATTAGAGGGCCCTTTTGTTTTATCATCTATTTGTATCCTAAAATCAGACTGCCGCTTCTTCAGTTACCGCTTGTATTAATCCTTTGATATATCCATAACAAAATGCAAAAGACTGCCAGTTTGCCAAAGGATCATGATGATGTGGAACATGATCAGGCATCACCATGCCATCAAAACCCACTTCACGTAATTCACGTACAACCTGCAGAAAATTCATGTCACCATTATCAGGATAAACCTCCTGGAAATTATTCCAACCGCCTTTAATATTTCTTAAATGAACATTGAATATTTGATTTCGCTCACCAGCCCATCTAATAATAGGAATAATATCATTCTTGGGATCCTTTAACCCTTCAGCTATTGACCCTATACAGAAGTTAAAACCATGATATTTACTATCGTATAACTGCGCGAATCTCTTGATTCCCGCAAAAACATCCGGACTGTTCCATCGTGTTATTCCACGATAACCTGCGGGGGTTGGAGGATCGGCTATGTGGTTTGCAAGTTTAACATTATACTCTTTGGCAACTGGTAAAGTTCTATCCAATAGATAAGTGATCCTTTCAAACATTTCATCAATATCTACATCACCGGCAATTGTTTTTGGGTCATTTCTTTTCAATGCTTCAGCATAATTCCAGGTACTATATTCTGCATTACCTCTTTTGGAATCAACCGTTTTTCCAGTCCTTAACACAGGTAAAATGGTTGTATTATAGTTCATAACCTTAACTCCAGTTTTACCTGCAACCATGATCATTTGATTAAGCATGTCAATTTCACGATCTCTCTCCGGACTTTTCCCCAGCATAACATTAGGCACACTTACCTTATCAATACCGGCAGAAGTTAAGGCCCAATGATATGCATCCAAACTGATCCCATACTTTTCGCAAGCATCTCTTTTTCTAAATGAATCTTCAAGATCCCAGCCTACGCCAGGAATAAATTTGGGAGATCCGCCATCAATATTGTATACACCACAACGGCCTTTCAACTGTAAATTCTCTTCAGTGGTCCCCCCTGATTGGCATCCCACTTTCATTAATACTTTTTTGGGTTTTGCCTTATTTTCGAAGTTGCCTTCAGCCCTTGAGTCCATGGGTGCCAAAACCGATGGCACTAATGCTCCGGCAGTTAAGGCTTTAACAAAATTTCTACGTTGCATAGTTTAGTGTTTATTAGTTTCGTTAAATAATTATTATTTTTCTTCTTGTAATAATGCCAATGAACTGTGATCAAGATCGCCAAATCCATTCTTCACTAATTGACCCATTAATTCAGCAACCAGTGCAGTTGCCTTGAGTGAAACATGATACTCATTGCCGGTTTGAAGGGCTATTCCCATATCTTTTTTATGTAATTTAACTTTAAAACCGGGGACAAAATTCTTGTCAATTATCCGCTGCCCGTGTAAATCTAAAATACGGCTTTGAGCAAATCCTCCTAGTAAAACCTCGCGCATTTTCGACAAATTCACACCCGCCTTTTTGGCTAGTGAAAAAGCCTCTGAAACGGCCTGAATAGTAATACCAACAATCATTTGATTACAAGCCTTTGTAACCTGACCTGCACCCGGTTTGCCGATCAATACTATATTTTTCCCTAGAGTCTGAAAAATAGGAAGAGCTCTATTAAAGGATGGTTCATCACCGCCAACCATGATGGATAAACTGGCTGCTTCTGCCCCTACCTGACCACCCGAAACTGGTGCATCTAAGGCAGATACACCCTTATCTTTCATAATTGTGAATATTTCCAGGCTTACTGCCGGCGATATTGTGGACATATCAATAAATAGAGATCCAGAATTTATTCCTTCCAACACCTCAGAAACTACATTTTTTACTTCAGGAGAATCGGGCAACATGGTAATAATGATGTCTGAGTGTTTTGACAGTTCTGCAATATTGTCAATCAAACTTGCACCAGCTTCCTTCAAAATGCCGGAAGCATTACTTGCACTCAATACATTAACCTGATAACCGGCCTTTATCAGGTTTAATGCCATCGGTTTTCCCATGATACCTAAACCAATAAAACCTATTTTTTCCATTACTAACAAATTATTTTTTAAACTTTAAACAAGAGGGAATAATTTCGCCCCGATCATAATGACAATCAGACCTGTAATACCCATTACAACCAATAAAGGTGAAATGGTTTTAAGTGCTTCTTTTTCTGTCAGGTTACTTAACTTACAGATAATCCAGAACCCGGCATCATTCATCCATGGAACTAATTTAGAACCGCAACCAATGGCCAAACCTAAATAAACAGGATGGAAATCAAGATTAGCATTCATAGCCATACCAGATAATATTCCTGATGCTGTAATCAAAGCTACTGTTGCTGATCCCTGGGCTGTCCGGACAACTGCTGCGATTAGGAAAGCCAAAGGAATTAAGGCCATCTGGTAATCCTGAGTCATTATAGCGATCTGAGAACTGATACCGGTTTGCTGAAGCATACCCCCAAATGCACCACCTGCGGAGGTGATCAATATAATGCTACCACCACTTGTTAAGGCAGTCCCTACAAAGGTTGTAAGTCCCTCTTTTGAATGCTTCTTTCTACTTGCAAGAACAAGAATAGCAGCAACACCCCCTAATATTATTGCTGTATTTTTATTTCCTAAAAAAGCAGAAATACCAATAAGGTTTTGAATCAATGGTGACAAAGTACTGCTATCAGCAGGTTTCATTACGTTTACAACTGTGTCAATACAGATAAAAATAAGAGGAATGAGTATTGGAAGTAAAGAAATGCCCAGGCCTGGAAGGTGCTTGGTATCAAGAATTGCTGAGGCCTTTATATCTTCAATTTTGGCATCCAAAGAATCTCTTAGTTCAATAGGCCGTTTTTTATTGACCCAAACTGCGAAAAAATAACCTGAAGTAATAGTGAAGAGCCCAACAATTGTACCCGCTACCATCATCAAACCAATCGGAATATTCATCTCACCGATCAAAAATAATGGTCCAGGTGCAGGTGGGACTAATGAATTTGCCATTGCGGCACCCGCCATCACACACATGACCAATAATAAATAATTCTTTCCAATTCTTAAAGTCATGGCTTTTACCAAAGGAATCATTAAGAAAATGACAGTATCAAAAAATACAGGGATACCAATAAAAAAGCTGCTAACCAAAAATGCCACTGGAGCCTTGTCCATACCAGTTAAGTAAAGGATAGATCTTATAATCCGCTCAGCAGCACCACTTTCCAACAAACATTTACCTATTATAGCGGCCATAGCTATTAATATCCCAATCTTTGCTGCAGTATTCCCAAATTCAGTAGCTACCCGTTCGCCAACATTTTTCTTTGAAAGAGCCATGGCAGCATCCGCTGACATACCCTTTTCAAGTCCGAAATTTTGAATAAAATCAGGAGGGGTAAGTAAAGCAACAATGAAGGCGGCAAATAATAAAGCCAGAAAAGGATGAAGTTTTAATCCAATTATTCCGCCTACTACAATAATTACGCCTATCAATAACAAAAGAAAAGGATCCATAATTTGGTTTTTAAATTTATTGGTTTTTAAATTTTGCCATTTTCCCGGCCATATTTCTCGCACCTTCTGCAACGAAGGTGGCATCTGCACCACATGCCAGGAATCGAATTCCCAAATTATGATAGCGCTGATAGTCATCCGGATTAAAGAATAAAATCCCGGCAGCCTTACCAGCCCTTTTTGCTGCTCCAACTATATTAGTCAATACTTCTACAAATAAAGGATGTTCAAACTGCCCGAATATGCCCAATTCCATGGAAAGGTCTGCAGGTCCAATAAATAGAACATCTACACCATCAATTGCAGCTACTTCATCTAGGTGATTAAGGACTTCAGTAGTTTCAATTTGTACGATACCAAGTATCTGTTCTCTGGATTTTGCATAATAATCGTTGAAATTCAGACCAAACTGAGTAGCTCTCACCATTTTGGCTACCCCTCTGTTACCAAAAGGAGGATAATGCAATCCTTTGACAACTTTCAGAGCCTCTTCAGCATTTCTTACTTTTGGACACATTACCCCTTCAGCACCCATATCCAGAACTCTGTGAATTCTCTGTGGTTCAGTACTTTCAGCACGTACAATTACACCTGTTGATGTATGTTCAATGGCCTGAATCTGTGATAGGGTAATGCCTTCTGAACCTGCACCATGCTCCAGATCAATCAATACCCAATCAAAACCAGATAAACCCACAATTTCGGCAGTAACAGCACTGCCCAGATTTAACCAACAACCATTTAAGGTTTCTCCATTCAATAATCTTTGTTTTAAATTTTTCATCTTAAATCCTGCAGTGCTGTTTTTATATCAATTAAATTTTAATCCGTTTGAAAAGGGAAGATAACTATTTTTTATCCCACCATACTCGGGTGTCCATAATATCCGGACCCTGCCTTGTTATTGCCGCCTGAACATTTGTACTATTGACATTAAGTTCAGCATCAGTATAGGTCAATCTCCGAATAAATGGCTCTGTTTTAAGATCTTTTCCAGGAAATGGATTCGGAGTAAGAACAGGGAAACCACTTCTTCTAAAATTAGCCCAGGTTTCTGGCCCGATTAAAAATGAAGCTACCCAATATTGGGTGTTTATTTCTTGCAATTCTCTTCCAACAGTTAATGGATTAGCAGACACAAAGGTGTTAATTGCAGCATCTGCAATAGCAGTACTTGTTCCATAGAGTGTCAACTGCTGCATATGAGCGCGAATTCCATTAGCATAGAATGCTCCAGGTGTTCCTATTGTCCAATTCCTAAATGAGGCCTCAGCCAGCAGCAATTGAGTTTGAGCATAGGTCACAAGAAAACTAGGGGCATTCAAACCAGCCATACGGGTACGATCTAGCTGAGTGTAATCCCATAAACTAGCAAGATTACTCGCTTTAACTGCTGTAGATATCGTCGTATTATCAAATCCCAAAGGAGCCCCAATCTGAACAGCAGGAGTTCTGTTAGCCCTGGTTTCCACTTGCTGAGCACCACTGGCAGCACCTACATAACGTACAGAAATAGCTGCTAAACGCGGATCATTTCCATTTTTTAAATGATCTACAAAATCCTGGGCCAGATAAAAGAACGCAGATTGCCCTCCATTTAATTGTGAACCAACAGGATTAGCAAATGTTGGATTATGTCTGATTATTGCGTTATCAGCATTTGACTGCATCACTCCACCCGCTACAGCCTTCTTAACAACTTCTGAAGCTTTGACAGGATTAACTTTTGAAAGACGCATACCTGCACGTAACAGTAAAGAAAATCCAAACTTTTTCCACCTTGTTATGTCACCATCATACAATACATCGGTAGTAACTCTCGCCTTTGTGGCATCCAGAGCTGTAGAAGCGGTTTCCAGTTCGGTTAATAAATCCATGTAAATTGATTCCTGGGAATCATAAGCCGGACTTGTAATTGCTGCAAGGAAGCTCTTACCCGCATCTTTGTAAGGAATATCTCCGTAGGTATCTGTCAAAATCATAAAGGAATAAGCCCTCCAAATCCTTGCCATATTATACAGGTTTGAACGGGCAGAAAGATCTTTAGTTTTTGCAATTACATCCGTTAACTCCTTGATGTTGGTTTGATAAAGATTATTCCAGTTTCCTGCAGCCACCGAGCGATTATCCTGATTGAAATTAGCTGCTGTTCCCTGACCACTAAAAGGAGTAATCATTTGTTTCACAATAGTAGTTTCATAACTCAGATTTCCGTATCCGGGTGCGGTATTTATAATGGCGGAATTTAATTGATAAGAAGGATCCACCGCTGTTAAGGCAATTGGATTGACGTTCATTTCATCAAAACCTTTATCACAGCTCACTAGTCCGGATAGGACTAATAAAATTGCTGAAATTCTTAGTTTACTTTTCATGTTAAAATTTTTTAGTATTCAATTTATCTACTAGTATCTCATATTGAATGTTAGGATTCATTAGAATTTAACATTCAAATTGAATCCAATACTTCTAGTTATCGGCAATCCGGTAGCTTCCAATCCAACAAGATTATCAGAAGGTAAACCTGATTGTTCAGGATGAATGTTATCAACCCATTTCTTTAGTGCAAATACATTGTTTGCAACACCATTCAAACGCAATCCCTTGATAAATGAAAGTCTGGTAGGTATAAACCGGGTGAAATCATACCCAAGCGTAATTTGTCGTAATTGCCACAGACCGGCATTATAGACAAATTCTTCTGCAATATTTTGAGAACGGACAGTTTCATAATACTGCTGAACGGCTGAAGTTGTTGCATTGACTTGTCCATTTTGATTAACACCAACACCAAGAACTGAATTTGTTTCACGGCCAACCAAGGTTGCTTTATGTAGACCATGACGATAAGCATTATGGTTAGTTCCGGAAATCAATTTATGACCAAGTTTGAAGTCGACAAGAAAAGACATCTCCACACCATTAACAGATAAACTATTGGAAATACCACCAACCCATATCGGTATGGCTGATCCGAAGGAAATTTGAGTTGGAGTACGCAATGGGCGCCCATTTCCGACATCAAATACCTGTCTTCCCTGTGCATCACGTAAATATCCAAAACCATACAATTGACCCATCGGCTGACCAACAACCTGACGAAGTTCGCCTGTAAAGTCGGCAGTACCAACTGTAATTTGACCATTTGAGGCTCCGCTACCAAGATCAAGCACCTCTGTTTTATTGTACGAAGTGTTAAATGCAAGATTCCAATTTACGCTTCGAGTTCTGATTGGATTGAAAGTCATTAACATTTCAACCCCTTCATTTCTACTTTTTCCAACATTGATTAACTGAGTTTGGTAACCACCTGCATTAGAAATTTGTGCCCTAAGAATCTGATCCGATGATAGTTTATTATAATAGGTAAAATCTAATCCGATCAAATTATCAAGTACTCTTAACTCCAAACCAAACTCCTTTTCAGAAACCCGCATCGGACGTAAGTCGGCATTTGGAACTGTAGAACCGCTTATATTACCCAACGGTTGAGAAGCCCCACTTGGAGAAGGAAACTGCTGAGCACCAATACCATAAAAGAGACTATTACTGTAAGGTCCGATATCTGTATCACTACCAACCTCAGCATATGCTGCTCTTAACTTACCAAAGTTTAACCATTTTGGTAAAGATGAACCCAATGCCTGCGAGAACACAAAGCTACCTGTGATTGAAGGATATAGGATACTTCTATTAGCAGGGGACAAGGTTGAAAACCAATCGTTACGTACCGTACCGTTTAAGAATAAATAATCCTTGTAAGATACTTCGGCAGAACCATAGAATGAATTTACTGCGCGCTCTGAATAATCATAAATAGGATCTCTTTGGCGACTATTACCTACGGTATAAAGGTCGCGTGTGTAAAAGTCCTGAACAAAAACATTATGTCTGCTAATCTTACGACTCATTTGGTTTCCACCCACATTCAGGCTTGCTCCAAAGTCACCAAAGGTCTTATTTGCACTTACCAGGAAATCTGCGTTCAATTCCCTGACTGAGCGGGCATCCTGAACAAATTGTCCGTTCACAAAACCTGCAGGGGCTGCCGCTTGTCTTTGAGTACCTGTTGGCAGATTATAATCCTGCTCACGTGAATAATAGTCCTGACCA
>CAMDKO010000048.1 GCA_945901155.1 Pedobacter schmidteae
CTAAGAAAACAGACCTTTTGATTGTTAGCAAGAAAGATGTTAAACTTGTAGAAAGAAAATTAAACAATAGACCAGTACGAAAATTTAACTATTCAACACCTAATCAAGTGCTACAACAAAAAATTGCACTTATTACTTGAACTTACATAATTTAATATTACGAATAAATTAAATTTATAAACTCTAGAGGTTGAAGGAATTTTTAACTCTTGATATCAAACTACATTAACATTTTTAATTCAGTAAAATTTTAATAATTATAAATACATCTAAAAACGAGTAAAATGAAGTACAAACATTTTTATTTTTTCACGCTGCTTATTTTCATAAGCTTAAGTATAAAGGCTCAACAAAATCAGCAGTCTGATTCTGAAAAGCCTTATAATATTGTCATTAAAGGTGGGCATGTGATTGATCCTAAGAACAATATCAACACCTTAATGGATGTTGCTATAAAGAATGGAAAAATTGTATTAATCGCAAAGAATATTGATGCATCTAAAGGTACACAAGTAGTAAGTGCCAATGGAATGTATGTTACTCCTGGTTTAATTGATATTCACGTTCACTTTTTCTGGGGTCATGATGGTGACGCCTACATGAATGCTCCTGCAAGCTTACCGGCAGATGGTTTTACCTTCCCTGCTGGTGTTACCACTGTTGTAGATGCCGGTAGCCCGGGATGGAAAACCTTTGAACTTTATAAAAAACAAACTATTCAAGGTTCACAAACCCGCGTACTTGCATTTTTAAATATTGTTGGACAAGGAATGGCTGGTGGTAAATATGAAAATGACATCAATGAAATGGATTCTCAGAAAGCCGCAGAAATGGCAAAAAAATATCCGAATGATATCGTTGGTTTTAAGCTAGCGCACTTCAATGGTCGCACCTGGGTGCCCACATATCGTTTGATGGAAGCCGGACGTCTAGCAAATCTTCCTGTAATTGTTGATTTTGGTGGTGCCACTCCATTCTTGCCTTTAGATTCACTTTTCAATGTTAAATTTCGTCCTGGCGATATTTATACTCATGCTTTTGGAGGCAATGGAAGCACCAGTCCGAATGGCCGCGAATCTATTGTTGATGTAACAACCAATAAAGTAAAACCATACGTGATCAAAGCTCAGAATAGAGGAATCATATTTGACGTAGGATTTGGCGGATCAAGCTTCCTTTTCAATCAGGGAACTCCAGCCATAAAAAGTGGTTTTTATCCAAATTCAATCAGTACAGATCTACATACGGGCAGTATGAACAATGCCATGAAGAATATGCCAAATATCATGTCATTGTTTATGGCTATGGGAATGGACCTTCAAAGTGTGATCAAGGCTAGTACTTGGAACCCAGCACAGCAAATCAAGAGACCAGAATTAGGTAATCTTTCCATTGGGGCAGAGGCAGATATAGCTATTTTTACAGTTAGAAACGGAAGTTTTGGCTATTATGCAAGAGATGGCAAAATTGCGGGAAAGCAAAGACTTGAAACAGAAATGACCATCAGAGCCGGAAAAATTGTTTACAACCTAAATGCAATCGCAGAACCTAATATATTGCCAAATCCACCGAGACAAAGGCCTGCGAATGCTACACCAAGACCTGCTAGTAATTAATTTATTCAAAAATATTTATTTAATTATGGGCACAATCCGTTGCACATTAAGAAAAACAGGGCTTATAGCCCTGTTTTTTTCATATTCCACGTTAAGCTTTGGACAACAAACAAGTAGTTCTGGCACAGGCCAAAGGCCCCTTGCTCCTATAAAGACTCCCGCATCCTTACGTGCTGATATCCAAGTTGAAAAGGTTATGGATATTGGAAAACTAGGTGTCAGATTATTAAAAAATGAAAAAACAGGCGAATTCTGGTATTCCACTTTCGATGGAAATGTTTTTAAAATATCAGACTTTGACACACCTAAGGCAACAGAACATCAGATATTTTCGGCCGAAGATCACGGGATTACCAGACTTCAAGGGGCAGCATTTTTAAACAATACACTCTTTTTATGTGGAAATATTAGTGCTAATGGCGGTAAAGGAACCAAGGGAAGAATGGTTAAATATGATCTTTCAAAGTCTAAGCCTCTATTAACTGAAGTTTTCAATACTGTTGAATATGGAACAAATGCTACAACTTTTGACCATGGCTGGAATGCCCTTGTGATTAGCAAGGATAAAAAATACATTTATGTAAATTCTGGCGCCCGTACAGACCATGGTGAAGTACAAGATAATAAAGGTGCCTATCCAAATGCGCGTGACAATGCCTTGACTGCCAATGTATTCAGATTCCCTGTTAACGCTGAAAATTTATTGCTTGGCACTGACGAAGCACAGCTTAAAGCAGATGGATTTCTATATGCTGAGGGAATACGGAATGCTTATGATATGACCTTTGATGGAAAAGGCAATCTGTTTGGGGTTGTTAATTCGGGTGATTATGATCAATCAGAAGAAATGTTCTGGATCAGACAGGGTCATCATTATGGATTCCCATGGCAAATGTCGGGGATTGAAAACCCGCAGCAATTTTCACCCTGGGAACCTGATCCTGCAAAAGATCCTTTTATAAGTCCCGGAGCACATGCCTGGGTTGTGAAATATTTCCGTAATGATCCAAATTTTCCAAAAATACCAGATGGAGTAAAATTCTCTGCTGGTGTTCAAAATTTAGGGCCTGATGCAAACGAATATCGTGATATCGCTTCCGGAAAAATAGTTGATGGCGACTTAACAGGAAAAGCAGTTAGCACATTCAATGCTCATTCTGTACCATTAGGATTAGTTTTTGACACTAAGAATGCACTTTCTAGTGAATTCAGTGGTGATGGGTTTGTTTTTAGATATGGTGGAGGTTCAGATCGGCCCGGCACCAACCTATTGAGAAAAAGCGGAAAAGATCTGATGCATTTAGATATGAGTTATAATACGGCCGCAGATAATTATTACATGAAAACAACTACAATTGTTAACAATTTCAATGCTCCTGTTGATGCAATAATGATTGATAATAAAATTTATGTGATGGAGCATGGAACTGCAAATTCGGAGGGTGGAAGAATATGGAAAATAACACTCCCTAAAAAATAATTTATGTAAGACATTTAAATACCGGTATTGATTTAATCTATTTCGGGTATTTTCTAGTCTATATTATTTCTAAAATGTAATCCAGTAATTAATAATAAAAAATCTTAAAAATGGAACAAATCTGGCCGCAAAATTATGACCCTTTTAATAATGCGCTATTATCAACAGTACTTGCAGCACTTCCAATCCTAGTATTACTTGGATCAATTGCCATTTTTCATATCCGAATTCATTTAGCAGCAGTATTCGGATTAATTGTTGCAATTGGAGTTGCACTATTCGCATTCAATATGCCAGTTCCGGCAGTTGCTGCAACCACCTTGTATGGTGGTGCTTATGGTTTGTTTCCTATTGGTTGGATTGTATTGAATCTGATCTTTCTTTATCAGCTAACGGTAAACAAAGGGCTTTTTACTTTGATCAGGATGCACCTTTCTACAATAGCACCTGACCCCAGAATACAGGTAATTCTGATTGCCTTTGCATTTGGAGCATTTTTTGAAGGTGCAGCTGGATTTGGAACTCCAGTAGCCATTACTGCTGCTATTCTCATTCAGCTTGGTTTTAGGCCCCTTGCGGCCTGCGGACTATCACTTATAGCAAACACCGCGCCTGTTGCATTTGGAGCTCTTGGAACTCCTATAATTGCCTTGGCAGCAGTTACAGACATTGACGTGCTCAAACTATCGGCAATGGTTGGACGACAATTACCATTATTCTCACTTATTGTTCCTTTTTGGGTGATCTGGGCAATGGCGGGCTTCCGTGGAATGATCAGTGTTTGGCCAGCCGCATTAACTGCAGGCTTATCATTTGCCATCACTCAGTTTTTAGTTTCAAATTTCCATGGTCCATGGTTAGTTGATATTTTTGCTTCAATTGCTTCAATTATTTCAATTATTGTTCTTTTGAAATTCTGGCAGCCTAAAACAATATGGCAACTTCCAAAAGATAAGGATACCATTCCAATGCAGGCCGATCCTGAAAGTGTCAGTACAAAAGACATGGTTCGTGCTTGGACGCCATGGGTTATTCTTACAGTTTTCATTTTTGCATGGGGAGTACCAACTGTTAAAAGTACCTTAAACTCAGTTTCTGCGCCTGAGTATAAAGTTGCATACCTCCATAATCTTGTCAAACGCTCTCCCCCTATTGCCCCTGCACCAACTTTAGATAAACCTGCAAAAACTGAAGAAGCAGTATTTAAATTAAACTGGATTTCGGCAACGGGAACAGGAATATTGCTCTCGGCTATAATTGCAGGATTTGCTATAGGCTATTCTATAAAAGAAATGTTTAAGGTGTATATCCAAACCCTTTGGAAAGTACGGTTTTCATTGATCACCATTGCGGCGATGCTTGCTCTGGGTTATGTTACCAAATACTCTGGAGCTGATGCTACCCTGGGGCTCGCATTAGCTAAAACAGGTGTATTATACCCATTTTTTGGAACTATGCTTGGCTGGTTAGGTGTTGCACTCACGGGTTCTGATACTGCTTCCAATGTATTATTCGGAAGTCTGCAAACTATTACAGCAAAACAAACCGGTGTAAGTCCAATTTTAATGGCAGCGGCTAATAGTTCAGGTGGTGTAATGGGTAAAATGGTTGATGCTCAGAGTATTGTAGTTGCAAGTACAGCAACCAACTGGTACGGGCATGAAGGTCAGATTTTAAGATATGTATTTTTTCACAGTATAGCCCTTGCAGCATTAGTAGGCTTCTTGGTATTTCTACAGGCCTATGTCATACCGTTCTCGGACATGGTAGTGAAGTGATAAAAAAGCTGACTGGGTTTTAGAATAGGCTCTCGCAGAGACGCAAAGACGCTAAATCTACCACCTGAAATTAGTTATTTTAAAACATCTGTAACCTTGCGTCTTTGCGAGAAAAAAATAAAAACTTTAATCTGAGAGCTTGATTTACAAACTATTGACAATCAGTATCTTAAAAATAACGGCGTGGCTTTAGCCAAAATAACAAAGCCATTTTAAGAGAACAGGAGATTCCGATTCGGAGACAGGAATCGGATTGCATTAAGGCCTTAGCCATCAATTAATAAAAAAGGCTGACAGGGTTTTAGAATAGGCTCTCGCAGAGACGCAAAGACGCAAAATATACCACCTGAAATAAGTTATTTTAAATCATCTGTAATCTCGCGTCTTTGCGTCTTTGCGAGAAAAAAAAACTTTAATCAGAGAGCTTGATTTACAAAATATTGACAATCAGTATCTTAAAAATAACGGCGTGGCTTTAGCCAAAATAACAAAGCCATTTTAAGAGAACAGGAGATTCCGGTTCGGAGACCAGAATCGGATTGCATGATGGCCTTAGCTATCAAGTAATAAAAAAGGCTGACAGGGTTTTGAAACCTGTCAGCCTTTAGCTGTTTTATTATCTTGGATTAGACTTTCGATAATTCCTCTTTAATACGGGCTGCGACAATTTTTTCTTCGCCTGGAACCATAATAAAGGTAACCAATGAAATATTGTTTTTACCTGCATTCAATTCGATACCAGGTTCACCTTTACTTAATCTTTCCTGAATTTCCTTTCCTGTAACGGCTAAAATAGCCGGGTCCCATGAAATTTCAAGGTTAGGAGTTGAGTTTGCCAGTTCGGGAACAAAAACTCTGGTTTTAACACTCTTTATATTTTTTACTGCATTTTCAATATGTGCAATCTGCTTTAACCAAAATTTCCATTCTTCATCACCAGTACGGATAAATTTCTCAATAGCAACGTAAAGGCCAAGAATTTCTTCTTTATTAACTTTATGACCTCTACCAATTGTACTACCTCTTGGAGAAGCATTGATACGGGCTGCCGCGATTAAATCTTTTCTTCCCATCAATACTCCTGAACTTTGCGGACCACGGATGGCTTTACCACCTGATAAACAAACCAAATCAAATCCCATATCATTGAATTTCCAGAAATTTTCAATTGGCGGCACATCGGCAGCAATATCAATTAATGCTGGAATATTATTTTTCTTTGCCACTTCAAGCCATTCTTTATGTTTGATCTGCCCAGCATTAGTATTACAGTTCATAAAGGCCATCATGGCTGTTTTACTATTAATCGCACGATCTAAATCCTCGCGAGTTTCAACCCAAACCATGGTAACACCACAGTTTTTTATAGCCTGATAATAACCAATATTATGTCCTTTTTGAAGAATCACTTCAGTTTTCATGCCGCTGCCTTCTAAATGAGGAATCATGGCAGCTTTAGCAGGATCATTTCCTGAAAGTACACCTGCAGTTCCAAGCATAATCGCAGAAAATGCACCTGAGGTTACTGTTGCAGCTTCAGCATGACATAATTCAGCAATTTTTGCACCTACTTTATCTTGAAGCTCATCGAGCATACAATATCTTTTGGACGAATTATTAATTGCTTCGATTACTTCATCCTGCATCAAAGAACCGGTCATCATGGTAAGAGTAGCTCTAGCATTAATGAAGGTACGAATACCTAATTCTTTGAATAAGTCTCTTTTTACTCCAGTGCTTACAACTGCTTTTACCTCAGCACCTGTAGCACTTTCAACTGATAAAATTCCCCCTGCAAGCGGAAGAACTGATAAACCCTTTATTAGGTCTCTACGTTTCATAATTATATATTAAATATTAAAAAAAACTGATCTGCCTTAAGCAGATCAGCAATAGGTTATTTTTCAGATCCGTGACCAAGGTAGGTTCTCAATTTTTCGCTTTCAAATAAATCAGCGGCTTCCTTCTCAGGTTTTGCAAGTGAGACAATAATACCTACAATAAAGGCAGAGGTCATTGACACAATAGTTGGATTTTTTAGAGGGAATATTGCCTCAGCATTGCCTAAAATATCAACCCATACAGTAGGACTGATAACGATTAAAACTAATGATAAAACGGCCCCAGTTACCATACAGTAAACCGCTCCTTTTGTAGTGAAACCTTTCCAAATAATTGACATGAGTAATGCCGGAAAGTTAGCACTCGCTGCAATAGAAAATGCAAGACCAACCATAAATGCAACATTTTGACCTTTAAATAATAAGCCAAGAGTAACGGCAAGAATACCAAGAAAGATAGTTGCTCTTTTTGCAACTTTCATTTCTCCTTTTTCATCAGAAACGCCTTTTTTAATGACATGCACGTAAAGATCGTGTGAAATAGTTGAAGCACCTGAAAGAGTTAATCCAGCTACAACAGCTAAAATAGTAGCAAAGGCTACTGATGCAATAAAGCCAAGGAATGCACTTCCACCTGTATTTTCGGCTAGAAGAAGCGCTGCCATATTACCACCTTTATCTAAACTGATGATTGCGTCTTTACCAACAAGGGCTAAGGCTGCAAATCCAATAAAGAATGTAAGGATGTAGAAATAACCGATAAATCCGGTTGCTACGAAAACAGATTTTCTTGCGGCTTTATCATCCGGAACTGTGTAAAAACGCATCAAAATATGAGGCAAACCAGCAGTACCTAACATCAATGCTAAACCAAGTGATAAGGCATCTAATGGATTAGTAATGAAGCCCCCCGGTGCAAGCATATCTGAACCATACTGAGTTTTTACAGACATGAAAAGCTCAGCTGGACTAAAATTAAATTTAGAAAGTGCTAATAAAACCAGAATAGTAGCACCCGACAAAAGCAACACTGCCTTGATGATCTGTACCCATGTGGTTGCAAGCATACCTCCAAAGAGTACATACATAGTCATAACTACACCCACAACCACCACTGCAATTTCATAATTTAATCCGAAAAGAGTTTTGATCAAACTACCTGCTCCAACCATTTGTGCAATCAAATAAAAAGAAATGGTTAATAATGACCCAACTGATGCAGCGATGCGAATTGGCCTTTGTTTAAGACGAAAAGCAACTACATCGGCAAAAGTATATTTTCCAAGATTCCTTAATGGCTCTGCAACGAGAAACATAATCAATGGCCATCCAACAAGGAAGCCAATTGAATAAATAAGGCCATCATACCCTTTTGTTGCAACCATACCCGCAATTCCAAGAAAAGAAGCTGCACTCATATAGTCGCCGGCTAAGGCCAATCCGTTTTGAAAACCAGAAATATTTCGACCGGCAGCATAAAATTCGGAACCGGTTTTAGTTTTTTTAGCCGCCCAGTACGTGATGTAAAGGGTAACAGCCACAAACAGGAAAAATATTGCTATTGATACCGGATTTGCAGTACCCAAAGTGGAAGCTGGTCCAGAAGGGCTAATTTGAAGAAGTAAATTCAAAGACATAATATTATTGCGTAGAGTTAAAATATGTTATAATTTTTTTTTGATCTCATGGACGTCAGAATCATAGTAATTATTTGCCCAGTAAACATAGAGGCCAGTTATTAGCCATGAAAAGAATATAATCCCCAATCCTACAACAATAGCAAGATTTACTGAATCGCCTAATGGCATTTTCAAAAAGTCTTTATTGTATGCTATTACAAGCAAAAAACCGATGTAAACAAATAACATAACAAAGGTGAATGAGAGGGAAATATTCCACCTTGTTTTTACCAGCTTTTTAAACTCGGCACTTTCAAGAATTTCTTGTGTTTTTGCACTATCCATAATTAGTATAAATTGTTTTTGAGGTTTTTGAAAATATTTAATAAACTATTCGATATATGAGTTAAAAAAAATAATGATTAAACTGAATTTAACAGTTCATAATTTTATGAAAAAAAAATGAATTATTACACAATCCTGATTAATCTTTTAAAAAAACATGAAATCGTTACGTTTTACAGGCACTAAATTTGATAAATACAATAAAAAAATAGAATAGATTAAATTTTCAATCTTATTCTTATTTATAAGAATAGTTACATTTATCGAAAATCATTTTACTTACCTAGAAGAATCAATATACATATGAAATTCAATTTTAAATTAATTTGCCTTTGCGGAATAGTATTGTTTAGCGGGCCTGTTTTCTCGCAAACATTCAGAACATTTAACAAACCAGTAGTTTTTGATGAAGAAAGAAAACAACTTTCAATTGAGTACTTAAAAGTTCGGCATGGTATTGTTCAGGACTCAGCAACCATTGTACCCAAAATGATCGTTCTACACTGGACTGCCATTCCAACCCTAGAACAATCATTTGATGTGATGAATCCTGCTGTTTTGCCTGGAGCCCGAAAAGGAATTGCTGGAGCAAGCAGCCTGAATGTTGCCGCACAATTCTTGGTTGACCGGGATGGCATGATCTTCAGACAGCTTCCTGAAACTGCCTTTGCACGCCATGTTATTGGACTTAATTATTGTGCAATTGGCGTTGAGAATGTAGGTGGCAGTAATGCCCTTTTAACTGAAGCACAATTAGATGCCAATGAAGCCCTAATCCGCTATTTAAAAAATAAATACCAAATTGAATACGTAATCGGACATCATGAATACCAATCATTTATAGGACATCCGCTCTTTAAGGAGACAGACCCAAATTATTTAACCGTAAAAAGTGATCCGGGAGATGAATTCATGAAAAAGATCAGAGAACGTATCAAAGACCTGAATATTAAAGGAGCAATTGTCAAAAAATAATTATTAAAACATTAATAACATTCTTTTACTAAACGGCTATTCATCCCAAAAAATGAAAAGAACTGCATTTCTTATTGCACTTATATTTTGCCTAAACGCTTGGGGATCATTTGCACAGACCATTGATCCAGATAGCATAGAATTGGTAAAAAAACAATTAACTAGGGTCAAAAAAGGTTTAATTGAGAACCTTGGTAAGGAAAACTCGAATTCAGGTCAGATCATTCAGAGTATGCTTGAACTTGGAATATGGCAGGAGGCCTTAAAAGCCATGTCAGAATTAAAATCAGGATCATTAGAGCATCAGCTACTAGCAGCTGAATACCTTATACTGAATAATGAATTTAAAGAGGCTGAAGTAATTGTCAACAAAATATTAGTTAAAAATGGGCAAGAAGAAAAGGCAATTTTATTAAAATCGGTTTTGGAGATGCACGCCTGGCGATTACCTGAAGCGGCTTCAATATTAGAAAAGGCATTGAAAAACCTACGATCCGAAAAATTAAAATTAATGTTGGGCAGGATCAGACTATTAGAAAAGAAATATTCGGAAGCATTAAGCATTGCACAAGATGTTTTAAAAGTAAACAAGCAAAGTGCCGGTGCATATTTGCTTGAAGCGGATGCCTATTTTTGGGATCAGCAACCAGAACTTGCACTTGTACCATTACGGAAATCACTAGAAATAGAACCCTTCAATGCAGATGCTCGATTTAGTTATGGGTATGCCATTTGGCGAAAAATTGATGCAAGGTTATTAAATGAGATGGCCAAACAATGGGATCTAGCATTAACCATAAATCCACTTCATTATCAAACCCATTGGCATTGGGGAAATGGACATACCAATTTAACTTATGCTGATTATGCTGAAAAAGATGACGATCTAATTCGAAAAGAATTAGATAAAAGTGATGAACTAGTAAAGAAAAGACTAATTCCACAAGCAATTGAATTGATCACTAAAATAGAGAAGCAATACCCTAGATCGGTATTACCTAAATTACATAAAGCTTCACTTTATTATATCGCGTATGATATAGACAGGAAAACCCGTTTGGATTCTGCTGAACATATTTTCAGAAATATACTGAATACAAAAAAGCATTATGGACCAGCCCACAATGGTTTATCAGCAGTATTAAAGTCAAAACGTATTGCCTACCTTTCAACCTTTGACTCCATTACAAACAAGTTAAATAACACTCGTATCAGCGATATCGAAAATTTTAAAAAGGTTTTTCCTGATATTAATTATTATCCCGGCGATGCAATAAAAGCAATGGCATGGAACCAGCTTTATACATCTGTAGTCTATTTTCCCTTCTTATCCAAGCAAAATAATTCTTTTCGCATACCTCCTCTTCATAAAGATCTGGCTATCACCATGAATTCGCCTTCTTTTCGATTTATGACCACTTTTGACAACAGACAATGGATGGACATCAGAGGAGTTGGAAGTGGAGCTGCGGCCATTGAATATGTAGAACGAGGAGCATTCATGGAGCGAAATGTGATTCTTCATGAATATGTTCACCTATTTCATGGCCGGGTATTAACAGATTCCGAAAATCGTACAATCAGAGCCTTCTATTACAAGGCCATGAATGAGAAACGTACACTTGATTATTATTCTCAGAATAATGAAAGTGAGTATTTTGCTCAAACCTATCCAGCTTATTTTGAGCCAGTTAAAGTCCATCCCCTTGATTTTAAATCAATGAATACAAGCTCCGATCTAAAAAACAAAGATCCTGATATGTACCATTTCATTGATCAGCTCGTGAAAAAAGAAACAGCTTATCTTAATGGAGATAAACAAGCGATGGCTAGCAACTGGTCTCAAGTGTATTTAAACCTGAGTAATAGTGTAAAGCAAAAAAACAAGAACCTTGGCCTTGCATACCTTGACACCGCATTGAGTTTTGATCAAAAATATTTACCTGTATATATTGCTCAGGCAACCATAAATCAGGAAGCAAAAAACTTCAGGGCAGCAGAAGAATGGTTAAAAAAAGCAGAAATGATCAAGCCCAGTTATGCTCCAATTTATGTTGCCTATTCGGAACTTCGAGCAGCGCAGCAAGCAGCAAATAGTATTGACCAGAAAACTGCTGTACAGGAACAAGCCAAATACCTTAAAAAAGCCTTTGATCTAGAAGATGATTATCAGGAACTGGCAGATATTAATAGATTACTGAGAGCACTATACAAAAGCAATGGAATGATTGCTGAAGCAATTGAGAGTGCTGATAAATATGTAAAAAACGGTGCAATCATTTCAACCTATTTGAGAGATCAGAGGAATGATGCCATTGCATTTTCAGCAATATTAAGGTCAAGCCTAGGCGATGCAGGTTCTGTAAAAATTTTGAAAAATCTTGTAGAGCAGAAGCCCCAGAATTATGAATTCAGAACAATGTATGCAGATGCACTGTTTGAAAGTAAGCAGTTTGATCTGGCTATTTCGACTATAAAAGAAGCCCAGCGAATTCTTACTGCATCTGGAAATTCAAGAACAGATTTCACATTAAGAATTGCAGATCTTTACCATGAATTGGGGCAAAAAGATAGTTCAGACTTTTATTTAAAAGCTCTAAATAAAATAAGTTTAAAAAATCTTAGAGATGTAGATAAGCTAAGATTTGTGCGATTATTGAATTCAAGCAGGACTCCAGAAGTTGCAGAGGAGATATTTCAACTAATTGTACCCAATAGCGACCTCTTTTTCTTGTCAGATTACTATTATTCAAAAGGAATTATTCTAGACTCTAAATTCAATAAATCAGGAGCAATAGAATGTTATGAAAAGGCTATAAACTATAACCCATATAATTTCAAAGCATTCACAAACCTCATTCGTATGTATGATTCTCAAACAAATACACTAAAGGCTAATGAGCTTAGATTAAAAGTTAAAAATCTAATAAACAAGATAGCTCATTAATAAACAATAGAATTGCATTCAAAATTGAGATTTCAACTCATTAATGAAATATCATGTCACATAGATTATAATCTTAAAATCAGGTAATATTTCCATACCTTTAACTTGTGAAAAAAATGCTTTCCATATTGCTTCTTTCTGCTTATCTGATCTCTTCAACTGAGTTTAGTCAGATGCTGAAATTACCGCTGCTTTTGGAGCATTTTAATGAACATAAAACCTGGAATGAAGGTACTACCTTATGGAGTTTTATGATCATGCATTATACCAATAATGATGTGAAATATGCAGATCATGATAAGGATATGCAATTGCCTTTCAAATCGAAAGAAGGATCTTTAAATAGTCTAAGTTTATCATTTATTCAAAATTTTACCTCCATTAAACTTGGCAATCCATTTGAGAGAGAGAGTTAAAGATCTATAGGATACATAATGATCATTTATTCAATTCTACTTTCCTATCAACTATCTGGCAACCGCCAAAATTTTCTTAATCTTTATTTAAAGGTCTTAAATCTGGTGAAGCACATGTCTTTCCCAGCAATCATACTATTTATTAAGATAAATTGTTAAACTAAAATTTTATGCTAAATGCTATTATAGAGTTTTCTGTAAAGAATAAACTCATTATTGGGCTATTTGTGATAGCATTGATTGGATATGGTTCATATCAAGCAAGCAAACTACCAATCGATGCAGTTCCAGACATTACCAACAACCAGGTTCAGGTGATTACTGTAGCTCCTTCATTTGGAGCGACAGACATTGAAAGGCTGATTACCTTTCCAATTGAACAGGCAAACAGTAATATCAAGGGCCTAAAGGAGATCAGGAGCTTCTCAAGATTTGGATTATCTTTAGTTACCATCGTTTTTGAAGATGGAATTGATATTTACTGGGCAAGGCAACAGGTTGCCGAGCGTCTCCAAAAAGTTCAAACTGAGATACCTCCCGGAATTGGCATTCCAGAATTAGGTCCAATTTCAACCGGTTTAGGCGAAATCTATCAATATGTAGTAAGGCCTAAAAAAGGCTATGAGGCTAAATACGATGCCACAGAACTAAGAACTATACAAGACTGGATAGTAAGGCGGCAATTACTTGGCGTTGATGGAGTTGCTGAGGTTAGTAGTTTTGGAGGAAAATTAAAACAGTATGAAATTTCTGTTGATCCCAATAAACTAAAATCTTTCAATATCACAATTAATGATGTTTTTACGGCTTTAGAACGAAACAATCAAAATACTGGGGGCGCCTATATTGAAAAAGGACCCACCGTATTATTTGTTAGGACTGAAGGATTAATTGGAAATACATCAGATATAGAAAAAATTACTATTAAAAGCAGTGAAAATGGCACTCCTATTTTTATTCGTGATGTAGCACAAATCAATATTGGCTATGCAACACGATATGGAGCAATGACCTATAATGACAAAGGCGAAGTATCAGGAGCCATAGTGATGATGCTAAAAGATGCGAATAGTAGTGACGTCATAAAAAACGTAAAAGAAAGAATTGAATTAATTCAAAAAACATTGCCTGAAGGCGTTATTATCGAACCATTTCTAGACCGAACCAAAATGGTTAATAATGCCATATTTACGGTTGAAAAAAACCTAATTGAGGGTGCTCTGATTGTTGTATTTATTTTGGTTTTATTTCTGGGAAATTTTAGAGCAGGTTTATTGGTTGCTTCTGTAATTCCCTTGGCCATGCTTTTTGCCATAATCCTGATGAATTTTTTCAAGGTAAGTGGTAATTTAATGAGTTTAGGTGCTCTTGATTTCGGATTGATAGTTGATGGTGCAGTAATCATTGTTGAAGCGGTCATGCATCAGATAACGCATGGAAAACGATTCGGACTGGTCAATCGATTGTCGCAAAAAGACATGGATGGAGAGGTGAAAAGTTCGGCAAGTAAAATGATGAATAGTGCAGTATTTGGTCAGATCATCATTCTTATTGTATATCTGCCCATACTTACGCTTGAAGGAATAGAAGGTAAAATGTTTAAACCAATGGCACAGACCGTTGCCTTTGCCCTATTAGGAGCGTTTATTCTCTCGTTAACCTATATACCAATGATGAGTGCATGGTTTTTAAGTAAGAAAATAAAACATGAACCGAATTTTTCAGATAAGATCATGTTTAAAGTTGAAGCTTTTTACCAACATCAGCTCTCAAGAGTACTGAATTTTCCTAAAATAGTTTTAGGAACGGTAATAGGATTGTTTATTACGGCACTTGTTATTCTTTCAAATTTAGGCGGTGAATTTATTCCTGCATTAGAGGAAGGCGATTTTGCTGTAGATACACGGGTATTGACAGGTAGCAACTTAAATACCACTATTGAGAGCACGACCAAAGCAGCCCATATTCTTAAAACTCAATTTCCAGAAGTTATTAAAGTAGTTACAAAAATAGGAAGTGGTGAAGTACCAACCGATCCAATGCCTATGGAGGCGAGTGACATGATGGTGATCATGAAAGATAAAAGCGAATGGACTACTGCCAAAAATTTTGATGAAATGGCTGCAAAAATGGGTAAAGCATTAGAGGATGTACCGGGAATTACTGCGGGCTTCCAATATCCTGTGCAAATGCGTTTCAATGAATTAATGACTGGTGCTAGGCAGGATGTTGTATTGAAAATTTTTGGTGAAGACTTAGACACTCTAGCGCATTATGCCGAATCATTAGGTAAAATTGTGAATGAAGTTGAAGGTAGCCAGGATCTTTTCGTTGAACCGATAACCGGGATGCCACAGATCGTAATTGATTATAACCGGGATGCGATCGCTCAATACAATTTAAATATAGCTGACATCAACAGAGTTGTTAATACGGCATTCGCGGGACAAAGCTCAGGTCTTGTATTTGAAGGTGAAAAGCGCTTTGATTTGATAGTCAAGTTAAACATAGATAAAAGAAAGAATCTGGAGGATGTTAAAAATTTATTGATTCCAACTCCTCAAGGGACCACTATTCCATTAAACCAATTAGCATTAGTTGATATAAAAAATGGACCAAATCAAATACAGCGTGAGGATGCTAAGCGCAGAATTATAGTTGGATTTAATGTACGTGGTCGTGATGTTCAAAGTATAGTTAATGAATTGCAAATGAAAATAAACGAACGAGTCAAGTTACCAACAGGTTATTACGTAACTTATGGGGGAGCATTTGAAAATCTGAATGCTGCAAAAGAAAGGCTAATGGTTGCCGTACCTATATCCCTCCTATTAATATTTATACTGTTATTTTTTGCATTCAACTCCGTTAAACAAGGTTTAATTATCTATACTGCCATACCATTATCTGCCATTGGAGGCATTTACTTTCTAGCACTTAGGGGTATGCCTTTCAGCATTAGCGCAGGAATAGGATTTATTGCTCTATTTGGTGTTGCTGTTTTAAACGGAATTGTTCTTATTGCTGAATTTAATAGGCTCAAAGCTTCAGGGCAAACCGACCATAGAAGAATAGTGATAATGGGCACAAAGATTCGTTTACGTCC
>CAMDKO010000049.1 GCA_945901155.1 Pedobacter schmidteae
TCGCCCTTAAACGGAAAAATTATAATTATCGATCCCGGGCATGGAGGATCAGCTGCTACAGATAGTTACCGTCAAGGTCCAACAGGAGAACGTGAAGAATGGATTGATCTTAGAGTAGGATTGCTATTAAAGGAGATGCTAGAAGAAAAAGAGGCAAAAGTATTCATGACCCGAAGTACTGACGTTACATTTCCATTAGCCGACCGCTCAAAAATGGCAATTGATAACCAAGCAGATTTCTTTGTTTCGATACATCATAATGCTACAGCCGACCCTTCCGTAAATTTTCCAATCATCTATTTTCACGGATTATCCTCCTCGAACAAAGCGGGTGTTGCCTTTGGAAAACAACTGGCAAAAAACCTGGGCAAATACATGTATAAATCAAAAACTCAGGTGAGTGTCGTATCTGACTTTACCATCTTTTCAGGATCCGGAGCATCTGTATTACGAGGAACATACGGTATTCCAGGTGTTTTGGCTGAAGCTTCATTCTTCACAAATCCACAGGAAGAAGCCCGTTTAAAAGAAAAGGAACATAACTATAATGAAGCAATGGCTTTTGCCTTGACTATTGAGAATTTTTTCAAAGGCACGATCCCCCAAATAAGCCCAAAAATAGCATCCGACTTTCCACCACAATTTGCCACCCTTCAGGAAGCAGAACGAATGAGTCCACTGGCAAAACGCTGGCTACAAGACTTTAACGAAGCCAAAGAATTAATGAAAAGCAAGGATAAAGAAGTTCTTCAAAAAGCTTATGATCTTTTCACACAATCAGCAAGGTCATTCCCCGACTCTTATGTTGCAGCCCAATGCCATAAATACAGAGTAATTTTATTAAAAAAACTCGGAAAGCCTGATGAAGCAATGCAGGAAGAGAAAAGAGTGAATGAATTCTTCCCGGATTAAATCTGGAATAACTC
This sequence comes from Pedobacter schmidteae, assembly GCA_945901155.1. Classification (GTDB taxonomy): domain Bacteria; phylum Bacteroidota; class Bacteroidia; order Sphingobacteriales; family Sphingobacteriaceae; genus Daejeonella; species Daejeonella schmidteae_B. The sequence continues at coordinate 927 of CAMDKO010000049.1, forward strand.
AGGCTCAAAAACGGTATATCAGTAACCAAAAACATTTGGCACCTGCTGCAAATCCTTATTGAGGTCAATTGCATACCCATTTATAACGGCAAATTCAGGTTTGCCCTCTCTGGTTAATAGAAACTGAGCCTGCTGACCAATAACGGCTGCTTTAAGTGGCCCAATTTCATTATTAGTCAGGTTTAGAAGTCTGTTACTCAGTGGTCCGGCAAGAGATTTAGCATCCAACCATTTCACGAATAAATAGCCTTCCTTAATCAGTTGAAACTCTTCTTCCTGAGTTAACTTATCCCATTCACTTTTAAGAAGCGATTTAACCTTCCCAGGAATCAAGCTCAATTGAGAAGCTTCAATTTCATGGTAACCATAACTAAGCTCCAAATCTCCAAGCTCCTCTATACGTCCGTTATAAGACATACTTGCAAAAGTTGGCCCATTAACCTGTGAAAGGTTAATCCCAAGATTAGTTCTGAAAGATATACCCTCTTTATTGATACTCACATTCCTCACCACCAGATCATACAATGATCTGCTGTTTTCAGGTATCGATTCATATTTTGAAAGACTCTGACTGGTATATGACTTTTTAGCAATCGACTCCAAAGCCGTCAAAAGCGCATAGAAATTTATTTTTCTGATGTATTGTTTTTCAGGATCGGATTTAAAACCTCCTGATTCTATCAGAATGGTAGATATACCCATAGCCTGAAAGGTATCTCCAAAACAACGTGGATCAAAAGCATCATCGTATTTAGCAATATTTCCAGGAATTTTGGTCTGGAGCGCATCATTCATAGTCAGGATCAGCTGGGTAGCTATTTTCCTGCTTTCATTCATATCTTTTGGATAATTATAGGCTGGAGCAAGAAATGAAATCGTGGCCGATTTATCGGTACGACCAGCTGCATAAAGCGTACTTTGATCATGCAAGTTAAAACCGATCTCAGGCTGGATTTTTTTGGCAATCTCCATCAAGGCTCTTGCTTCAGGGCTGACCAGCAAACGGGCATCGCGGTTAATATCAATTTCCTGATCATTTCTTCTCTTCCACTCCTGAGCACCATCAGGATTAAGCATAGGAACGAAATGTAGTTCCAGATTATCCCTGATCATCCTTCGTAAAGGATCAAACTCATCAATTCCTGTTAAAAAATTGAACAGATCGAATAAAGCCATTGTTGCGGTAGATTCATCTCCATGCATTTGCGACCACAGTAAGACCTTAGTCCTACCCCTACCATAGGTCAGGTGATTGATGCTGCGTCCTTTGATTGACCGGCCAATCTCTTCAGTCATAAACAATCCAGAACTATTATTTTTTTGAATCAGTTGCAAAACATTACTATGCTTTATAAAGCGATTTTTGATACTGGCTTCATGATACAGTTCATAATTATCCCATACCCTATCCACGTCTTTTTTAACCTGAACAGAATCCTGAGCAGCTGCAATTGAAACACTAATAATCAGAAAAGCAGTAAGAAATATATTTTGTAATCGCATGAAATTGAAATATTAATCTGCTAAAAATACAAAATATACAATTCCTATATTAGCAATGGCTGATATATTAATCAAGCCTATTTAAAATGTTTACAATACTCATGTCAATTTTATTAACTATCGTACCATCAGGGGTTGGAGGTAGGAGGTATGAGGTAGGAGGTTAATCGTCAAATTTATTTTTTAAAGCTATGCACCTGCGTCTTTGCGTCTTTGCGAGAGTCTTTTTTACCTATACCAAGGACTGAATTTGTGCCATGAAAACGAAGGTCCCTCACCTGCTGAAGGGCAGGTTTCGGGATGACATTTTAGCTTGATGATTGAATCTACCAAGCCAGGCCGCAAAAATCATCAATTCTCTTATATTTGAGAAAATACAAACAAGAAATGACTCCATCTTTTTCTAAAAATCAATACCATTTATTCAAAAAAAACAAGTTATTAAACTGGCAAAATAAAGGAAACTAGAAGAATAATTAATATGAGATTAAATAAAATATATACAATAACATTTTTGTTATTACTATTCACATGCAGTACCGTAATAGCCTTTGCACAAAAGCAATCTATTAAACTAATCGTACTAGATCCTGGACACGGGCATGCAACCTATATGCAGGGAAGAATGTATGAAGGTATCGATCCGGAGGTTCATGTTTATGCTCCAGCAGGACCGGATGTAGAAACTTATCTGAGCAGCATCAACAGAGGAAACAATCGTACAAGCAACCCAACTAAATGGAAGATGATTCTTTATACCGGAAGTGATTATCTGGAAAAAATGCTTGCTGAGAAAAAAGGAAATGCCGTGATCATTTCAGGAAATAACAGTAAAAAAGCCAATTACATTCGTCGTTCCATTGAAGCGGGTTTACATATCCTTGCCGATAAGCCATTGGCAGTAACTCCACAGGATTTCGAAAAGCTGAAAGAGTCGTTCAAAATAGCTGCAAAAAAGAATGTTTTGCTCTTCGACCCAATGGATAGTCGCTATGATATCAGCAATATCCTGCAAAGAGAACTGGCTGCAAGTCAGGAACTATTTGGTACACTCACCAAAGGCAGCATGGATAACCCATCCTTAATTCAGGCAAACCTCCATCATTTTCTTAAATTCTCGGGAACTGAGCCTGCCCGCCGTCCGGCTTGGTTTTTTGATATTGAACAACAAGGCCATGGAATTACTGACGTAAGCACTCACCTGGTGGATATGACGCAATGGGTAGCCTTCCCAGATCAGACATTGAATGCTACAAAAGACATCAGAATCCTGAGTTCAAAGGAATGGCCTACCGAGCTTACCCCTTCAGAATTTAAACTGGTTACCCGTGTAAACTACCCTGATTATCTGAATAAATACCTCAAAGACAGTATTTTATCAGTGTATGCGAATGGCCAAATCAATTATACGATCAAAGGAATTCATTCCAGAGTATCGGTTTTGTGGAAGTATAGAGAGCCCGCTGGCACTGGTGATACGCACTATGCCTTGATGCGCGGCACAAAAGCTGTACTGGAGCTTAGGCAGGGTGATGCAGAACAGCATAAAGCAACCTTATACATCAGAGCGGCTGAAGGAATCACGGTAGCAGATTTTGACAAGACCATCCATCAGGCAAAATTAAAATTTCAGCAGAAATATCCTGGATTTGACCTAATCAAAAAGGGAAATGAATATGTTGTTAAACCCGGAACCTTTAAATCCACGAATGCTGCAGAAATTGCAATTTCGTACATCCTAGATAATAAAATGCCCGCCTGGGAGGTTCCCAATATGATCACGAAATATTATACAACTACCGGTGCAATAAGGAATATAAAAAGAGACTGATTTAACGATAAAGAATGGGAGTTTTAAGAATTCGCGATAAAGTAAAATGAATAGATCTGTTTGTGTATTCTTTTTCGTTTTCGCATTCTTTATCATCAGCTCCTGTAGGGTTAGCCAAAGGGCTGAATTACGATCAAGAGCCTATAAAATTGAGGGCTTTGCTCAGGGCACTAGTTATCAGATCACCTATTATGCTGAATCTGCGATCATCATTAGCAGTTCCATCAATCAACTATTCAGTGAGCTGGACAGTTCCCTTTCCATTTACAAACCCTATTCCCTGATTAATAAATTCAATAATTCGGCCAATGGACTGATCATGGATGATCATCTTTTTAAAGTTGTGCAGCGTTCAATGAAGATTTGGAAAGAAAGTGAGGGCGTGTTTGACATCAGTATATTGCCAATCGTAGAGGCATGGGGATTTGGGGCGAAGAAACATAGCATGGAGCCAAGTAATACCGAAATCGCTAGCGCCCTATCCTGTTCAGGTTCTGATAAACTCCGCATCGAAGGCAAACGACTAATCAAAACTATGCCTTGCCTTAAAATTGATGTCAATGGCATTGCCCAGGGCTATAGCGTGGATGTGATCGCCAAGCATTTAGAAAGTAAAGGTGTTCAAAATTACCTGATCGAAATTGGTGGTGAGATTCGGTTAAAAGGTCGTAAACAACCCGGCAATCAGCTCATGCGAATTGGGATCGAGCAGCCGGCAGAGAAGGGAAATGACGAACCCATCATTCAGAAAGTTATTGAATTGCATGGCGGAGCAATAACCACATCGGGTAATTACCGGAAGTTTATCCAGAACGGATCAAAGAAACTCTCCCACCTCATGGACCCCAAAACTGGCCGACCGATTGACAATAAGATGATCAGCGTAACAGTTAAAACCAGAGATGCAATGAGCGCAGATGGTTATGACAATGTACTCATTGGATTAGGCATTGAAAAATCATTTGACTTCCTGAAAAAGCATAAAGGTTTGGAAGCTTATTTTATTTACCAGGATGATCATGGTGTGGTGAGAGATACGGCGAGTGCTGGTTTTTTTAAGTAATGGATGAGGACTGTTGTCTGTTATCTGTTGTCTGTTATCTGTTGTCTGTTATCTGTTGTCTGTTATCTGTTGGTTAGGTGGTTAATTAGTAAGTTGGTTAGGCTGTATAAATATATAATAAACAAAATTTCGCTTTCAGCTTTATACTTATAACCTATTACTTTCAGCTTTTCCCTTTCAGCTTTCCCCTTTTGGCTTTCTGCTTTCTGCTTTCAACCTATCGCTCTATCCAAATGCGTATAACCCCCATCCACATGCATCAATTGTCCGGTGGTATGAGATGAGCAGTCGGATAAGAGAAAAGCTACGGTATCTGCGATTTCTTTGGCGGTAGTCATTCTTTTTCCAAGGGGGATCTTTTTAATGATCTCCTGCAAGGTTTCTTTTGGATTAGGAAGCGTTTTTACCCAGCTTTCGTAAAGTGGAGTATAACATTCTGCGACAATTACTGCATTGACACGGATCCCTTCTTTTAATAGTTCAACGGCCCATTCGCGAGTTAGGGCATTGCGGGCGCCATTAGAAGCAGCATAGGCCGAAGTTCCCCCCTGTCCGGTTTCGGCAACTTTTGAACTGATATTTACGATGCATCCTTTTGAAGCCTTGAGCGCGGGCAAGGCATGATGAGCCATCAGGTAATAATGCACTACATTTTTATGTAAACTATCAATAAATCGCTGATAATCACCACTTTCTAGTCCAACATTATCATTCACCCCGGCATTATTGACCAAAGCATCAATTCTACCCCATTTTTTTATGGTCTGCCTGATCACATTCTCACATTCCATTGGCTGAGTAAGTTCGGCAACGATTTGAGAGCCACGGCCACCGCCTGCTTCAATTTCGGCGATCAGCTTTAGGTTATCCTCTTCATTTCTGCCAACCACCACAGGAATTGCTCCCTCTGCGGCTAAAATTTTCACGATTCCTGCTCCTATGCCCTTGGCACCGCCAGTCACAATTATTACCTTATCAGTTAGATGTAGATCCATAAATTAAATTTACAATAATTATCATTTAAGAACTAGGTTATGGTATGATGGTAGGAAAAATGTATTATAATTTATAAAACAGGGCGGCATTTTTGCCCCAGATCAATTCCTGTTCATGAATTGTTAATCTCTCTAGATAGGCATTCATGAGATCACAAACCTGGCCATAACTTGCCGCCAGCCTGCATACTGGCCAATCTGAGCCAAATAGCAGACGTTCGGGACCGAAAAACTCAAGCACCTTGTCCATATATGGATAAATATCTTCCTTCCTCCATGTTTTGTGGTCTGCTTCAGTTACCATTCCTGAGAGTTTACAGAATACGTTTTTATGGGAGGCAAGTTTTTTTAAATCTGTAGCCCATGTAGTAGAAGTGCCATTTTTGATATTGGGTTTGGCGAGGTGGTCGAGTATAAATTTCTGCTCATTACCCCCTCGGATAAGGTCTGGGATGACAGGCAAGTGCTGCGGGTAAATGAGAATGTCATAGGTAAATCCGTACACCTGAAGGGCAGTTATACCGCGTTGAAATTCGGGCTTGAGTATAAATTCGATTGGCTCTGCCTGCAGAATATGCCTAAATCCTTTAAGTTTGGGGAATTGGGAGTAATGTTCAAGTCGTTTATGGATGGTATCTGCGCAAAGATCTATCCAGCCCACCACTCCCTTAATAAATTCATTTTCTGATGCTAGGCTGAGTAAGAAATCAGTTTCATTTTCTGATTGATCAGCCTGAACGGCGATGCAAGAGTTCAGCCCATTGGCATCCATTAAGGGTTTCAGATCATGAGGTAGGAAATCATGCCTGATGGCTTCCATATCCTCTGTGATCCAGTTATCTCTTAGGGAGTCAAATTTCCAGAAGTGCTGATGTGCATCAACTTTCTCCATAGGCTTTTACTTCCTGTCTTGAAACTCCTAGTCCGTCGATACCCAACTCAATCACATCTCCTGATTTCAGGAAGATTGAGGGGTTAAAGCCCATACCCACACCTGCAGGAGTACCTGTTGATACTACATCTCCAGGTAATAGGGTCATGAATTTACTGACATAAGAGATCAGGAAAGGAACATTGAAGATCAAATCATCCGTATTACTGTCTTGTAAAATTTTACCGTTCAATTTTAGCCATAATCTCAATTTATGAGGATCAGCAATTTCATCAGAGGTTGCCAAAAAGGGACCAAGCGGTGCAAAAGTATCGCATCCTTTACCTTTATCCCAGGTTCCGCCACGCTCAAGTTGCCATTCACGCTCCGAAACATCGTTATGAAGTACGTAACCAGCAACATAATCTAAAGCCTCTGCTTCTGTTACATAACTAGCTTTTTTACCAATCACAAAGGCCAACTCAACTTCCCAATCTGATTTTACCGAGTCTTTCGGTATCACGATTGGGTCAAATGGTCCTGATAAGGAGGTGGTAGATTTCATGAAAAGAATTGGCTCGGCCGGGATTGCCATTTTTGCTTCTGCGGCATGCTTGGCATAATTTAATCCGATACACAGAATTTTTGAAGGTCGTGCAACCGGTGAACCTAAACGCTCATGATCACCAACAGGCTGAAGCCTACCTTCATTATTCTTTAAAAATGACGCAAGACGAGTAAGCCCGTTATTTTCAAAAAAGGCTTCATTGTAATCTTCTCCAAAAGCTGAAGTATCGTATTTTACCTCATTGATAATTACTCCTGTTTTTTCGTGTCCGGGTTTTCCCCACCTGATTAATTTCATTGTATTTGTATGTTTTTTAGTTTGAGAATCGTATAAATAGGGTCAAATACCCCTTAATTTGAATTAAATATGTATTAACTATTCAATTTAATAAAGCCTCCGTCAATCGGATAATCATTTCCGGTTACAAAGCTAGATTCATCTGCGCATAAGTACAAGGCAATAGCCGCAATATCGTCTGGAGTTGCCATTCTGCCAACCGGCTGAGTTTTAGAAAGTTTCTCGAACATTTCTTTCTCCTGACCTGGATAATTTTTAGCAATGAATCCATCCACAAAAGGGGTATGAACCCTTGCCGGAGATATGCTGTTACAACGAATGTTATCTGCCAAGTAATCTTTCGCTACAGAAAGGGTCATTGCGTAAATGGCACCTTTACTCATTGAATAAGCAAAGCGATCAGCTACACCGACAATAGCAACAATAGATGCCAGGTTCAGGATAACACCACCACCATTTTTCTTCATCAAAGGGATAGTGGCAAAAAGACAGTTGTAGGCACCCTTTACATTCACATTGTAAATTCTATCCATGTCTGCTTCTGAGGTTGTGTCGGCCCTACCCACATGAGCAATACCTGCATTATTAACCAAAATATCGACCTTTCCGATACTATTGAATAAAGAAACAACCTCTGCCTGCTTTGACACATCGCATCCGTGAACAGATGCTGATCCACCTGCTTCGATGATCTCTTTGCATACGGCAAGGCCTGCATCCTGATTAAGTTCCAGAATTTTAACATCGGCACCCTGAGCTGCAAATACTTTAGCAATACCTCTTCCGATACCACTTCCACCACCGGTAATTACGGCTGTTTTTCCTTTTAAACTAAACATATTTTTATCTTTTTTAAATTATTAAAGTGATACACCACGTTTCCATGGGATAAAATCATCCTGTCCAAGTTGAACAGATTTGGGTTGAACTTCACCATTTGCAACACTAATCACATAGTCTAAAATACGATGTGCGTTCTCTTGTATTGTTTCTGAACCATCGATTATCGTTCCGCAGTTAATATCGATAATATCAGGCATTTTAAAAAATGTTTTTGTGTTGGTACTCAGCTTGATTACGGGTGCGACCGGATTTCCTGTAGGAGTACCCAGTCCAGTAGTGAATAAAACAATATTTGTACCCGAAGCTACTTCTGCAGTGGTGCTTTCCACATCACTGCCCGGAGTACAAAGCAGGTTCAAGCCCATTTTTGTGACTTTCTCTGGATAATCAAGAACAGCTGTGACCGGAGAAGAACCTCCTTTTTTAGCCGCTCCAGCTGATTTCATGGCATCTGTAATCAATCCGTCTCGGATATTTCCAGGTGAAGGATTGGCATAAAAACCTGAACCATCGGCTTCGGCCCTTGCGTTATATGTCCGCATTAAATGCATAAAACGATTGGCTGTATCCTCATCCACACAACGGTCGCTTAACTCCTGCTCCACCCCGCATAATTCTGGGAATTCAGATAATACAACTGATCCGCCAAGGGAAACAAGAATATCGGAGAGATAACCCAGTGCCGGATTGGCCGATATCCCTGAAAAACCATCAGAGCCACCACATTCAAGACCTATGCATAACTTTGAAAGCAGTGCTGGCCTGCGGACTGTCTTATTCGCCTCAACCAAACCGGCGAAAGTACGTTTCAGCGCTTCTTGCATCAGGTTTGTTTCGGTCCCCAAATCTTGTTGTTCTAGAATTGCAAGCGGTTTACTAAATGAACTATCTCGCTTGCTAATCTCATTTTGCAATGTGCTGATCTGCGAATGCTGGCAACCCAGACTCAAAATAGTAGCCCCTGCTACATTGGGATGGGTAATATAGCCGGCAATTAGTCCGCATAGCGTATCAGAATCCTGCTTGGTTCCACCGCATCCCATATCATGGGTAAGAAATTTAATTCCATCGATATTTGGGAATAATCTGGTCTTTACTGCTCCTTCAGGTGTGGATTGCAGATCGGCATTTAGAATTTCTTCTGTAGATTTACCGGTTTTATACAATGAAATAAGGCTTTCGACCTCATTTTCATAGCTTTTAGCCTTTTTATAGCCCAATTTTTCATCCAATGCCTCTTTCAGAACATTCACATTGCGATTTTCACAAAATACCAATGGAATAACCAGCCAGTAATTTGAAGTCCCTACTGAACCATCTGCACGATGAAAGCCATTAAAGGTTTTGCCTTTAAAATCAGATACATCCGGCTTCAGCCAATTCAATTTTCGCTTGCCCAGTACGAAATCGCTGGAGGCATGGTACATATTTTGAGTCGTGATTGATTCGCCCAGTGCAATAGGCTTACTGGCGCGGCCAACCAATACTCCATACATGTAGATTTCATCTTCTTCTTTGATTGAAATCAATGCAAATTTATGCTTTGCAGACACGTCTGTGCTCAACCTAAATATCTTACCGTCAAACAGGATTTCCTCTCCTAAGTTCATATCCTGTAAAGCGACCAGTACATTATCCAATGGATGGATCTGTAAGAACCGATGCTTATTAACCTTTTCGAAATTCGTATTCATTGTAATTTATAATTCAAATATTTTATTCATTAGCACCCATTTCTCACCTGCTTTTACACCGGGAATAGCCTGCTGATAATTCCACATCAGCTCTTCCCATTCCTGAACCTTTGCATTTCCGGCATCATCTATTCCTTTTTTCTCAAAACTAAACTTTTTATTGACCTCCATGATCATAAAAAGCCTGTTGGCGAAGCGATAGATTTGCATGTTTTCAATTCCTGAGCTACGGATACTATTTATAATCTCTGGCCAAACTTTCTGATGCCATGCTTCATATTCTACGATTAGTGTAGGATCATCCTTCAGGTCTAAGGTTAGACAGTATCTATCCATTTAAATTTCGTTTTTAACTATTTTATGACCTTTTATAGCAAATATGAGGACTATCACAAAGCAGAACAAACTTACCAGATGGCCAAATTGAAGACTACCGGTTTGATCTGCAATATAACCGAAGATCAAGGGTAAAACAGCACCACCAACAATAGCCATCACTATTAAACTACTGCCGTATTCGGTATCTCTACCAAGACCTTTAATTCCAAGCGAAAAGATAGTTGGAAACATAATCGACATAAAAAAAGCAATACCAATTACTGAATATATGGCGATATATCCTTGCATAAAGATTGCTGGAAGGCATAACAAGATACACAGAACCGAATATATTGCCAAAAGGCGTTCGGATGCCATAAATCTCATGAAGAACACGCCGATAAACCTGCCAAGCATGAAGGCTAATCCGCATCCCCATCCCAAATAATCTGCTGCAACTACTTTATCAATCTCTGCAACCTCTACCGCATATAAAATAAAGAAACTGAAGATACAGACCTGAGCTCCTACATAAAAGAACTGAGCAGCTACAGCCCAGCTCAGATGCTTGTGACGCAGGGCATGAAATACATTTTTGCTCTCTCCTTGTTCATCATCCTGCTTAATTTCTGGGAGACGAATCAAATAAAATATAAGTGCAATAGCCAGAATAATACCTCCCAAAATCAGGTAAGGAGTTTTCACACTAGAGGCTTCTGCTGCGAGCGATAGTTGTCGGGCACTTTCAGTCATAGCGTTCAGCTCTTCATCACTTGATCCTTTTGTCAGAATTAATCTGGCACCAATGATTGGAGCCATAGAAGCTGCTAAACCGTTGAATGATTGAGCAAAATTTAAACGTCTGGTTGCCGTTTCTGGATCACCAAGAAGTGATACATAGGGATTGGCCACGGTCTCCAGAATGGTGAGTCCACAGGCAATGATAAACAAAGCACCTAAAAAGAATAGGTATTGACCGGTATCAGCTGCTGGAATAAATAAAAATGAACCTACTGCAAACAACAATAAACCAGTAATAATTCCTGATTTATATCCATAATTCTTTACTAGAATACCCGCAGGGATAGCCATAAGCAGATAAGCTATGAATACAGAAGAATCAACCAGAGAAGACTGTAAGTTATTTAAGCTGAAGGATCTTTTGAGATGAGGGATCAAAATAGGATCCAAATTATGAACGAAACCCCACATAAAAAAGAGGGAGGTAATCATGATAAAAGGGAAAAAATATTTGTTTTTGGTCATAATTACCTAATTTTTAGAGGATTTGGATTCAATTTTATAAATAAATTCGATAAAACCATAAAAAATGTCCTCAAAACCAATTTGGTATGAAGGATCATATTACAATAATACTAATTCAGGTTGTTTTATTTAAAAGAGATTTTTAATGATTAGGTTTTGGATAAAATTGGGTATTATGGAATATCTTGTTGGGAGTAGCATATGCGGAACGCGTGCGCTAGTGATGTTAATTCAATTATTTTATCCGCCACGCTCGCTCCAAAGGAGTCCTACGGACACAGACCTTTAATATCCGTTGTTCCGCATTGTCCCGATAGCTATCGGGAGTGTGCGGCAATTACCGTCCTAGCCTTCGCAGAACCTTTCATAGCAGCAGGCGCAGCGGTGGGATTATTCGCTGTTTTTATTGTTTTTTAAAGGCGCTCATGGTCTCGTCGTACCGCCTCGGCATTGGTTCTTTTTTGCCCGTCCGAACGGATTCATCCGGGCGGGCTACAGAAAAAGAACTAAGCCCCCGCGGCTATGAGCGGAATGAAATTATAAAATGCTTGGTGGGTAACACCAAGCACATTGAAATTTAATTAAATCAGTACAACGAATTTTTATTGTGGTCTTTTGAACAAACCCCCATAAACACCTTTTCCAAGAATATGCCCTTGTATAGTCTGCATCACTTTGGCTCTGGTTTCAAATGGATCATTATTCACTGCCGGAAAATCCAATTTAATGTCCAATGCGATGATCTCAAACATATAATGATGCAGTGGGCCAGTTGCAGCGGCTCCTGGACCACGGTAAACCGGACCGGTTACACTAATCTGGTTGCTCCCATCAGGCAAACTCGCTCCTCTTGGTAGTCCTTCAGGAAGGCCTGTTGTATTTGAAGGAATATTCCATACCAACCAATGCACCTGATCATCTGTGGTTTTATTACGTACAAAATCTAGGTCATGCATATGAAGTAATAAACTCTGAGTACCAACCGGAACATTAGTCCAAGTTAAAGCAGGAGAAGTTCCTTCTCCAGGAGCTGCTCCTGGTGCTGCCTGACTATATTTGATGGGTATGATCGTTCCATCAGCAAATGCTGTTGTGGAGAGAGTCATTGGAGGAATTTGTGCAAATGTAGAGAACGCTAAAGCACTAAGAAATACAAAAGTAAAAACTATCTTTTTCATGGTCATTTAATTGAATTTATGTTAAGCAAAATACTAAATATGAGTGTAAAATCAATGAAGATTTTAAACTAGTAGAGCTGAGTTCGAAAAAAAAATACAGAATGCTTAAACTATTACTATCTCAAAAGAAAGTTGTATGGTTCCTGATCAGTCGATGAATTATAAAGAATTTAAATGATGCTTTTTCAATTCTAAATAATGCGCTATTAGCTGATCTTTATTTTAATGAATTTCCAAGTGCAAAAGCCACGTAACTATCTCCTTTTGACATTCCAAGCTTAGTTCCACCACAGGCTATAACAATATATTGCTTACCATTCAATTGATATGTTGAAGGGGTGGCAAAACCTGATGCTGGTAAAGGATACTCCCAAACTATTTTACCGGTTTTCTTATCAATAGCGCGGAAGGTATTATCCTTAGTTGCAGCAATGAATAGCAGTCCGCCAGCTGTAACCAGAGGTCCACCATAATTTTCTGTTCCAGTTACTGGAATACCTTTTTTAGTGAATTCTTTTATCTCACCCAATGGAATCTGCCAAAGGTGCTGACCTGTATTCAGATTAATAGCAGTAAGAGTTCCCCAAGGTGGGGTAATTGCAGGATAGCCCTTTTCATCCAGAAATTTATTATACCCATTAAACCGGTAGGGCACATCTGGATATTTATCTTTTGCTACAGAAAGTACTTCCTCTTTTTCTTCACCAAAAATATAGGATATAATGGCCTGCTTTTCCGGATCCGAAATCTGGCTGAAGCCCGGCATCATTCCCTTTCCATTTTTAATCAGATTGCTAACTACTGTACGGCCAAGACGTTCGCGGACTCCCACTAATGCAGGGTACCCACTTTGTGGATTTCCTGAAAAATCAGCTTTGTGACAGGTTTGGCAATTATTCAGATATAATGACTTTCCGGTACTTGCAACATTTGAGACCTTATCTTTTTTACTCAGACTGAATAGCCAAGCCATCTCATTTGAATTAACATACATTATACCTTCCTTATCAACTGCCGGCCCACCCCATTCTGCTGCCCCATCAGGGCCAGGAAAAATAATGGATTCTTTAAAGTCGAGCGGATGAAATGGTCCTTTATTGGCGTTCCTATAAATGGTAAGCAAGGAATCTCTTTTAGAAGAAAAATGGGTGATATCATTTTCTGTTATCGAATTTCTAGCGAATGGTTTTGGCAAACGTGGTATCGGCTGAGTAGGCCAAGTTTCTTCGCCAGGCAGAGTAGATTGTGGGAAAGGTATTTCATCAATTGGAAACAAAGGTATTCCATTTTCGCGATCAAATACAAAAACATAGCCTGACTTGGTAACCTGAGCTACGGCATCAATACTTTTGCCATCCCTCTTAATGGTGATCAGGTTTGGCGGAGCTGGCAAGTCACGATCCCAGATATCATGATGAACAGTTTGAAAATGCCAGATATACTCCCCTGTCTTTGCATTTAAAGCAATCAAAGAATTAGCGAATAAATTTGACCCTTTCCGATTACCCCCGTAAAAATCAAAAGCAGCTGATCCTGTTGGAACATAAATGATTCCGCGTTTACGATCAACCGACATACCCGTCCAATTGTTGGCTGCTCCGATAGCCGAATTTTTATATGCATCAACCGGCCAGGTATCATATCCCCTTTCACCAGGATGAGGAATGGTTTTAAAAACCCATGCTATTTTTCCGGTTTGAATATTAAATGCCTGAATATATCCCGATGCTGCACCCGCACCTTCGTCTAAACGCAAGGGCATGACAATCAGGTCACCATAAATAGTGCCGGGAGTAGTTGAGGAAACAAATTTTAATTCAGCATCTTTTCCTAGTCCGCTTTTCAAACTAACTCTACCACCTTCGCCAAAAGAAGTTATTGGCTTGCCAGTTAATGGATTGATGGCATAAAGCCAGGTTAAATACGTGTAAAGAATTCTTTTGTCTTTACCTTTTTCATAATAGGCAACTCCCCTATTTACATTTGCGGCACTTTTTTGCTCTGGAGCAAAACGCCAGATTTCTTTACCAGTTGCGGCATCGAGTGCAAAAAGATGATTGGATGCTGTTAATGCAAACAACCTGTTTCCAACTATGATGGGATTACATTGAACCTGACCTGAATCTCCAGTATGAAATTCCCATACCGGCTCAAGAGTGCTTACATTAGAAATGTTTATTTGTGAAAGGTTTGAATAATGATTCCTATCTGCCCCTCCCAGGTATTCTGGCCAGTCTTTATCGCCCGAAAAATATCCTTTAAAACTTAAAAACATCAGGCTCATGCCCAATAGGAACGCAAAAATAAAGAGAGGCTTTTTCATAAAATCTGAATGCTTTAAAGTTTTAATTTATAAAAAAGAATTCAGGAACTGGCATCCAAATTAATTTAATTGGAGCTGATTGATCGATTCAGGAAAAATCAGCAAAAGAATCAAAA
>CAMDKO010000050.1 GCA_945901155.1 Pedobacter schmidteae
TTTTTATCCGCCACGCTTGCTCCAAAGGAGTCCTACGGACACAGACCTTTAATAACCGTTCTTCCGTCCCGATAGCTATCGGGAACAAGTGCGGCAATTACAGACCTAGCCCTCGCAGAACCTTTCATAGCAGCAGGCGTAGCGGTGGCAGTTTTGGTACTTTTTTGCTACAGAAAAAGGTAAGGCCCCCGCGGCTATCAGCGGAATGAAATGATACATGCTTGGTAACACCAAGCACATTGAAAATTTCGTGTGTCGCATTTGATTTTTAAAGAAGATTTTTTAAAGCGAAAGCAGGGTATTATCATCAAGATTTTTATATTCAAAATTCATACTTAAACATACTATTTTTCTAAAAAATCTATCTAAATTAAGCTTTTGTAAATCTTGCTGCTGATAAGGGCTTTTTTACCCTTTCAAGTGCAATTTGTTTTAAAATGTTTTTATACTAAAGAATTGATGAATAGAAGAGACGCAGTCAGGAGAGCTGCATTTTTATTAGGCGGCGCAATTACCTTCAATAGTCTTGGTGCCTTTGCCGAAGGAGTTATGCCTGTAATTGGATTAAGCTTTGATGCGAAATCACTCAATGCACAGGAAGATTTGGTGGCAGAAATTGCCGATACGATCATTCCGGATACAAAGGATGTTCCAGGAGCTAAAGCAGCTGGAATGGGTCCATTCATCGTGATGATGATGCAGGATTGTTATACTACTGATATTCAAAAGCATTTTGCAGATGGATTAATGAAAGTGGATGAAGTCTCAAAAAGCAAATATGACAAATCATTCATTGCATTAACTCTTAAAGAGCGGGAAGAGATTTTTAAGATATTTAAAGCTGAAGCTCAGTCGCAAATTAAAGCTGGATCCACACCCTCACACTTTTTCCAGCTTATGTACGAACTCACTTGTCTGGGTTATTATACCTCCGAAATTGGGGCTACACAAGCTTTACGTTATGTCCATATTCCGGGCAGATATGAGGCCTGTATTCCTTTGCAACCCGGACAAAAAGCATGGGCAACCTAATTATTTATAGAATATTGACTAATAAAGATGAATATTAATATAAAAGCAGAGAAGCAGAATACCTATGATGCCATTGTAGTTGGATCAGGTATCAGTGGTGGTTGGGCTGCAAAGGAATTGACAGAAAAGGGGTTAAAAGTTTTGATGTTAGAGCGTGGCCGTAATGTGGAGCATGTAAAAGATTATGATACAGCTCTGATGAAGCCATGGGAATTCAAACATAGGGGAAGAATTACTCCTGAAGAGCGTAACAGGCATCTTGTACAAACCCGTGCTGGTCAATACAGCGAGTTTAATGCTAAATTTTGGGTAGATGATGTAGATTGTCCGTATACTGAAGTAAAGCGTTTTGACTGGTATCGCGGCTATCATGTTGGTGGCAGATCCATTACCTGGGGACGTGGTTGTCTGCGTTTAAGTGAGATGGATTTTTCGGCTAATGCTAAGGATGGCTATGGTGTTGACTGGCCAGTTCGTTACAAGGATATTTCACCATGGTATGATTATGTAGAGCGCTTTGCCGGTATTAGCGGACAAAACGAGGGGCTTGCACAATTACCTGATGGTATATTTCTTCCTCCATTTGAGATGAACTGTGTTGAAAAGGCAGTGAAAGAACGAATCGAAAAACATTATAACAGAGAGCGGATGATGACCGTATATCGAATGGCCAATCTAACCGTTCCACATAATGGAAGAGGTACCTGCTTGAACAGAAATCTGTGCAACAGAGGATGTCCTTTCGGAGCTTATTTCAGCACCCAATCAGCAACCTTACCTGCAGCGATGGCTACCGGAAACCTGACACTTCGGCCTTTTTCTATCGTTGGTGAGGTGCTTTACGATAAAGAAACCAGAAAAGCAAAAGGAGTGATGGTGATTGATTCAGAGACCAATGAGCATATAGAATATTCTGCAAAAATAATTTTTATGAATGCCTCAACTTTGGGTACGACTCAAATCCTTTTGAATTCCACTTCAGATACTTTCCCTGATGGTTTGGGTAATAGCAGCGGGCATTTGGGACATAACCTGATGGATCATCACTTTCAGATCGGTGCTTCCGGAAGGGCAGAAGGCTTTGATGATAAATATTATTATGGACGGCGTCCAATCGGTATTTATATTCCGCGTTATCGCAACCTGGGCGATAAGCCAGAGCGCGATTATTTACGTGGTTTCCATTACGGAGGCAGTGCAAGCCGTACAGGATGGCAAAGAGCTATTCCTGAAATGGGTTTTGGACAGGACTTCAATGAGGAAATGACAGAACCGGGACCATGGACTATGGGACTGGGATCTTTCGGTGAACATTTGCCGGAATTTAAAAACCATGCTTTCCTTGATAGAACAAAGAAGGATAAATGGGGACTTCCATTGCTTGCAGTTGATTGTGAGTTTGGTGAGAACGAACGGAAAATGCGCATTGATATGAGAAACGATGCAGCCGAAATTCTGGAGGCTGCCGGAATGAAAGACGTTCAGTCGTTCGACAGACCAGCTATCCCTGGAATGGCAATCCATGAAATGGGTACAGCCCGAATGGGACATGACCCTAAAACGTCAGTTCTGAATAAATGGAATCAAATGCATGATGTGAAGAATGTGTTTGTTACCGATGGGGCATTCATGACTTCAAACGCCTGCCAGAACCCATCCTTAACGTATATGGCATTCACAGCAAGAGCTTGCGATTATGCGGTAAAAGAACTGAAGAAAGGTAATTTGTAAAAAAACTGTAACCACATAGAAACATAGAATAGGGTTAGCACTTAAAAAATAAAACCTATGTCTCTATGTGGTTAATAATAGTTGAACACTGAGATAATAGAATCTATAAACTAAATATTGAACAATATCTAATATGTCAAATCAATTAAACCCCGTACGCGTCCTGGTAATAGGTTGCGGAAACATGGGCGCATCTCACGCCATCGCTTATCATAACACTCCTGGATTTGAAATTGTAGGTCTGGTGTCTAGAGGTAAATCTAAGGAAGTATTGAATGCCCGAATGGAAGCTAATTACCCATTATTTGATGATATGGATTCAGCAATGGCAGCTACAAAGCCTGATGCGGTTTGTATCTCTACTTATCCGGATACACATGAACGCTTTGCCGTTCAGGCATTTGAAGCAGGCTGTCATGTATTCATCGAAAAGCCAGTGGCCGATTCAGTTGAAGGTGCTGAACGTGTAGTTGCGGCTTCAAAAAAAGCAAATAAAAAATTAGTCGTTGGATACATTTTGCGCCATCATCCATCATGGGAGAAGTTCATTGAACTCACTGGGCAGTTAGGTAAACCTTTGGTCATGAGAATGAACCTGAATCAGCAAAGTGATGGAGCTATGTGGACCCTCCACCGTAACCTCATGAGCTCTCTGAGCCCAATAGTGGATTGCGGCGTTCATTATATTGATGTAATGTGTCAAATGACACGTTCTAAGCCAACACAGGTATATGCTATCGGTGCAAGATTAACCGATGAGATTCCTGCTGATAACTATAATTATGGGCAGCTACAGATCCGCTTTGAAGATGGTTCTGTGGGATGGTATGAAGCAGGCTGGGGGCCAATGGTCAGCGAAACTGCCTATTTTGTAAAGGATGTATTTGGCCCGAAAGGATCAGTTTCCATTGTTGCTAAAGATGCAGGTGGTGCAGGTAAATCTGCTTCGATCGAATCGCATTCCAAAACAGAATCTATATTGTTTCATCATGCCGATCTAGATAAAGATGAAAAATTTGCCAAAAAAGATATCCTGATCAACCTGGAGGATGAGCCCGATCATCAGGAGCTTTGTAACCGTGAGCAGCGTTATTTCCTGAAGTCTATTGTAGAAAATCTTGACCTTACCGCACATGGAGATGATGCTGTAAATAGTCTGCGAATTGCTTTTGCTTGTGATGAGTCAGTAAAGACTGGGCAGGTGGTTTCTTTGATTTAATCAGGGACCAATAATAAATGATTTTTTAAATTTTTGTACTAAGATGTCAATTAAAACAAATGAAATTCCGGTAGGTGTTGTGGGCCTGGGCCTCATGGGCTGTAGCATCACAACTTGCCTGTTGATGGCCGGGCACCCTGTGGTAGCCATTGCTCCAATCAGTATCGATATGACTACCGCAGAATCGCGTATCCGCAAGCATTTTGTGAAAGCAAAAGAGGAGGGTATGGTTACAGAAGATCCAGAGTTTTATTTTAAGAATCTGATCATTACAGAAGATTACTCCCAGCTTAAGCCCTGTAAACTGGTCATAGAATGTACACTTGAGAGCGAAGAGATTAAAAAGGTGGTTTATGGAAAGATCGAAGCTGAAATTGCTCCTGATGCTTTGATGACCAGTAATACCTCTGCAATTCCAATCAGTATTCTTCAAAAGATGACCAAGCACCCCGACCGTTTCTTCGGTTTACATTGGGCAGAGCCTTCTCATACCACCCGTTTCCTTGAAGTGATTTGTGGCGATGAGAGTGATATTGAAAAGGGCGAATACCTGTATGAACTTTCAAATTATTGGAATAAAGAAGCAACTCTGGTCAGAAAAGATATCCGTGGGTTTATTGGTAATCGCTTGATGTATGCCATGTACCGTGAAGCTTTTTATCTAGTTGAAAACGGGTATGCAACCGTTGAGGATGTAGATAGAGCTTGCCGTAATAATACTGGATACTGGATGACACTCGTAGGAGTTTTTGGTTGGATGGACCTTACCGGAGTACCTGCATACCATAATGTTATGAAAGACCTAAATCCAACACTTTGTAATGATACTGGGATGCCAAAGCTGATCGATGATATCGTGAAAGCTGGAGGAAAGGGAGTTGCTAATGGTCATGGTTTTTACAAATATACTCCTGAAGAAACAAAACTTTGGGAAGAAACTTTTGCCGATTTCAATTATGAAATAAGGAAACTGGCAATGAAATATCCTTTTGATATCGTCAAACAAAAACTGGCGAAAAAGAAGGAAGATGAAGGTGAGAAAAGCTAAAAAATGAAACACCTTTCTGTTCCATATCTTGATGTAGAAGATACCACCGCGATTGGCGAGATTTCAAGAAAACTTGATCATGTTCGTCAAGAGATCATTGATAACGCTCCTTGGGATGCATTTCCTTATAAACCTGAGGCAGCCTTTGCTATGGCTTATTCTAACAGCAATGTCTTCCTCAAGTTTTTTGTCGAAGAAAAGTATGTCAGAGCGATCTATTCTGAGCCTAATCAACCGGTTTATAAGGATAGTTGTGTGGAGTTTTTTGTCTCTTTTGGGGATGAACCCGAGTATTATAACTTCGAGTTTAATTGTGCCGGAACCTGTCTTCTAAGTTATGGCAAGGAACGTGCCAACCGTACAATGACCTCTGCAGATCTTATCAAATCGATTGAGTTTCAAAGCTCAATTAAACCGGCAAAAAATAAGGCTGCAAACATTGGATGGGAGCTTACCCTTGCAATACCTTTTGCAGCTTTTCAATACCATAAGCTCAGCTCTATGAAAGGTAAACAATGCCGGGCTAATTTTTATAAATGTGGAGATGATCTACCTGAACCACATTTTTTAGCCTGGAACACGATCAATACTGAACAACCCGACTTTCACCGGCCGGAATTTTTCGGAACCTTAAAATTTAATTAATAACTAGTAATTAATCATAAAAAAATAAAAAATAAAAAATGGAAAAGACAGAAATACAACATCCGGATAAAGCAGATAAAACATTCAGTACAGGTGCATATTCTTCAGGGGTAATGGTAGCAGGCGACTGGTTATTTGTGAGCGGACAGGCTGCCGTTGATTTTACAACAAGTTCTTTCGTTTTAGGAACAATTGAAGAGGAAACGCATTTAACTATCCATAATGTAAAACGCATTTGCGAAGCGGCAGGATTCACATTGGATGATATTGTAAAATGTACAGTTCATTTAAGTGATATCAAAGATTTTGATCGTTATAACGCTGTTTATGCATCCTATTTTACCAAGGTTAAGCCTGCCCGTACCACCGTTCAATCTGGTTTAGGTCATGGTATAAAAGTGGAGATCGATGCAATCGCATTTCGAAATGGTGGTAAATAATTAGGTTAACCTTAAAAAATGACTGAAGAATCTGTATTTATTTTTGACTGCCACCTTGATCTGGCAATGAATGCTATTGAGTGGAACCGTGACTTAAAAAAAACGGTCTACCAGATCCGCAGCCGCGAAGAAGGAATGACCGACAAGCTTGATCGGGCAAAAGGTGTGGTCGCGCTTCCTGAACTCAGAAAGGGTAATATCGGGCTAGTGGTAGCAACCCAGATTGCACGCTATGTGGAACCGGGAAGCGCCTTGCCTGGATGGAACTCTCCAGAAATTGCTTGGGGTATTTCTCAGGCTCAGCTAGCTTGGTACCGCAGCATGGAAGATCAGGGTGAGATGGTGCAGATCACCAATCTGGAACAGATGGAAAAGCATCTGGCCCTTTGGTTTGATAAATCACTCCCAGATCATACTAAACCAGTTGGTTATATTTTAAGTCTAGAAGGTGCAGATTCCTTTGTCAATATTTCCTATCTGGAAAAAGCCTATGCCTATGGCTTGCGGGCCTGTGGTCCGGCACATTATGGCCCCGGCAGATATGCGGCGGGTACAGGCATGACCGATGGGCTAACCGCACAAGGTAAAGAGCTGGTAAAGGAAATGGATAATTTGAACATGATCCTGGATGTAACTCATTTAACGGATAAAGGTTTCGAAGAAGCATTATCAATTTTCAAAGGACCTGTTTGGGCAAGTCATCATAATTGTCGTGCACTGGTAGATCATCAAAGACAGCTAACCAATGATCAGATCAAAGTCCTGGTTGAAAGAGATGCAGTAATTGGCGGAGTTTTCGATACCTGGATGCTGACCGACAATTGGGTGCGCGGTGTGGATGATCCTAAAGAAAGAGGAATTAACCTAGAGAAAGTGGTTGATCATTATGATCATATATGTCAGATTGCTGGTAACATCAATCATATTGCTATTGGTAGTGATTTAGATGGCGCCTATGGTAAGGAACAATCTCCTTATGATCTAGAAGACATCGCTGATCTTCAGAATCTTAAAGGCATCCTGAGTAGACGTGGTTATTCAAGTGCAGATATTGAACATATTTTTTATAAAAACTGGTTAAGGTTTTTAAGGAAAGCCTGGGCATGACAATGAAATTTAAACTTAATTATTCTTGATAACATGACAAATCATGATAACTGGTTTCAGTTTCAGAACATTGATGAGGTAGATTCTCCTGCATTGATTGTTTATCCGGAACGGGTATCGGAGAATATTGAACGGTTGAAAAAGACGGTTTCCGCTGTCAACCTTCTACGTCCGCATGTAAAAACTCAAAAGAATATCGAAGCCTCAAAACTGATCATCAGTCAGGGTATCAATAAACTTAAGTGTGCAACGATTGCTGAAGCCGAAATGCTGGGCATGTGTGAGGCAAAGGATGTTTTACTGGCCTATCAGCCTTTGAAGGCAAAATTTCTGCGCCTCTTGAACGTGATGGAAGCTTATCCTAAAACAAAATACTCTTGTTTGGTTGATAATGTTCAAACGGCACAAATGATCTCCGATTTATTCAGGAGCTCATCTGTTTATGCTTCCAATAAAGAACTCAGAATGCCTGTTTGTATCGATCTGAATGTTGGCATGAACAGAACCGGTATCAAACCTGAGCTAGCGTATCATCTTTATAAAGAAATTCTGAATTTGCCATCTCTTCAGTTTATGGCTTTTCATGCCTATGATGGCCATAATAGGGATATGGATGTAGTAGAAAGAGCTGCTCATTGTGACCGCGATTTTAAAGAAGCCGAACAATTACGTGATCGAATTGAGCAGGAAGGGCATGATTTTCCGCTTCTGATTGCTGGTGGTTCTCCAACTTTTGCAATTCATTCTAGCAGAAGAAATGTGGAATGCAGCCCTGGAACGTTTATTTTCTGGGATAAGGGTTATCATGATGCGCTGCCTGAACAGGACTTTCTATATGCTGCTCTGGTGCTTTCGCGGGTTATTTCATTGCCCGATGAAAGTAAGATCTGTATTGACCTCGGGCATAAATCTATAGCCTCTGAAAATGAGCTTCTAAAACGTGCCTACTTTCTAAATGCTCCAGATCTGAAACCAATCGGACAAAATGAGGAGCACATGATCATTGAAGTAGGTAAGGGACATAATTATAAAATTGGGGATGCGTTCTTTGCCCTTCCTATACATATTTGCCCAACGGTTGCTTTATACGATCACGCAACAATTATTGAAAATGGTAAAGCTTCAGGTAGCTGGAAAATTATTGCGCGTGACAGAAAGATCAACTATTAAATAGTGTAACAAGATAATTTTAAAAGGCAGGTGTAAGAGCTGAATGTAAACCACTTGCGGAATAATTTCCTATTCTTTTGATGGGTTGATCCTTCTCCTGATATTCCCTCCTCAGAACTGATAAAGTAAAACTTCATTCAAGTCAATTCCAAAAAAAAGTATTACTAATGTAAATGGAAGTATCATGTTGTTTTGTTTATGTATGATATTTTTGAATTAGCATTAATACATATTTTAATAATTTTGAATTAGTAGAATTGAAAAAATCACTCCTTTTTCTCTGCCTTCCTTTATTGCTAATAGTTGGTACATATTCATTTACTGATTTGAATGATAATAAAGAAGACTGGCCTGCATATCTCGGAGGACCAGAAATGAATCATTATTCTTCGCTTGATCAGATCAACAGATCAAATGTTAGCAGACTTGAGCTTGCATGGCAGTACAATACACTAGATTCCGGACTTTTTCAATGTAATCCCATCATTATTAAGGGTATTCTATATGGAATCTCTGCTGCTGGTAAGGCTTTTGCTTTGAATGCTGAAACCGGCAAAGAAAAATGGCGGTTTAGTCCGGATACTATACAAAGATTTTTAACCAACCGAGGTGTAACGTATTGGGAGGATGGCGATGATAAACGTATCATGTGTACTTATGATCAATGGTTATACGCTCTTGATGCTAGAAATGGGAAACCTATTAAAGAATTTGGCAACAATGGCCGGGTTAGCCTAAAATCTGGCTTAGGAAAACCTGAATCTCTGGAAAAGAAGTATCTGATGTCGAGAACACCGGGTACCATATTCAAGGATTTACTCATTATGCCTACGGTAATGTTGGAAGGCGCCGGATCTGCACCTGGTTTTATTCAGGCCTTCAATGTCAGGACCGGGAAGATAGCCTGGGTCTTTCACACCATTCCTCTGCCGGGTGAATTTGGATATGATACTTGGCCTTTGGATGTGCATGAGAAAGGAATTGTGGGTGCGGCGAACAGCTGGACGGGGATGGCTTTAGATAAAAAGAGAGGAATAATTTATGCCCCCACAGGATCTGCATCTCCCGATTTTTTTGGCGGAAGCAGAAAGGGTTCAAATTTATTTGCAAATACGCTACTTGCTTTGGATGTTAATACAGGCAAGAGAATATGGCACTACCAGTTTGTAAGACATGATATCTGGGACCGAGATCTTCCTTCACCACCGAATTTGATCACCATCAAACGAAACGACAAAAGTATTGACGTAGTAGCTCAGTTCACAAAATCTGGGCATGTTTTTGTGTTTGATCGGGAAACAGGGAAGCCTATTTTCCCGATCAAGGATATGGTGGTTCCAAAATCGCCGATTGCAGAAGAGGAGGCCTGGCCTACACAGCCGCTTCCAACCATGCCGGCTCCAGTCTCAAGGAATTTAATAACTGAATCTGACCTGAATAAAGCTTCACCCGATTACGATTCTTTGCTGAAGGTATTCCGCGGAACCGTGAAGGGCATGTTTCAGCCTTTTAGCGATAAACCAACACTAGTTGTTCCGGGTTTGAACGGTGGTGTTGAGTGGGGTGGTGCAGCCGCAGATAAGGAAGGGATTTTATATGTCAATTCGAATGAAGTTCCATGGATAGTGACGATTAAATCAAATGCAGGTCTTGCAAATATGAGTAAGGGACAATCACTATACGTTAGAAATTGCAGTTCTTGTCATGGTGTAGATAGATTGGGTAATCCACTCAGCGGTTTCCCTTCTTTGAGTACTCTTAAAAAAACAACAAAAAAAGTGACTGTTCAGGAAATTATATCCAGTGGCAAAGGCAGGATGCCAGGGTTTCCACAAATTTTGGATGAGGACAGGAAAGCTATCTTAAACTATTTATTTGATGAAGAGAGTGAGAAAGATAAGCTTGCATCGGCAAAGGATGTGTTCGGAGTAGTTGAACCATGGGATCTGAAAGGCTACAGCAAATTTTTAGATAGCAACGGGGATCCGGGAATAAAACCGCCATGGGGAATCCTGACTGCCGTCGACCTGAATACCGGCTTGCATAAGTGGAAGGTGCCATTGGGAGATGTTAAAAAGTATAAAGATCAGGGACTTCCTTCAACGGGTACTGAAAATTATGGTGGCCCAATAGTTACGGCAAGTGGTTTGATCTTTATTGCAGCAAGCAAGGATGCTAAGTTTAGGGTATTTGATAAACTAAACGGAAAATTGCTATGGGAAGCTGATCTTCCAACTGCAGGTTATGCAACTCCAAGCACCTATATGGTTAATGGTATACAATATGTTGTTATATCTTGTGGAGGGGCAAGATTAGGAGCGGCTAAGGGAGATTATGTAGTGGCATTTAGACTTGGTAAATAATTGAATCAAGAATCAAGAGCCAGGAATCAAGATTGAATCCGGGTTTGGTTCGTATTCAGCAGTTTTGAACAAGGAACAAGGAACAATGACTAAGGACATTAATTATAATTGGACAGTTAGTTTCTCATATCTCATATCTCACATCTCACATCTCATATCTCACCTAACACAACTCAGCATGAACACAATTTTTAATAGTAATTCAATTCTGACAAAGTATACTTTAATAGGTATATTAATTCTTTCCATACAAAACGCCTACGCTCAAAAGGAAGGCCCTTGGATTCATTTTTCTCCTCCTGCCGGTCAATCTAACGGGAAATATATAGTTTTTGTTGGCGGGGATGAAGCTTACCGTTCGGAAGAGTCACTTCCAATGCTGGCTAAAATATTAGCTGAGCGCCATGGGTTTAACACTACTGTACTATTCGCAATTAATCCTGAAACACAATTCATAGATCCAGATTATCATCAGAATATTCCGGGGCTTCAATTTTTAGCGAAAGCTGACCTGATGATCATTGCGACCCGGTTCAGGGAGTTGCCGGATGATCAAATGCAGCACATTCACAAGTATTTTGTTGCAGGGAAGCCCGTAATTGGTTTGCGAACAGCTACACATGCATTTTATTATAGCCGAAATCCTAATAATCAATATGCGAAATATGGATTTAAAAGTAAAGAAATTGACTGGGAAGGTGGCTTTGGGAAGCATATTCTGGGAGAAAACTGGGTAAATCATCATGGAGCCAGTGGAAAGGAAGGCACCCGGGGATTAATAAATGGACTTGAAGTTGCAGATGCAAATCCAATACTGAATGGAATCAGTGACATCTGGACTACAACTGAGGTATACGGTATTAAAAGTCTTCCCTCTAATTCTAAGGTTTTGCTTTGGGGCCAGGGAACAGAGGGTGTGTCTCCAACAGCAGTGGGTGTTTGGAAAAGATCTATTATGCCGGTTGCTTGGACTAGAGAGTATTTAAGTGAGTCAGGGAAAAGCGGCAGAGTGTTTACAACTACCATGGGCGCAGCAATTGATTTCGTCAATGAAGATTTAAGACGTTTGGTTGTGAATGCTGCCTACTGGACTGTGGGTCTGGAGAAAAATATACCGGCTAAAAGCAATGTTGATTTTGTAGGTAAATATGAGCCTACGATGTTCGGATTGGGCGGATATAAGAAAGGTAAAAAGCCAGCAGATTATAAATAATAGGTATTATATAGGATAAATTCGTTTTTGCATGAAAGGACTTACGAATTTACCTAGGCATCCAGCAAGATAAATTCGTCAGTCGCAACCTCGAAGAAGTCGCATCTACGAATGTGAAGACGAAGTCTCTTTCCGCTCGTTTACGTGACTTCGTAACCCGATAGCTATCGGGTCGTGGAATTCAGACTTACGAATTTACCTAGGCATCAAGCAAGATAAATTCGTCAGTCGCATCTACGAACTGCCCCCCCCCGATTTAGACTGATTTCCGTAGGATATTTAGTGTTAAACAAGTATTCTTTAGGGGATTGTATGAATGAACTAGTATGAAATAGGGTAATTACTTAATTAACTGAATTTTGGAATATAGTATTATTAATGTAATAAGAAGTACCAGATTGAGGCTCATACGAAAGTTAAATTTGTTTTCACCTAAAACAATATCTAATTATGAAAAGTATTTTACTACTATTTCTCGTACTGTTTAGTACCTCGTACTACGCCAGTGCGCAAAGCCGAGCCGTTACAGGTAAGGTGACTGATACGAAAGGAGAAACTCTTCCTGGGGTCAGTATTAAACTCAAAGGTACCTCAATTGGGACTACCTCTGGCACAGACGGAAGGTATACAATCAATGTATCTGGCAACAATAGTATTCTGGTTGTTACTTACATCGGTTTTGCAAGTCAGGAAGTTGCTGTGAACAATCAAACTTCAATTGATATTGCTTTGACTATCGATATGCAGGGATTGGAAGAAGTGGTTGTTGTGGGTTATGGCACTCAGAAAAAAGTGAATTTAACTGGTTCTGTAGCTTCTGTAAGTTCCGAGCAATTGGAGAAGCGAGCAGTAACAAAATCTTCGCTTGCCTTACAGGGGCAAATGAGTGGTATTCAGGTACGACAAGGTGGAGGAAATCCAGCAAGTAATGGCGCTTCTTTGGTTATTAGGGGTCAGGGAACATTTAGTGGAGCAGGTACTAGTCCACTGGTTCTGGTTGATGGGATAGAAGCTTCTCTTGATCTTGTAGATCCAAATGATATTCAAAGTGTTTCAATTTTGAAGGATGCTGCTTCTGCTGCAATTTTTGGTTCAAAAGCTGCAAACGGAGTTATCTTAGTTACAACAAAGAAGGGAATAGTTGGTAAGCCGGTATTTACTTATAATTCATATATCGGTAAGACTGAGGCAACCATGGTTCCTGAGATGATTAACTCATGGGAATATGCAGAAGTTATTAATCAGGTTTTTGCAGATGCCGGTGCGGCAAAGAGGTATTCTGATGCTGACATTGCAAAGTTTCAATCAGGATCAGATCCGGTGAACTTTCCAAATTTCGATCACATTGGTAATTTATTTGATTCAGGAAACGGTATTTCAACACGACATGATATTGGTGTCCGTGGAGGATCTGAACAAACACAGTATATGTTTTCTTTAGGTTATTATAATGAAAACGGTATAATCACAAAAAATGATGCCAATCGCTATAATATTCGGGTAAACCTTGACACTAGATTAAATAACAAGCTTAAATTTAGTCTTAAGATGGCAGGAAATTTGAATAAAAATTCCCAACCGTCAGGAATCAATGGTGCAGGGCTTGGAACTATAGTTGGGGGTGCAATGCGAAATGCAAATTCTATCCCGGGGAGAATGCCGGATGGTTTTTATGGAAGAAATGAGACATTGCATCCGGAAGCGGATTTAGAAAGTGCTTCATTTTTGCAAAATAATGGCACTAATTTTTATACTAACGGCAGTGTAATATGGGATATTTTCAAAGATCTTACAATTACGGGGCAAATTGGTCATACCTATGGAATTGGGCAATCTAAGGCCTATGTAGCTAAATATGCCATTACCCCAACGTATCGAAATGCTTTAAATAGTTTAAATGAAAATTGGTCAGAAAGTAGTGCACTGACTCTTCAAACCATTGCTGAATATAACAAGAAAATAAAGGACCATACCTTCTACCTTCTTGGGGGTGTTTCAGGTCAAACATTTGGTGGTAAAGGCATTGGTGCTTTCAGGGATGCATTTCCGAACAATAGTATTTATGAAATTAACGCAGGGTCAACTGCCCGTGGAACTCAAACGGGAAGTTCATCAAGAAATACATTGCAATCTTATTTCGGAAGATTTAATTACAGTTTCCGAAATAAATATCTGTTCGAGGCAAATGCAAGATACGATGGTTCTTCGCGTTTCCCACAAGATAGCAGATGGGGCTTATTTCCTTCATTATCAGCAGCCTGGAGAATATCACAAGAAAGCTTTTTCATGGATTTAAAGAAGGGAATGCCATGGTTAAGTGATCTTAAAATCCGAGCTTCTTGGGGTCAATTAGGAAATCAATCGGTTGGAAACTATCCATATCAAGATTTATTGTCACTTGCCCCCGTTTATCCTTTCGGAAGTGCATTAAGTGCAGGTGCAGCAATAACTACACTTGCTAATAAAGCCATTACCTGGGAGACCACAACAGTAAACAATGTGGGATTTGATTTAGGTCTGTTTAATGATAAATTATCGTTTTCAACAGATTACTTTATTAAGACCACTGATGATATTCTTTATAGTGTTTCTGTATCCAATGTGTTGGGAGCTACTCCTGGCCTAACCAATGCAGGTTCAGTAGAAAACAGAGGATGGGATTTTAATTTGAATTATAGAAATGTTGTTGGAGGATTTTCTTATGGAGTCTCTGCTATTTTATCATTGATTGATAATAAAGTAACAAAATTATCAAAAGTTAATCAGGACATTGCTAGAGGGCTATTTGTAGGATATCCTATTGGTAGTGCCTTCGGATATAGAAGTAATGGATTATTTGGAAGCAATGCAGATGTGACAGGTTATCCAACCCAACCATTTGCAGATCAGGCTCAGGGTGGTGGAATTAAGTATTTAGATCTCAGCGGCCCAAGTGGTGCTCCAGATGGTGTAGTAAATGCGACTTATGATAGGGTTATCATTGGAAAACCTCTTCCAACTTCAACCTATGGATTAACTTTAAATGGCGGGTTTAAAAATTTCGATTTTAATTTTATGCTTCAAGGAGAAGGTGGAAGAAACGATCAGGTTAATCTTGGCCAATTTTTCTTCCCACTAGAAAACAATAGTAATGTGCAGCGGGATGCTTACGAGAACAGATGGACAGCTGCAAATCCAAATCCAAATGCTGAATATCCTAAATTGCGTAACATCGCTTCCGGGTTTTTTAACACCAATCGTGTTGATTTCTGGTATCGCGATGCAAGTTTCTTAAGACTTAAGAATGCTCAAATTGGGTATACTTTGCCTAAAAAGATGATTAGCCGTGCTGGTATGAGTAGTTTGCGTTTGTATGTTAGTGGTGAAAATCTATTCACTCTTTCAGATTTCTATAAAGGATGGGATCCTGAGATGCAAACTGGTGGTAGTGCTTGGTATTATCCTCTTAGCAAATTATATGTTGCAGGCGTAAGTTTAAAATTTTAATCAATTAATAAAATGATTATGAAAATATTTAATAGAATAAGGATAGTAAGTGCATGCATACTGATTTCTATAGTCAGTCTATCCGGATGTCAAAAAGATTTGCTGGATCAACAGCCATTAACAGATTTATCAGAGGGCTCTTTTTGGAGCAGTGAAGG
>CAMDKO010000051.1 GCA_945901155.1 Pedobacter schmidteae
ATATTGGGAATGATAGCGGTTTCAAATCCATAATATCCAAAAACATCTTTGGAAAGTTCATCGTTCTTAAAATCCCAGAAAATACCTTCAGAAAGTGCAGAAATACTGGTACTGATCTCGCCTGTAAGCTTCATTGCTATAAAATCGCCGGGAAGCATTACCTTATCTATTTTTTGGAAAAGATCCGGTTCGTTTTGCTTGACCCATGCCAATTTTGAAGCCGTAAAATTACCGGGAGAATTTAATAAGTCTGAGAGGCATTTTTCTTCTCCAATAGCTTTAAAAGCATTATTACCAATCTCAACCGCTCTACTATCGCACCAAATAATAGAATTCCTAAGCACTTTTTGCTGCTTATCAACCAGTACTAGTCCGTGCATCTGATAAGCAATTCCAATAGCTCCAATATCAGCAGGATCATACACTTTTAAAGCATGAGCTTTGAGAATGGCCTGCTGTACATTTTCCCACCACAGATCAGGCGACTGCTCTGCCCAGCCCGCTTGCTCCGCAATAATTATTGTTTCAGTGTCAGGATATTGTACAGTGCAAAGACTCCGCTGTGTAGCAGAATCAATAACTGAAACTTTGATAGATGAGGTGCCTAGGTCAATTCCGAGTAGAAGCATATGGTGTGTTGTCTGTTATCTGTTGTCTGTTATCTGTTGTCTGTTATCGGTTGTCTGTTGTCTGTTGTCTGATACGATCAACTTACAACACCTCTTTTCCCGCTTTGTCTGATAACTGATAACTGTCAACTGACAACATCCTCTTAACTCAATTCAATTTCCGATACGTTCTCAGCCACAAATCTGGCATTTCGCCAGCATTTGCCAGCTGATAATCTTCATAGCGGCAGGGTACCAGATGATGCCTTGCATTCCTAGATGATCCTGTAGGATAAGGAACCTGCATCCACCAGCGGTCAGATTTTTTACTCTTCACAAAAACAAGCTCATGCGAACCATCTTTCAGACTGGTGCGGAAAGTAATATATCGCGACTTTGGCAGCATCGGAAATTCTTTTTTCCGGTTATAAAATCCATCGATAAAATACCATATCATTTGGGAAAGCAACATAGCCGTTTGCCCCTTAAGATCATGGTCAGGATTGTATTCATAAAATCCGATAGACGACAATTTATCATTCATTCCGGCATATCGCGCAATCTGACAGGCATCTTCTCCATAAAAACCATTGGGACTCGCATTTCCATTTCCGGGTGCATCCGAAGACCTGATCGCTGAAATATCAAAACTGATCATATTCGCATTTCGGATAATCGGTTCTGCTGTACTCACGCTATTTGTGAAATCACCCAGGCGGTGAACGTCGAAGTAAAATTTATCCATCACTTTCAAACTCTCCTGATTAACAAAGAAGGTCTGATAACCGATATTGCTAAAGTTAAATAGGTAGTTTGGCTGGTGTAGAAATATTTTATTGAGGTAAGATGCTGAGTTGGTCTCAATCGTATCGTCCAAATTTTCATCCAGATCAAAATGGGAATCAACAACCAACAGATCTACTTTTTGCTCCAGTTCTTCATAAGCCATGAATTGCGGATAGGTAAGGTCCTGACCTCCGCCAATAATAATGGGCAGAATATTTTTTCTGATCAGTTCGGCAACCACTAGCTTCAATGCCACATAGGTATCTGAAACCTGATTTCCCGCCTTTATATTTCCAAGGTCAACAATACGGGTAACATAGTTACCTTCATTCAGCTCATAAAATTTCCTTCTGAACAAATCTGGAGCTTTAGCTGTTCCCTTATTATTTATCGAATTACGATCTTCAAGAACTCCAATTAGGGCCACATCAAATTGATTATCATCCAGATCGGGAAAATCAGTTTGGTAAACCTCAATTTTTGAGCCTAAGTGACTGGTATAAAAACCATCTTCAGGACTTAGGCTATTAAAATCAACAGGACTTAGAAAATCGGATAATGACATAATTTATTTTGCACCTGTTAATAGATAAATATAATGATCTTCAACTCCCCAAGTTAAAGATGTTTTGGGAAAACTGAAGATTATTAGTTTTTGAGTATTCTCAAAGCAAATATCAGTTTATTCAGTTACTTTTGAAAGCATTTAAAAAAATTCATCCGGATGATTTTAGTTACCGGTGCTACCGGGTTTTTAGGCTCAGAATTAATCAGACAATTGCTTCTCAAAGGTGAACAGGTCAGGGCAATCATGCGTGATACATCCGTGATACCGGCATTGCTCAAAAACGAAAAAAAAATTGAATGGTTTAAAGCCGATATCTTAGATTATTTTGCACTGAACGATGCCATGGAAGGTATCAGTAAGGTTTATCATTGTGCTGCATTTATATCTTTTGACCCTGCCGATAAGAAAAAAATGAACAAGGTAAATGTGGAGGGCACAGTAAATCTACTCAATGCTTCAATTGAAAAAAATATTTTCCGCTTCTTACATGTTAGTTCGGTTGCAGCATTGGGCGAAAATAACAAAGACGAATTTATCACCGAAAAAGATCAATGGGAATATTCTCCTGATCGCAGCGCCTATTCGATCTCAAAATATGAGAGTGAAATGGAGGTTTTCAGAGCCGCTGCCGAAGGCTTGAACACCATAATCGTGAATCCATCGATTATTATTGGCAAAAATGCGGGCAAACAAGGTAGCGGTGCCTTATTTGAAACTATTCAAAAGGGATTAAAATACTATCCAGGAGGAAGTTTTGGCTATGTTGATGTTGAAGATGTCGCAAAAGCCATGATCTTATTAATGGATTCAGATATTTCTGATGAACGTTTCATAATTAACGCCGAGAACTGGAGCTATCACGATCTTTTTACTGAAATTGCCTTGAATTTTAAAAAAAATCCTCCAGAAATTGCCCTGAAACCATGGATGATGCAATTAGCTTATATGGGAACACGAGTTATTGCCGCCTTTACAGGCAAAAAATACAACCTGACAAAAGATACAGCAAACAGTGCCTTTAAAAAACGAAAGTATTCGAATAATAAAATTAAAAAGACCTTAAATTTGGAATTTAAATCCATTAAACACTCTATCGGTGAGATTTGCCGAGATTTTCAACAATAATATTCAAAACAACAATCCATTGAAGCAGTTTTACATCATAGATTTCGACAGTACATTTACTCAAGTAGAGGCACTTGATGAATTAGCCCGTATCTCATTACAAAACCATCCCAACAGGGAAATGATCTACAAGAAAATTGAAGATCTGACCAATTTAGCGATGGAGGGTAAAATGTCTTTCCGTGAAAGCCTGACTGGAAGGGTACGGCTTTTAGAAGCAAACCGCGACCATTTAAAGCAATTGATCTCAGTACTAAAAAAGAAGGTATCTTCTTCCTTCTCCAGAAATAAAACATTCTTCAAGAAACATTCAGAATCCGCCCTGATCGTATCCGGTGGATTTAAAGAATTTATTATTCCAGTTGTTCTTCCCTATCATATCCTAAAAGAAAACATTTACGCCAATACCTTTGTTTTCGATGATCAGGATAGGATCATCGGTTATGATGAAAAAAACCCGCTTTCAAATGAAGGAGGAAAAGTAACCTTATTGAAAGAGCTGAATCTTAAGGGAGATATTTATGGTATAGGCGACGGGCATTCAGATTTCCAGCTAAAGGAATTTGGGATGATCAAGAAATTTTACGCCTTTACCGAAAATATTGAACGTAAAACTGTTGCTGAAAAGGCTGATCATGTTACGCCAAGTTTTGATGAATTTTTATACGTCAATAACCTTCCAAGAGCCATTTCTTATCCCAAAAACAGAATTCTTTGCCTAGTGATCGGAGATGTTCCTGAACTGGCTGTCCAAACATTAAAGAAAGATGGATTTTCTATCCGTCATAAGTCAAGTTTCGAAGAAAAATATGTAGCCGATGTAGGCATGATGTTACTAGCCAATGGCGAAATACTGGACCGTGAAAAACTGGAACGCGCGGTAAAATTAAAGACCATCGGCTATCTGGGTAAAAGTGAGCCTAAGCTTTCGCACGGGCTGTGTACCGACATGGGTATTGTGATTTTTGATGACCCAAAGAGCAGCCCTAGAAATCCCGAATTTATAGCCAAAAGAATGATTAATTTTATTAATCATGGTCATACCTTTGTGAGTGCAAATTTTCCGAACCTGCAGCTTCCACGTATTAAAGGGGCACATCGCCTGATACATATTCACAAAAATATGCCAGGTATCATGGCTCAAATCAACAAAGTATTCGCCGACCATCACATTAATATTGTAGGACAGTACCTCATGACCAACCCAAGCATTGGTTATGTAATTACGGATGTGAGTGATGAATATGATAAAAAAGTATTGAAAGCCTTGAAACAAATCAATCATACTATTAAGTTTAGGATTCTTTATTAAAGTAGTAAGTTATAAGTAGTAAGTTATAAGTTATACGTAATAAGTTATAAGTGTAAAGCTAAAAAAAGCAGGTTTCAATACTGTTTTCGAACAAAAATCATTAAATTGCGCAAAAATTCTAAACAATACCAAGGTGTCTGATAAACTTAATATCTCTATAACTAAAACTGCGAAATCACGCTTAGCTGAAACCGATTTCGATAATTTGCCCTTCGGAAAAACTTTTTCCGATCATATGTTCATGGCAGATTACAGCGATGGCGAATGGAAAAATTTCCAAATCATTCCCTTTGGAGAGACCGGTATGAATCCGGCGATATCAGCACTCCATTACGGACAAACATTTTTTGAAGGCATCAAAGCCTATAAACATGCCAATGGCAAGGTTTCAATCTTCCGTCCGGATAAAAACAGCGAACGATTCAACCTTTCTGCGCAACGCTTGTGTATGCCTGAACTACCTATACAAACATTTTTACAAAGTATTGCTACATTGGTAGACATTGACAGAGACTGGGTTCCGGGAAAAGAAAATCATTCCTTGTATATCAGGCCATTCATGTTTGCTACTGATCCATTCCTTGGGGTTATTCCATCAACAAGTTATAAATATATGGTTCTAACCGGACCAGTAGGCCCTTATTTTTCGAAGAACCTGAAAGTTAAAATTGAGACCCATTATTCTAGAGCCTGTGATGGAGGTTTTGGTTTTGCAAAAGCTGCCGGAAATTATGGTGGTGCGATGCTTCCCAACTTAAAAGCTACACAGGAAGGGTTTGACCAGTTAATTTGGACCGATTCACGTGAGCATGCGTACATTGAAGAGCTAGGAGCTGCAAATGTGATGTTCCTGATGGATGGGACATTAATTACTCCTTCAACAAGGGATACGATTCTGAAAGGCGTAACCCGTGATACTGTTCTTACATTGGCTAGAAATTGGAATTTAAACATTGAAGAACGCAGAATTTCTGTGGATGAAATCATCACCGGAATAAAAGAAGGTCGTATTTCTGATGCCTTTGGGGTAGGAACTGCTGCTACCATAGCACACATTGCTGAAATTGGACATAATGGAGAGCTTTATACCCTTCCGGATCCAGCAAATCGTATATTTTCAAACAAGGTATTGAATACGCTAAATAACTTACGCTACGGTAGATCAGCCGATGAATTTGGCTGGAATTATATGGTAGGACAATAAAGAATAATAATTTGACTAGTATAAAGCTGCTTAATATCAAGCAGCTTTTTTTTGTTTAAAAAACTGTTGTTAAGCTGAATTTGTTAATTTTCGGAGAAACTGAAGACCCGTCTATTTTTACAATTAAAAATCATCCTTTTCATTTCTAGGCTAAAATGAAGTTATTTTGACCAGCACTGGGATATCTTTAAGATTTCATAATCAGATATTTATGAATACAGATAAGAGCCAAAATATATCAAGGATTGCCATTTCTATTACTCCTGCGTGCATCTCTTTTCCTCAATCTATCGTCTCTACGTCCATCTCTGGCGATACGTTCGTTTTCCATTTTCCGCAATCTAACTTTGATCTCCTTTTGTGTAGCAGAATCAAAACCGATGGTCTCGAGTAAAGCTTCGGCAAAGCCTTTCCATATCATATTAAAAAAGGAAGAATGCTGTGGGCGGTTAAATAGAAAATTAGATGTTCGAACAGGTGCCCCCGGAGATGGATTATCATCTTTTATGATCAGGATATTTGCAAAGATCGAGGCAATTCCTTTTCTTTTTAGCCTGATTGTTTTACCACTCATTTTGAGCAGGGCTATCTTAAGATCCTTATAATAGCAGGTCAGTTTACCCCTTACACCTTTTAAACTGCCCGTTCCTTTGAATATCATTTTATCAATAAACCCAGATTTGATCTCAATAAGAGACAGAGGCCTAATCGCAGAGTTAAGTATGTCTGCATCAATATTACCGAGTTGGCCACCGAACGCAAATGCTCCACCTGGATCATTCAGATTAAATTTCATACTTACATCTAGTCTACCCCGATCCATGAGGAGTGAAGTAAGCTTTACATCACTGTATTTGTTTTTAATGAGCCTGATCGAATCGTTCGTTACATTGGTTATGGTTCCATTTATTTGGCTGAATGTAACTTTTCCTTTGCGTAGAGAACCCGGATTATACTCCGAATAATCTACTCTGGAATTCTGCAATAAAACTGAATCTACTGTGGTATTTAATTTAAAACGCTGCAAAGCTATCTGAGGGAAATTTACTCCCTTATTCCTTATTGAATCAGGAAACTGTCTGTTTAGGAAAATGGACAAATTAGCCTTGTTTATGATCAATGACGAAGCAGAAATGCGTCGGTCTGTATTCAGAAGTTCATAATCAACCTTATTGAGCTGCAATTCTTCAATATTCATGGCGTATCGGGGTTTAAGAAATTTAAATCTTCGCGAAAACTCCATTTCCCCAAAACGCGGAACTACCCGAATGCCATTCATTCGAACATAAGCACCAGCAGTTGAAGCTCTTAATTCCTTAATTTGAACACTGTAATTTTTGTCTAATGTGACCGTATTGTATCCCATGAATTCTGCATATATATCACGGGTATAATACAAACGCGACTTATCAAATTGGGATGCAGAATCGATAAGAAGATCACTAATTTTAATGTAGAGGCTTTTTAGGGTAGTTACATTTGTTCCGTTCAAGCTATTATCAATGTATTTTAAGTCGGCATTTTTGAAAATAATATCCCCAATCTTAACCGACTTCAAATAAGGAACCAGTCGCTGGTATGCTGTACGCCTATTCCCTTTCAAAGTGCCGTTATTACTCTTTAAATCAGTAAAATTAAGCTCCAGACTAGGATGGTTGATCTCTATTGATCCCATTTCCAGATCTCTATCAAAATAAACCTTCCAGGGCTGGATTCTTTTCAGGATAAGTTCAGCAACAGCAACTGTATACAAATGCCGGGGAGCAATACTGTCTCTTTTCATTGCGTTGTATACCAGGGTATCTGGTGTAAAACGGATATTGAGAATATTCATTCTCCCTGTAACAAAATTGATCCTCACATTGTCGAAATCAATACGATACAAACCATCCGTAGATTGGTGGATGGCTTCCTTAATTCTTTCGGTAATAATAGGTTTCCAGTAATAATTAAGATATATGGCTAAACCTGAAATCAAAACAATCAGCATCAAAAATCCAATCAGAACCCATTTTCGGATAATGGCATAGCTATTTATTTCAGTCATATATCTGTCTAAAACTTAAACTTATACAATTAATGCCAATTAAATACCTGTAGGATATGTCAGCGCAAAATAAAAATATTGGAATTAAGATAAAAAAGTGTGCCTGACAAATTGTCATTCAACAGAAATTTACGTATTTTTGTAAGCTAATTAAAATTTAAATGTCTAACCGCCCATTAAACTTAAAAGATTCATCAGAGATTGCCTTGCACGATGAATCCCGTCAGGGTGAAGCCTTAATAATTGAAAGGCCAAAACAATATACCGGACGCAAACTCTATATTGAGAGTTACGGTTGCGCAATGAATTTTGCTGATAGTGAGATCGTTGCATCTTTGATGCTGGATATGGGTTTCGAAACAACTGCTCAGTATAAAGAGGCAGATGTAATATTTATCAATACCTGTTCGATACGTGATAATGCTGAACAAAGAGTAAGAAACAGGCTCCGTGAGTTCAGCGCAGCAAAAAAGAAACGTCCCGGAATCACAATCGGTGTGCTAGGATGTATGGCTGAGCGCCTAAAATCTAAGTTTTTAGAGGAAGAAAAGCTGGTTGATATCGTTATTGGGCCAGACTCATACCGCGATCTGCCCAATTTACTCTCACAAGCCGACGAAGGAATGCGTGCTGTAAATGTTCTCCTATCCCGTGAAGAAACCTATGCGGATATTAGTCCGGTTCGGTTAAATAGCAATGGTATTTCTGCTTTTGTTTCCATCATGCGTGGCTGTGATAATATGTGCTCATTTTGTGTAGTTCCATTTACAAGGGGAAGAGAACGAAGCAGAGATCCGGAATCAATTGTCAGAGAAGCTAAAGAATTATTTGAAGAGGGCTATCGCGAAGTAACTCTTCTGGGCCAGAATGTGGATTCATATAAATGGGAAGACAGGCTGAATTTTGCAGGCCTTCTGGAGATTGTTGCTCAGATCGATCCGCTATTGCGTGTTCGTTTTTCTACCTCTCATCCAAAAGATATCACCAATGAGGTATTGCATAAAATTAATAAGTATGATAATATCTGTAATCATATCCACCTGCCAGTACAATCAGGAAATTCAAGGGTACTTGAACTGATGAACCGCACTTATACGCGGGAATGGTATCTTGAAAGGATCGATACTATCAGGCGTCTGATTCCTGAATGCTCCATTTCAACAGATATGATTATTGGTTTTTGTACTGAAACAGAAGAAGAACATCAGGATACATTAAGTTTGATGGATTATGTAAAATTTGATTTTGCATACATGTACACCTATTCGGAACGTCCGGGTACGCTTGCAGCCAAACGTTTTGAAGATGATATACCTGAGAATGTTAAAACACGTCGTTTTAATGAGATCCTAAAAATGCAACAGGCCTGTTCATTACATCGGCTAGAGCAGCACATTGGCAAAATTCATCGCGTACTGATCGATGGCTTTTCGAAAAAATCCGATCAGGATTTTTCAGGGAAAACTGAACATAACATCACCGTTGTTTTCCCAATCAATGAAAACAATATGCGCGGCGATTACGTTAATGTGGCGATAGTTCGTTGCACGCCGGCCACGCTTATTGGTCAAATTATTAATTAATAAAATAAATATGCAACTGATGTTAGACTATCATTTGCATATAGAAGGAATAGAATATGGATGTTCAGGATATAAAAAATCGATTTGGAATAATTGGGAGTTCACCTTTACTAAACAGGGCTATTGATATTGCCAGACAAGTAGCACCAACTGATATTTCGGTGTTGATCACAGGCGAAAGTGGAAGTGGTAAAGAGGTATTTTCTCATATTATCCATTCATTAAGTGCACGTAAACATGGTCCGTTTATCGCGGTAAACTGTGGCGCGATACCAGAAGGAACAATCGATTCAGAATTATTCGGTCATGAAAAAGGATCATTTACCGGTGCCCATGATGCCCGAAAGGGATATTTTGAAGTGGTAGATGGGGGCACAATATTTTTAGATGAGGTTGCAGAATTACCAATCGGTACACAGGCCCGTTTGTTACGGGTATTAGAAACCGGAGAATATATTCGAGTGGGTTCTTCAAAAGTACAGAAAACAAATGTGCGTGTAATAGCAGCTACAAATAAGGATGTTTTTGATGCGGTAAGTGCCGGCAAATTCAGAGAAGATCTTTACTATCGCTTAAACACTGTTCCATTGAAAATACCAGCGCTGAGAGAGCGCAAGGAGGATATCAATTTATTATTTAGGAAGTTCGTTGCCGATTTCACAGATAAATACAGAAGCCCAATAGTACAACTAGATCAAAGTGCACAGCAGATCTTAATGCATTATAACTGGCCAGGAAATGTTCGTCAGCTAAAAAATATTGCAGAGCAAATTGCCGTACTTGAGAAGGAAAGAAATTTAACGGCAGAGCATTTACAAAATTACATTCCTAAAGAGGCTGGAAATACCCTTCCGATGCGAATTCAGAACCAGAATAAAGATGATTTTTCGGAACGTGATATCCTCTACAAGGTGCTTTTCGATATGAAAAAGGACATGACGGATCTTAAAAAACTAGTTGCAGAAATTATACAAAACGGAGGAAATACTTCAAGTATACAATCTAACCAAAATGTGATCAATCAGCTTTACCGTGATATTGAAATTCCATCAGATAGTAACATTCCATCAGATCCGCATCAATTGGTAATTCATCAGCCCAATAATGATAAGTCATACAATATGATGGATGAAGCTGAAGAAGTGGAAGAGTCATTATCTTTGGTAGATAAAGAATCTGACCTAATTAAGAAGGCCCTGAAAAAACATAAGGGGAAAAGGAAACTTGCAGCACAGGAACTTGGAATATCTGAGCGTACCCTGTATCGTAAAATAAAAGAATTGGAATTATAAGCTCATCTTTGATTATGCATAAGTTTATTTTAAATATTAAGTGTTTTATTATTCTGTCGAGTATCCTGATTTTTCAGTCGTGTGGAACTTATTCATTTTCAGGGGCTTCAATTCCTGCAGAAATGAAAACAATCTCCGTGCAGTTTTTCGAGAATAACTCCGCGTTGGTGGTTCCTTATTTAAGTCAGCAATTCACTGAAGCATTAAAAGAAAGGATTCGTAATCAATCCAGACTTAGTATTGTAAGAGTTGATGGAGATGCTAATTTAGAGGGCAGAATTACCGATTACACCATTAGGCCGGTAGCTATTCAGGGTAATGATCGCGCAGGATTAAACAGGGTTACAGTTACAGTCAACGTAAAATACACGAATAGCCTGAATCCAGAATTGAATTTTGAACAAAGTTTTCAGGCATTTCAGGAATTCAGTCTCAACCAAGGGCCCATACAAACGCAGGAACAAAAATTATTAGCATTGATCAACCGTCAGCTAACTGAGGATATTTTTAACAAGGCTTTTGCCAATTGGTAAAAAATATTTAGCTTTCAAAAAATGAGTAAATAGTGGAAGAGGTAAATAACCAGAATTTTGGCATCAAATTGTTTTCAGAATATGTTGCAAATCCATCGGCGGCAAGCTCCGCCGAACCTGGAGAGTTACAATCTGCACTTGAAAAATTTCCGTATTGCCAGCTGCTAAATATTATCTATTCACGCGCTGTAGCTGCTCAGGATTCATCAGATAATACAACCCATTTTACAAGAACGGCATTGCTGATTCCTGACAGAACTATTTTATACACAGCACTTAACTCCCCTGAAAAATTAAAAAGCAAACCTCCAATACCTACAGATTTTAAAGAAATTCAGGACACTAATGAACTTCTTGATGAACTAGAATTTGAAGAACTTTCCTTAACAGAAGAAGTCCAGCAACAGGATGAAAGCCAAGTTGAAGAACGTGTTGCTGAAGAGTTCAACCGTGAAGAGATTATTCAGGAAGAAATTAATAATGATTCTGGTCAGTTAATTGAGGAAGAAGAAATCAATGCAGAGGTTCATCAAGTAGGCATAACCGAAGTACAAACCATACCAACAAATCAGGAACCAGAAATACAGACGGAGCCAGAATGGTCGGCAGAGGCAGAGCCACAAGTTGAAACCCAAACCGAAGAAATCGAAATCGTTGACACTGTATATATACCGGTTACAGAATCCCTTATTAAGCTTTCCAAAGTCAAGGAAACAGATCATAATGTATCAAAATACGATGATGATAAAATGCCATATTCATTTTTATGGTGGCTTAACAAAACAAGAAGCGAGCATTCCGATACCTACCAACCATTTGT
This sequence comes from Pedobacter schmidteae, assembly GCA_945901155.1. Taxonomy (GTDB): domain Bacteria; phylum Bacteroidota; class Bacteroidia; order Sphingobacteriales; family Sphingobacteriaceae; genus Daejeonella; species Daejeonella schmidteae_B. The sequence goes on from CAMDKO010000051.1 coordinate 11,879, forward strand.
AGAATTCAAACTGGATACTACGCAGACCATAAAAAGAAATTCAGTTGATCAGTTAAGCAGTCAGATTATTGAAAATATATTCCATTTGCAATCACCTCTTGAGGCTATAGAAAATGCGCCAAAAACTGTCCCTTTTCAGGTTCGGCGGAAAGAAGATTCGATCTTGGATAAGTTCATTAAAGAAGAACCCCAGATCAAACCACCAAATTCACAAAAATTAGATACCGAGAATAAGGCCCGTAAAAGTGCAGAGGATCCAAATGACCTGGTTTCAGAAACATTAGCTCAGATCTACTCCGATCAAATGTTGTTTCAAAAAGCGATCGATACCTATAAAAATTTAAGTTTGAAATTTCCGGAAAAAAGCACGTACTTTGCCGACCAAATTCTTGAATTAGAAAAGAAAGTAAATTAAAAAATATGTTATATACAATTATTATTCTGGCAATCATTGTTTGTTTTCTGCTAGTAGTGATCATTTTGATCCAAAATCCTAAAGGAGGCGGCCTATCATCAGGTTTTGCAGGTTCCAACAATATCATGGGAGTTCAGAGAACAGGTGATTTCCTTGAAAAGGGAACATGGGTTCTTGCGGTAACATTAATGGTTTTAGCATTGATGGTTAATGTTGTTGTACCCCGCGGAGGAGTTGTTGATCAAGAAAAAAATGAAATTCAAAATCAGATTAATAAACCTGCTGCACCAGTTGCTGCACCATCAAATCTTTCACTTCCGATAGACACCACAAAAAAATAACAAGAAATCAATAGAAAAGGTCACCTGATCGCGGGTGATCTTTTTTTTGGTACTGGCTTACACTTAACTGACAGGTTGACACCGAAAAAGATTGAATCAAGCCAGTAAAAGTTTCTATTAATGAAAATTTGACAAGAATACTGACCAGAGGTCATTTGGCATAGTTAGTGACTTCAATAAAGAAGAAAAATTTAATTAATTAAATACATAACAACAATATGGCATTAAATATCAAACCTAGCGCAGATCGGGTAGTTATAGAAGCTGCTCAAGCTGAAGAAAAAACAGCCTCAGGACTTTATATCCCTGATACTGCAAAAGAAAAACCTCAAAAAGGAACTGTTGTAGCCGTTGGTCCGGGTAAATATGCGGAACAAACCGGTAATTTGATCCCTATGGCTTATAAAGTAGGCGATGTGGTATTATACGGCAAGTATGCTGGCACTGAGATTACTCATGATGGTAAAGAATATCTTATCATGCGTGAATCTGATATTTTCGCAACACTATAAGGAAGAAGGAATCCGGAGGTCGGATTAAGAGGTCAGACCTCAGACTTCATACCTCAGACCTTTAAACCAAAATCTAATAAATTGAAACCCAGGAGCCTGATCCAAACATCTGTTTTGAATTAGCTCCAGCATTTAAAATCTTAAAACATGTCAAAACAAGTTAAATACAACGTTGAAGCACGTGATGCTCTGAAAAGAGGCGTGGATATCCTTGCCAATGCAGTAAAAGTAACTCTTGGACCAAAAGGACGTAACGTAATTATTGATAAGAAATTCGGTTCACCAGCAATCACTAAAGATGGTGTTACCGTTGCCAAAGAAATTGAATTAAAAGACGCCCTTGAAAATATGGGTGCCCAAATGGTTAAAGAAGTTGCATCAAAAACAGCTGATCAGGCTGGTGATGGTACTACTACTGCAACGGTTTTGGCTCAAGCAATTGTTACAGCAGGAATTAAGAACGTTGCTGCTGGTGCAAATCCAATGGATCTAAAGCGTGGTATCGACAAAGCAGTTACAGCTGTAGTTGCCAATCTGAAGAAACAATCTCAGTCTGTTGGTGAAGACAACAAAAAAATCAAACAAGTTGCTTCTATTTCAGCAAACAATGATGAAATAATCGGAACTCTGATTGCTGATGCAATGGCTAAAGTTGGTAAAGATGGTGTAATTACTGTTGAAGAAGCAAAAGGCACTGAAACTGAAATGAAAACAGTTGAAGGTATGCAATTTGACCGTGGTTACTTATCTCCATACTTTGTTACCAATGCTGATAAAATGGAAGTTGAGTTAGAAAACCCATATATTCTTATTTACGATAAGAAGATCTCTTCTATGAAAGAATTACTTCCGGTACTTGAAAAGCAAGTTCAAACCGGCAAACCATTACTAATCATTGCCGAAGATCTTGATGGTGAAGCTTTAGCAACTCTTGTTGTGAATAAGATCCGTGGTTCACTGAAAGTTGCTGCTGTTAAAGCTCCTGGATTTGGTGATCGTCGTAAAGCAATGCTTGAAGATATCGCTATCCTTACAGGTGGAACAGTTATCTCTGAAGAAAGAGGTTATAAATTAGAAAATGCAGATCTTACTTACTTAGGTCAGGCAGAAAAAGTAGTAGTTGATAAAGATAATACCATCGTAATTAACGGTGCTGGAAAATCTGCTGATATCAAAGCTCGTGTTAACCAAATCAAAGCACAGGTTGAAACTACAACTTCTGATTACGATAAGGAAAAACTACAGGAGCGTTTAGCAAAACTTTCTGGTGGTGTTGCTGTACTTTATGTTGGTGCTGCTACAGAAGTTGAAATGAAAGAGAAAAAAGACAGAGTTGATGATGCTTTACATGCAACCCGTGCTGCGGTTGAAGAAGGTATCGTTGCCGGTGGTGGTGTTGCTTTTATTCGTGCAATCGAAGCATTAGCTAACCTTAAAGGCTCTAATGAAGATGAGAATACAGGTATTGCAATCATCAGACGTGCAATCGAAGAACCATTACGTCAAATCTGTCAGAATGCAGGTATTGAAGGTTCTATCGTGGTTCAAAAAGTAAAAGAAGGTAAAGAAGACTTCGGATACAATGCACGTACTGATGTTTATGAAAACCTAATCGGTGCTGGTGTTATTGACCCTACAAAGGTTGGTCGTATTGCATTAGAAAATGCAGCATCAATTGCATCGATGTTATTAACTACTGAAGTGGTTTTAGCTGATGAGCCTGAAGATGACAAAGGCGGTGGTCATATGCCTCCAATGGGTGGCGGTGGTGGTATGGGCGGAATGATGTAATATCATTAACCCAATACATGACAAAGCCTCGGATTAATTTCGGGGCTTTGTTGTTTTATTAAGACAGTTGTCTGTTATCAGTTGTCTGTTGTCTGAAGCAGGAGGTGAAGCAGGAGGTGAAGCAGAATTTACCTCAATACTCACTACTCAATACTCAATACTGTGGTTATCAGTTGTCTGAGGTAGGAAGTCGGAAGTATGAGGTCTGAAGTCTGAAGTGAAGCAGAATCTATCTCAATACTCAATACTCTGGTTATCTGTTATCTGTTGTCTGAGGTAGGAAGTCTGAAGTGAAGCAGAATCTATCTCAATACTCAATACTGTGGTTATCTGTTGTCTGAGGTAGGAGGTCTGAAGTACGAAGTCTGAAAAAAGTGGAAAAATCCAAATTAGCGCTGAATTGTCCTTTGTCTTTGTTCTTGGTTCTGTTGTCTGTTATCTGTTGTCTGTTGTCTGTTATCTGAGGTAGGAAGTATGAAGTGAAGCAAAATCTATCTCAATACTCACTACTCAATACTCACTACTCAAAAGTGGTTATCTGAGGTAGGAGGTCTAAATTCTGAAAAAAGCAGAAAATTTTAAATTAGCACTGAATTGTCCTTTGTCTTTGTTCTTTGTTCCTTTGTCTTTGTTCTTTGCTCTTGGTTCCTG
>CAMDKO010000052.1 GCA_945901155.1 Pedobacter schmidteae
AGTACAGCTCTTAATTCTCCATACGAAACATCATCGCCTAAAGCATTTTTAGTTTCGGCGGTACCTTTTCCAGGATGTTGAATAATGAAAGCCATGATCTTTGCTACTTTCAATTTTGACACGATTTCGAAAACCGATATCTCGCCTGAGTTGATATAAAAAGCCAGATGGCCTTCAATGGTTGTGGGAGTGAAGCCACGTTCAATGGCAATTTCAGATATTGTTTTTCCCGATTTGAACAGATCTAGAGATATTTTTTTTGTATCAATTTTTATTTTTTTCTCCGTGAAAGATATTGCCATGGCCTGTCTTTCCACCTCATTGTTCTCACAATAATTAGTAATGATCTCAATAATTTGCTGTCCGTATTGTTTTATTCTGGTTTTCCCCAAACCTTTAATGCCTTCAAGTTCAAGCAAGTTTGATGGCAATGCTTGGATCAATTCAAGGATCGACTTTTGAGCCAGAACAAGATACACCGGTACTCCCCATTCCTCTGCAAGGGAGTCTCTCCATTGTCTTAGTGATTTATATAATTCAGGATGCGGAATATTGGCTGCAATTTTACCAGATTCTTTAGCTCCGACTTTTGCAGATACATGGTCAATTTCTGCATTTGATTTAGTTTGTAGGTATTGCGAAGTAGAAAAACCATTCTGGCAAATTTTCATTAATGCCTTTTTTACTGTGATCTCCTTCTGTAAATTATCTAATGCACCTTTTAAGCTGGTTCTTACTGCTTTATTATCACAATCTGTGTTTAATTTCTTTAGCGGATCATTAAATACTGATTCAGCTTTATCCATGAAATAGGCTGAAGCCTTTTTAACGCGCTCCTGCAATTCCTGGTTATCCTCAGGCAGCAACAGGTCTGTAAGAAAGCTGTTTAGCTGTTTTTTAAAATTTTCTGAAACTTCATAAATGTCTTTTTCAGACTGTTCACGAATTAATTTTAAATCATCAATAATTTTGGTGTCGAGTATGTTATGATGATCTTCAGCAATTTTCCGGACTTGGAAAAAGTAACTTTTAATAGTGTTGAAGTCAAATAATTCAAATAGTAAAGTTTGCTGAAAAGAATTTCTAGATTCTATCAATTGTTGTTCGCCAGGTTCATTGTTTTTGGCATTTCGTGTATATTCAGATACCGTTCCATCAGTTTTAACACTGTTAAAAGAAATCGGACTTCTCAATACCATGCCTTCAAAGCTTTTACACCGACTTAGAGCAACATAAACCTGGCCATGGGCAAAGGCAAGATTGGCATCAATCACAGCTTTTTCGAAAGTTAATCCCTGGCTTTTATGAATAGTAATGGCCCATGCCAGCTTCAGTGGGTATTGTGTGAATGCACCAATAATTTTTTCTTTGACTTCTTTGGTTCCAGTATCTAACTCGTATTTGATATTGGTCCAGGTAAGCGGGTTAACAATGATCTCTGAAAGATCACCCGGGCATTTGACGCTGATCTGATCATTGGATATTCGGGTGATCATGCCTATTTTTCCATTAAAGAAAAGACGTTCTTTTGACAGGTCGTTCTTTACAAACATTACCTGTGCTCCCTTTTTTAGTTCAAGTTCGGCAATAGTGGGATAAGAGTATTCTGGAAAATCGCCTTCGATGACTGCTTTAAAGCTGAAAACAGGATTATTTAACTCTCCAAGTTTTATTTCATTGATATCCTGTGCAGATTTATTGTGAGTGGTAAGTGTTATATAGCCTTCTTCATCTGCAGGTTTAAAATCCGGGATATATCTTGAATTTAGCTTTCTGAGAACATTTTCATCGATGTCATTTTTTCGGACGCTATTCAACAGGTCAATAAATTGAGAGTCAACCTGCCTGTAAATATGTTTTAGTTCAATACTCACCGGGCTGGTTTTTTCTAGTGCTTTGCTGGCAAAGAAAAATAGGTTTGGATAATAATCTTTAAGTATTAGCCAGTCTTCATCCTTTACTACTGGCGACAACTGATGCAGGTCGCCGATCATTAGGATTTGAACTCCACCAAAGGGTTTACTATGATTCTTAAAACGCCTTAATACTTCGTCGATATGATCAAGGGTGTCTGCACGAACCATACTGATCTCATCAATAACCAAAAGGTCGAGACTTTTTATCAGATTTATTTTGTCTTTATTAAAACGTTTATGTTGAACATTTCCTGGATTTCCAGGTATATAAGGGCCAAAAGGAAGCTGAAAAAATGAATTTATGGTAACACCTCCGGCATTGATAGCAGCTACTCCGGTGGGAGCTACTACCGCCATGCGTTTATGCGTTTGTTTTTTTAACTGGTGCAGGAATGTTGTTTTGCCTGTTCCGGCCTTTCCTGTCAGAAAAATATTTTTGTCTGTGTATTGAACAAAATTAAATGCGAGCTCCAGTTGTGAATTCTGCTCCATGGGTATTATTTGACATTTTTTGGTATGCTGGCAAGATAAAGATTAAAATCTTATATACTAAGAGGAATACTGTTTACAAGTATTGATCTACCGTTATTGATATATGAATTGCTTTTAATAAAATATTGAATGGATAATTTCAATTTTCGGCAAACAGTGCGAAGTTCATTTCAATCTATTAATAGTTATAAACCTTAATTCGATAAATAAATTCAGGGATTTTCATGAACTAACCAATAGCTTCAATCACTTTGTATAAATTATCATTTAACCATAAAAGGAAATTCAAATCCTGGAAATATGAAGTAAAAGATAGACCAAGAATTAAATTCTAAATTGAAATATAATTTAAATTGACCTTCAATAGTGATTTTTTCCTGACTTCTTGACATCGCAATATATTTTACAATTCCTTCGGCAAACCCCATGCCGATACTGTTTTGTAGTTCATAGTCAACCTTTTCGATTGTGTATGAGCAATCTTTAAATTCAGGGAAACTCTTGCAAATATTTTTTATTTTGTTCACAATTTCATCTTTGCCAAATAGTTGACCATTCGGCATTATAAAGGTATCTGCTAGACCAAAGTAATCTTTATTAATTTTTTGATCAATCCATGCTGTAATAAAAGAGATAGTTTTTTGTTCTATCTCTACTTTATGGTTAGGGTGGTACTCTTCATAGTTAAAATCCCAGATCATCCCTGGTATCCTGTTTTCTGAAACTGCTTCATTGAAAAACTCTTCAGTTATAAATTTATATTTAGTGCGGCTGCTGTAGGCCCCTAAAAATTCAAGAGTAATTTGTTTCTTTTTCATGAGGGTAAACAGAACCTGTAACGCTAATTCTATAGCATTATCGTCTAACTCAATTTCCGGTTTATACTTGGGCTTTTCCAGCAGCTCGTAAATTGTTTTCATTGGAGTAGTTGAAAAGCTGTTTTCAAATGCAAGTACATTTTTCAGGAATACATTTTCAACTTCTGGCGGAAAATTGCCTGCGATAAACGTTTCTGCGCCTAGTTCTGCCTTGAGTTTCAATTGCAGAAATTCATTTTCCATGCGTATATTTTCTTCGGGATTGTTGTTCAAATGCATTTGGTTTTGCCTTGGGTTATTCATACTCTTTATTCTTTTGATTTTATTAATATGATGAATTTGTGAAGAAGCAATAGCATTTAGGAATAGGATGTTTAAACGGTAGTATTTTTCTATTAAAGGGTAAAACGGCAAACTTTTTTATTAATTATTAAGCCTAAAGCCCGCCTGAAAGCATTACCTAAACAAAGGGAGTGTTCTTCTGCAACGACGTGTCTTATCTGGGGAGTAGGATATCGCTTTAAAGACAAAAAAGCAAACATCAGATCAAAATCGCATTAATTTCAATTTTTTTTCTCATTCAAGCCCTTGAAAATCAAAATAAAATCCTACTTTTGCAGTCCCTAAATGAAAACTGTAAAAAGTTTTGCTACAGGGATTATAAATATTTAAACACTAAAAGGAAAAAATGCCTACTATCCAACAATTAGTTAGAAAAGGTAGAGTAGCTCTGGTCGACAAGAGTAAGTCGCCAGCGTTGGACAGCTGTCCACAGCGAAGAGGAGTGTGCACACGTGTGTATACCACTACCCCTAAAAAACCAAACTCAGCAATGCGTAAAGTTGCACGTGTGCGCTTAACAAACGGAAAAGAAGTGAATGCTTATATTCCGGGCGAAGGTCACAACTTGCAAGAACACTCCATCGTTTTAATACGTGGTGGTCGTGTTAAAGATTTACCTGGTGTACGCTATCATATTATTCGTGGAGCTTTAGATACTTCTGGAGTAGCCGGTCGTAACCAACGTCGTTCTAAATACGGAACTAAGAAACCGAAGCCAGGACAAGTAGCAGAGGGTGCAAAAGGTAAAAAGAATTAATTAAACGGAGGAAAGCAACATGAGAAAGTCAAAACCAAAAAAGAGAATCTTACTGCCTGATCCAAAGTTTAACGACGTAATGGTGACCAGGTTTGTAAATAATATGATGTATGACGGTAAAAAATCTATCGCATACTCTATTTTCTACGATGCAGTTGAGTTAGTAGAGAAAAAAACAAGTGAAAATGGATTAGAGTCTTGGAAAAAGGCCCTGAATAATGTAATGCCTGCTGTTGAGGTTAAATCTCGCCGTGTAGGTGGTGCAAATTTCCAGGTTCCTACTGAAGTTCGTCCTGAGCGTAAAATTGCTTTAGGAATGAAGTGGTTGATCAACTATTCCCGTAAGCGTGGTGAAAAAACGATGACTGAAAAATTAGCAGGTGAGATTATTTCAGCTTCTAAGGGTGAAGGTGCAGCAGTTAAGAAGAAAGAAGATACGCACAAGATGGCAGAAGCCAATAAAGCATTCTCTCATTTTAGATTCTAATCAGGAAACAATACAATGTCAAGAGACTTAAAATATACAAGAAATATCGGTATCGCTGCCCACATTGATGCGGGTAAAACCACTACAACGGAGCGTATCCTTTATTATTCAGGAGTAAGCCATAAAATTGGTGAGGTGCATGATGGTGCAGCAACCATGGATTGGATGGCGCAGGAGCAGGAGCGTGGTATTACCATTACTTCGGCAGCAACAACAGTTGATTGGAAATATAGAGGTGATACCTATCATGTTAACGTTATAGATACTCCGGGACACGTAGATTTTACCGTAGAGGTAAATCGTTCATTGCGTGTTTTAGATGGATTGGTATTCCTTTTCTCAGCGGTTGATGGTGTTGAGCCACAATCAGAGACTAACTGGCGTTTGGCAAATAATTATAGCGTTCCGCGTATCGGATTCGTTAATAAGATGGACCGGTCAGGTGCTGATTTCTTAAAGGTGGTTAAGCAGGTTAAAGATATGCTTGGAAGCAATGCAGTTCCATTGCAATTGCCTATTGGTTCTGAAGATTCATTTAAAGGTGTAGTTGATCTAATCAACTTCCGTGGAATTGTTTGGAATGAGCACGATAAAGGGATGACCTTTACTGAGGTGCCAATTCCTGATGATTTAGTTGAAGAAGCTACTGAATGGAGAGAAAAATTGCTTGAATCAGTTGCTGAGTATGATGAAAGCTTAATGGAGAAATTTTTCGATGCTCCTGAAACAATTACAGAGCGTGAAGTACTTGATGCCCTGCGTAAAGCGGTACTTGATGCCAAGATCGTACCAATGGTATGTGGTTCATCATTCAAGAATAAAGGTGTTCAAACCATGCTTGATTATGTGATGGAATTGTTGCCATCTCCAATGGATGTTGAAGGTATTGTGGGTACTAACCCTGATACCGGTACAGAAATTGTGCGCAAGCCAAGTGAAAAAGAACCGTTTGCAGCTTTAGCATTCAAGATTGCGACAGATCCTTTTGTAGGTCGTTTATGTTTTATCCGTGTTTACTCAGGAAATCTGGAAGCAGGTTCTTATGTACATAATATGCGTTCCGACAATAAAGAGCGTATCTCTCGTATCTTTCAGATGCATGCTAACAAGCAAAACCCAATCCCGAATGTTGGAGCAGGAGATATTGCTGCGGTAGTAGGCTTTAAGGATATCAAAACAGGAGATACACTTTGCGATGAGAAGCACCCAATTGTATTGGAGTCAATGAATTTTCCAGAGCCTGTTATCGGTTTGGCAATTGAGCCTAAAACTCAAGCCGACGTTGATAAATTAGGAATTGGCTTAGGTAAATTGGCTGAAGAAGATCCTACATTCCGTGTTCAAACTGATGAAGAAACTGGCCAAACCGTTATTTCTGGTATGGGTGAGCTTCACTTAGATATTTTGATCGACCGTTTGAGACGTGAATTCAAGGTTGAGGTGAATCAGGGTGCTCCGCAAGTTTCTTATAAAGAAGCAATTACAGGTACTACCCAGCACCGTGAAACGTATAAGAAACAAACGGGTGGTCGTGGTAAATTTGCCGATATTCAGATTATTATTTCACCAAATGATGAAGGTAAAACTGGATTGCAATTTGTGAATGAAATTTCAGGTGGTTCAATACCACGTGAATTTATTCCTTCTGTAGAGAAAGGTTTTGCTGCTGCCATGGTTAATGGTGTTCTTGCAGGCTACCCTTTACAGGATATGAAAGTTCGTTTGATTGATGGATCGTTCCACGCAGTCGATTCAGACGCATTATCTTTTGAGATATGTGCTAAATCTGCATTCCGTGAAGCCTTGCCAAAATGTAAGCCGGTATTGATGGAGCCAATCATGAAGATCGAAATCTTAACTCCTGAAGAGAACATGGGTGATGTGATTGGTGATATGAACCGTCGTCGTGGTCAACTTTTAGGAATGGATACACGTGCTGGTGCTCAGGTTATCAAAGCAACTGTGCCACTTTCAGAAATGTTTGGTTATGTAACTCAGTTACGTACAATTACTTCAGGTCGTGCCACTTCTACCATGGAGTTTGATCACTATGCTGAAGCACCAAGAAACGTTCAGGAAGAGGTTGTAGCTAAGGTAAAGGGTAAGAAAGCGAACGGATAATAAGTTATAAGTTATAAGTACTTAGGCGTTTTGCCAGAAACTTAATACTTACAACCTAATACTTACAACTCCAAAAACAAATAGTTAACCGGTTACCGTTACTAATAGCTCTAACGTTAACCATAAACAAACAATAATGAGCCAAAGAATCAGAATTAAATTAAAATCTTACGATTACAACTTGGTAGATAAGTCTGCTGAGAAAATCGTAAAAACTGTTAAACCTACGGGTGCAGTAGTAAGTGGGCCAATTCCATTGCCAACTGAAAAGAGAATTTTCACAGTTTTGCGTTCACCGCACGTGAACAAAAAGGGAAGAGAGCAATTTCAATTATGCGCTTACAAGCGTTTACTTGATATCTACAGCTCTAACTCTAAGACTGTAGATGCCTTAATGAAACTTGAATTACCAAGTGGTGTTGAGGTTGAAATTAAAGTATAAGTTTAAGGATTAAATTATATGAAAAAGCTATTCGAAAGTGTAGCTTTTTTGTGTTTTTAACACTAAAAATAAAATATTTAATTCGGCACTAAACAGTGTCTAATGCTTTTGAGATAATTATCTATTTATGTAAAAAATTTAGCTACATTTAATTTAATTTGCTATTAAAATTTATCAATAGTTAACTTTTTTTACTTTGAGTATGCAAATGATAAAATACTTAAATAAACTTTCGTAATCTCATTGAAAATGATTCGAAAATTGAAGACAACAATTTATTTTGTAGTGCTTGCCTTTTTCTTTTTGCCTTCGTTGTTAATGGCTCAAGGTATAAGTCAAGTTTATATATTTCCTTCGGCAAATATCCATGCACATCCTAATTCAAATCTTCATGTTTTTTCGGATATTACCAACTCAGGCACTTTAGTTTCTTACGATAGTGCGCTAATTAATTTCTACGGAAATATTTGGCAAAATAATGCAGGAAGTCGATTACCAGATGAGAGCCCCCGAGGAATAGATGGTATAGGTGGTGTTTTTAGATTTTCTGGTCTTTTTAATGTTTCTCAAACCATCAAAAGCATTAATTCGCTGCCATTCAATGGTTTTCCAAATATTCAAATTGATAATGCATTGAACGTCAATGCCGATTTAGGTAATCTTCATATTAATAAGAATCTGAATTTTGTTAATGGTAACCTAATTTTAAATAATGTAGACGTTAACATAGGCTTGGCAGGAACCGGTTCTATAACTGGTTATAGTAATAAAAACTTCATTGTTACTGGCGCGTCCATGACAGGTGGAGGATTAATTAGAAATACTGCTGGAACACCATTAAAGCTTGATTTCCCAATTGGTACAAGTTTATTGAGTTATACACCTTTAACTATTAATTATACCGGTTTAGCCCAATCAATCAAATTTCGGGTCGCTGATAATTTATATAATAAACTTAATTTTCCTGAATACGTCAATAAGACATGGACCATGAAGACCTATGTTGTAGATCCTTCTGCCAAATTTGATCTGACCCTTCAGCATAACTCTGCCGAAGAAGGAATTGAATATTATAGAAATCGGGGAGAAGCATATGTAACAAGATACGATCAAAATTTAACAGGATTATGGGATCTAGTACCACCAGTTGTTTCTATTTCTCCCGGCTCAATTACTACGCGATCGGCAGTATTTGGCTCCTATATGAACACGCGATTGAATTTAACTAATTTTAAAGGAGTAGAGTATTTTTCAAAATCCGTCATAAAAAAGGACATTGATGAAAACACTCCTGTAAATATCCCTGATGCTATTTCTCCTAATGGTGATTGGCTTAATGATGTTTATGAGGTTGTAAAGAGATTGCCAACAGATATAGTTCGTTTTGAAGTATACAGTCGTAATCAAGTTTTGGTTTATCGAAGTCTAAACTATCTAAACACATTTAATGGGGTAGGAAATATTGGTGGTTTCTTGGGGGATGATTTGCCTGATGGCATCTATTATTATTTAATTAGCGTTAACGGCGCAAAAGGCATTCCAGGATATTTAATTATAAATAGATAGGTCATGAATAAAAATATATATATTCTTGTACTTATTGTAATGATTGCGATATTTCCTAAGCCGATTATAGCGCAACAGCTTCCATTGTATTCTCAATACATGTTTAATACGCTTGAGATTAATCCCGCTTATGCCGGATTAAAGCAGTCAATGAATTTTACAAGTTCTGTCAGAAAACAGTTTAATGGAATCAAAGATGCGCCTCAAACTGCAAGTTTAGTTGGAGATATGCCAATTGGTGAAACTAAATTGGGTATCGGACTAAAACTTGTTGATGATCGTATTTCAATTACTCAAAATATTGGAGCTCAGGTCTCTATGTCGTATAGAGTTGAGGGAGATAATTCAAATTTATCATTCGGACTCCAAATGGGGGCTTTAAATTATAAAACAGACTTCAGCAAATTGAATATTACTAATCCTGGAGATCCGATTTTTGCTCAAAACTTGAATGCTTTGGCTGCCAATTTTGGTACTGGTGTGTTTTATAATACGAGCAAATTCTATATCGGCCTTTCTGCTCCGAATTTACTTAGAGCACATTTAAGGCAAATTGATGTTGCATTAGCTGAGTATACCGTTAAGCAAAATGCACATATCTATTTTAATACCGGATATCTAATACCAATTAATGATAATTTTATTTTAAAGCCTTCTTTTTTGCTCAGAGCGGTTAAAGGCATTCCTTTAGATTACGATATTAATGCTAACCTATACTTTAGAGAAATTCTTTCTGCTGGGCTATCCTACAGAACCCGCAGTGCGCTGGTGGGTATTATTGATTTTAAATTAACACCAACCTTGAGGTTGGGATATGCATACGATTATAATTTAGGTAGACTAAATAATTTTACAAAATCTACACATGAAATAATCTTAAGATTAAATATTCCTTTTGAAAGGGATGAGCTTATGCCTAGCTATTTATTTTAAGTAAATAATAGGCTTTAATTGGTAAAAAATGACTCAGGTTTTTATAGCCAGATTCGATTTTGAAAATATTGTATAAAAACAACTATCATGAAAATTAATGTTTATTCATCTTTAGCATTTGTCATCTCTGCTTTTCTATTTATTGGAACAAGTAACATAGCCTCAGCTCAGATAAAAATTGGTACAAATGGTTCTACTATTGAACCATCCTCAATTTTAGAGCTCGAAAGCAGTAAGCAAGGATTGTTATTGCCCCGATTAACGGATACAGTAGCAATAAATACGCTGAATCCTCCAAATGGAATGCTTATTTATTTATCTAAATGGCCTGCCGTAGGTTTATACGTTAGAAAAACAACCGGTTGGGAGTATTTAACAGGATCGCTTGGAGGGAATGGGTCTTTTAATAACTTAACAGTTGGAGGGACTTTAATCGCTCAAAATTTTAGTGGTAATTTAATAGGCAATGCATCTACAGCAACACTGGCAACTACCGCTACGAATGCAGTAAATGTGAACATAACGAATGACTTATCCACATCCACTGTATCCTACCCAACATTTGTGACCAATACTCCTGGAAACACTTCCATCCGTACCAGCAGTCCTAAATTAAGTTTTGTGCCTAATACCGGGATACTGTCAGCTATCGGATTTAAGGGAAATCTTGTGGGTGATGTTACGGGTGTGGCAACGTCTTCCATTGATGCGGTAAATGCATCTAATACTGACATAGTAAATGATATTGTCAGTAATTCTCCTCAATATCCAACTTTCGTGTCGGGTACAATTGGTAATTTACCCCAAAAAACGAGTAGTACTAATCTTACTTTTACCCCATTGACGGGAGAATTAAAGGCCTTAAAGTTTGCAGGTGCCCTGCAAGGGAATGCAAGTTCGGCTACTTCGGCTATCGATGCTACCAATTCACAAAATGTTAAAGTTACAGATGATATAATCACTTCCTCTGTTTCTTATCCTCTTTTTGCAAGTGGAATTAGTGGCAATCAACCAATTAAATCGAGCAGTAGCAATTTAAGGTATGTACCATCTACTGGTATTTTATCTGCTAATGGTTTTGTAGGTAATTTAACTGGTAATGTTTATGGTACCGTATCCAGTTCAAAAGATGCAGATAATGCCGCAAATATTCAAGTAAAAGAAGATGCTATAAGCACGGTTCCAGTGTACCCAACTTTCGTATCTGGTACAGTTGGGCCACTTCCCGCAAGTATTAATAGCGCTAAATTAAAATATATACCTAATACAGGAGAATTGATTTCGCCTTATTTTATAGGTAGTTTAATTGGAACTGCCAGTAATACCGCAAAGGCAAAGAATGCTGAGAATGTAATGGTGAGTGATGATTTGGGCACTGCGCCTACTTATCCTGTATTTGTAAATGCAATTACTGCTAATCAGGCAATAAAATCAAGTAGTACTAAATTAATTTATTACCCAAATACCGGTATTTTGGAGGCCAAAGGAGGTTTTATAGGTAATTTAACTGGAAATGTAACTGGTACAGTTTCTAATGCGAAAGATGCAGAAAATGCAACTAAAATTCAAGTTATTGAGGATGCAATAAGTACAGTTCCACTTTACCCTACTTTTGTTTCTGGTAATCCAGGCCCACTTCCAGCAACAATAAATAGTACTCAACTAAAATATATTCCAAAAACTGGACAGTTTTTCTCTCCTAAGTTTGTGGGTGAATTAGTGGGAAATGCTACTTCAACTACTACAGCAACCAATACTGCAAACGTGGCAATTACCGATGAGGCTGCCAATGCTTTACCTACATACCCGGTATTTGTAAATGCAGTTACAGGTAATCAAGCTCTGAAATCAAACAGTGCCAGACTGAGTTATGTGCCTTCTACAGGATTTTTAACGGCTACAAAATTTATTGGAAATTTAAAAGGGGATGTGGAGGGAAAAGTATCTGAGGCAGTAGATGCAACCAATGCAGTAAAAATTGGCATTGCTGAGGATAACTCAACCGCAACTACGATGTATCCAGTATTTGTAAATGGAAAAACCGGTTCTTTGCCTTCTTTTGTTAGTGGACTCAGGTTAGGGTTTCAACCTCAATCAGGTACGCTTACCGCTCCTTTTTTTAGTGGCGATTTATTAGGTAAGGCAAATACAGCTGTATCGGCAGATAATGCAGTTAATGCGCAGAAAAGTGTTATTACTGATGAAAATGCTGATCCTGCAACATTTTTTCCTTTATTTGCGGGTATACCATCAGGTAATCAACCTCTTAAATCAAGTAGTACAAAGCTAACCTATGTGCCCCAATCAGGAACACTGAATGCAACTAAATTTGTTGGTACTCTGGAAGGTAATGTCAATGGTAAAGCTACCTCTGCCGGATTTGCTGATAATGCAACTAAGATTGCAATTACAAATAACATTGCTTCCGCAACTACCTTTTATCCTACCTTTTCTTCAGGCACTACAGGTGAACAGGGTATATCCGTAGCCAGCGGAAAGCTTGAATTTCAACCTTCTACCGGAACACTTACTGCTCCCATTTTTACTGGTGCTTTAATTGGAAATGCAACAACCGCTACTACCGCTACTACCGCCACTAGTTCCGTAAAAAGTGCTATTACTGATGATAATGCTGATCCTGCCACGGTTTTCCCTGTATTTGTAGGTACGGCCTCAGGTAGTCAAGCTATTAAATCAAGTAGTACTAAGCTAAAATACGTGCCTCAATCAGGGGTATTAAGTGCTGCCGGATTTGCTGGTCCGCTGGTAGGAAATGTAACCGGAGAAGCAACTACTGCCTTATCTTCCGCGACTTCGGCTAAAATTTCAATTGCCAGTGACGACGTTACAGCAGTTACTATGTATCCTACCTTTGTACCTGCTACAACAGGTTCACTCCCTTTAACAGTCCATACCACTAAGCTTGGCTTTAAGCCAGCAACTGGAGAGCTATCAGCCACTACTTTTAAGGGTGCTTTGAATGGAAACGCCGGATCGGCTACTACTGCTACTACTGCAGATGTTGCCATTAAGTCTGCCATAACAGATGATGGAACTCATACACCTGTGACTTTTCCTCTGTTTATAAATGATGCTGCAGGAGGAAATCAGCCTTTACGTGCTAATCGCAGTAACTTAAAGTATCTTCCAATATCCGGCACGTTAATATCTCCAAATTTTGAAGGGATATTAACTGGTACTCTTAATGGAATTGCAAGTAATGCCACCAATGCCACCAATGCAGCTAATGTAGCCATTACTGATGATTTGGCAACGAATAGGTTCATGCCTGTAACGTTTGTAGATGGTAATACCGGTAATTTGCCAACCAAAGTGAGTAGCACAAAACTGACTTTTAATCCTTCAACCGGGGTATTAAACTCACCTACATTTAATGGAGCTTTAGTTGGAAATGCATCCACTGCCACCGCAATTAGTCCGACGGGTATGGTTCCGCCAATTAATGGAGGTACCGGTCTAAATGCCTATTCAAAAGGAGATATGTTATTTGCAGAAACTGCAATCTCCATGAAAAAGTTAGCGATTGGCGCTCCTAATACTGTTTTACGCGTTAATGCTTTAAATGAACCCTCATGGTCTACATTATTTGCAGGTACCGTCACTGGGTTAGTAGGGGTAGCTAATAGAACAACGATTAGCGGGAACTTAGATGTAACCCCCACTGTAGATATCGCTTCAACTTATGTTGGTCAAAATTCTATAACAACTTTGGGTACCATTGCAGCGGGTACATGGGAAGGTACTTCTGTTAAAGTTCCGTTTGGAGGAACTGGTTTAACCACTATTCCAACAGGTGGAGTGCTTGTTGGAGCTGGAACCAACGCCATTAGAACAGTATCAGGGACAACTGGCCAGGTTTTAAGATCAAATGGTGTGGGAGTAGAGCCAACCTTTCAAGATATTGCTGGAGGTGATATGATCTTGGCTGGTGTTCAATCAGTTACAGGTGTTAAAACATTTGGTATTCCAGGAGCTGGCGGGGTTGCCGGGTTAACTGGTTTACTTCGAATTGCCAGTGTTAACTCAGGCGTAACTGTTTTAAATGGGCCTGATACAGGTATTTCTGGAATTGTAAAGTTACCACAAGAGGGTACATTGGCTACACATACTGGCATTGAGACCCTAACAAATAAAACTTTAACCTCTCCAAAACTAACCAATCCTGAAATTGGTGATGCATTTGGTACAACGTTGAAATTAGGAGGTGGAACCCCGCTAGTTACTACAAATCAAACAGGAACAGGAAAATTGGTTATGGAAAATGGGGCTATATTGATTGCTCCTAACATTGGAGCTGCAACTGGCACAAGTTTAAACGTTGGGCCTGGAGGAACTGTAACCGCTGGAAGTTTTGTTGGTAATTTAGTAAACGGTAGTGCTACTCTAACCAATTTAACTGTAAATAACCCAATTATAGGGAATATAACTGGGAATGCCGCAACTGTTACTACCAATGCAAATTTAACCGGAGAAGTAACCAGTAATGGTAACGATGCTACCATTAATAATGCTGCAGTTATTTCGAAAGTTTTAACAGGCTACACGAGTGCTGCAGGTACAATTACGGCTACCGATAATATTGTACAAGCTATTGGAAAATTAAATGGAAATATAACAGCAAGTTCCAATGTTACCCATACCGGAGAAGTAACGGGTTCTGGCTTATTAACGATTACTAATGCGGCAGTTACTAATGCTAAAATTGCAAATAAAGCGATTACTTATGGTAAAATTCAAGACATAACAGCTAGCAATCGAGTTTTAGGTCGGCAATCTGCAGGATCTGGAGCTGTTGAAGAAATTGCTACCACCGGAACCGATGATGTAGTTAGAGCGAATACACCAACCTTGGTTACACCAATTATTGGAGCTGCAACTGGTACTAGCCTGTCTGTATCTGGTCAACTTACTTCTGCTATTGCAACAGGAACTGCCCCATTAGTGGTCGCTTCTACTACGCCAGTTGCAAATTTGAATATTGGGGGTAATGCAGCAACCGCAACAAGTGCTACTACTGCAACAAACCTTGCAGCCGGTTCAGGCGGGCAGCTTCCATACCAGTCGGCAGCAGGCACGACTGCGATGCTGGCTAACGGTACAGCAGGCCAGGTTTTACAAAGTAACGGAACAACGCTAGCCCCAAGCTGGGTTGCTGCAGCGACAGGCGATATGACTTTATCCGGCGTTCAAACGGTAACCGGCACAAAAACTTTCGAATCTGCTGACCTTGTTCTTGTGGGTTCAACCAGCGGCAGCACGATCCTTAATGCAGGCGGTACAGCTTCCGGCACAGCGATCTTACCAGCAGCAGGTGGAACGCTGGCTACTTTAGCAGGTACAGAGACTTTAACCAATAAAACCCTGACTTCAGCAACCTTGATTACTCCGACTCTTGGAATACCGGCATCCGGAGTAATGACCAATGTAACCGGAACAGCCGCAGGCTTAAC
>CAMDKO010000053.1 GCA_945901155.1 Pedobacter schmidteae
GGAAATCCCGATGTAGAATTTAAAGCAGAGATGCTCGCTGATTGGGCCGTTAAGGCTAAGGCCAGGGGTATTGAACTGGTTGATTCTGTAGATAAAATGCTTGATATGTCAGATGTTGTAATGCTTGAAACTAATGATGGCAGGCCACACATGGAGCAGTTATTGCCTGTTTTTAAAGCTGGTAAACCTGTATTTATCGATAAACCAATCGGAGCGAACTTAAAGGAAGTTGTGCAAATATTGAATGCTGCTAAAAAATATAAGGTGCCTGTTTTTTCTTCCTCATCGCTGCGATATGTGAGCGGAGCCCAGGAAATTAGAAATGGGAAAGTAGGTAAAGTTCTGGGTGCTGAGGCTTATAGCCCTGCCTCATTACAGGCCTCTCATACTGATATGTATTGGTATGGAATACATGGCGTTGAGTCATTATTTACAATAATGGGAGGTGTTGGTTGTCAACAGGTTACCCGAACTCATACTGATGGATCTGATGTTATTGTTGGTACCTGGGAAGGTGGTCGAATTGGAGTATTCAGAGGCTTGAGGGTCGGAAGCAGAGGTTATGGAGGAACAGCTTTTGGAGAAAAAGGGATAGCCAATGTTGGGACATTTGAAGGTTACCGTCGATTGCTAGTTCCGGTTGCAGAATTCTTTCGTACCCTGAAATCACCTGTTGATCTCGCTGAAACGCTTGAAATCTATGCTTTTATGGAAGCGGCTGATGAAAGCAAAAGGCTTGGTGGAGTTCCGGTGACTCTAGCAAGTGTGCTTGCGAAAGTTAATTAATCAAGAAAAGTATCATTCTAAAACTCACATTTAATAAACTAATAATTTCTAATTTTTAAAACAATACACATTTTTAAAACCATGATCTCTTTATCACCATTAAAAAACAAAAAATAAAAAGATGAAAAAGTATAATGTAGGTATAATTGGGTATAGCTGGGTTGCTACTGCACACATCACAGCTATCAATAAAAGTCCAAATGCTCAGGTCACAGCTATTTATTCATCGCGCCCGCATGATGCTGCAGCTGAAAGTGAAAAATGGGGTTCTCCGATCAAAACCTATACCGATTTAAACGCAATGTTATCCGATAAGAGTATTGACGCAGTGTCAATTACAAGTTATTCTGATCAGCATGCTGCCCAGGCGGTTGCCGCTGCCAGAGCTGGTAAACATATCATTCTTGAGAAGCCTATGGCGCTTTCATGGGAAGACTGTTTACTGATTGAGTCTGAAGTTAAAAAGGCAGGAGTTAAGGTTTGTATCTGTTTTGAATGCCGTTACTCCAATCAATTTATGGTTACTAAAGCACTTGTGGATACTGGTTTAATTGGAGATATTCATTATGCTGAGGTTGATTACCTCCACGGACTTGGTCCATGGTATGGTCAGTACCACTGGAATATTAAAAAGGATAAAGGTGGTAGCTCTATTCTTACAGCGGGTTGCCATGCATTGGATGCTATGCTTTTATTCATGGGAACTGATGTTGAGGAAGTTACCAGCTATGAAACCAAGTCTAAAAATCCAATTTTTCAGGCTTATGAGTATACTACCAGCAGGGTAAGTATATTCAAATTCAAAGATGGCAGAGTTGGTAAATCTTCTGCTATTATTGATTGTATCCAACCTTACTATTTCCATACCCATCTTTTTGGCAGTGAAGGAAGTCTGCTTGACGATAAGTTTCACTCTGAGAAACTCGGAACTGACCATCATTTATGGAGTTCATTGGCAATGAAAATGCTCGATACGGGAGATGTTGCAGATCACCCTTATCAGGCACAGTTTGATAAGTTTTTCGAATGTCTTCTTGAAGGAGTTGACATGCCTCTTACAAGCTTGAGTGACGGAATAAAAACTCATGAGATTATTTTTGCCGCTGACAAATCAGCTGCGACTGGTAAACCAGTGAGATTATAATATTAGTTGATTAGGGCTTAATGAAGAAGACAGCACTGGCCGTAGCCGCACATCCTGATGATATTGAATTCATGATGGCCGGAACATTGGTCTTATTGAAGAATCAAGGCTATGAGATTCATTATATGAATCTTTCAACCGGTAATTGTGGGAGTATAGAATATGATTCTTTAACTACCACTGAAATAAGGTTGAAGGAAGCCCAAAATGCTGCAGATATTTTGGGTGCCCAATTCCATGGTCCGATATGCAATGATTTTGAGATCTTCTATGAACTTGAATTGCTCAGAAAGTTAACGGGAGTTATCCGTATGGTTAAACCCTCGGTAATCTTAACTCATTCGCCATCTGATTATATGGAAGACCACATGAATACCAGTCGTTTGGCAGTTACAGCTGCTTTTATTCGTGGTGTTCCTAATTTTCCTGCTGATCATGCTGCTGTAAATAATTACGACTGTGCCGTTTACCATGCCCTGCCTCATTCACTTTTAGACCCTTTGAGACGGAAGGTAATTCCTGAGATTTTTATAGATACCAGCGCTGTCCATGCAACTAAGCGTGAAGCTCTGGAGGCTCATAAAAGTCAGCAGAATTGGCTAGAAGACAGTCAGAAAATGAATTCCTATGTCCAGGCAATGGAAAATTTCTCATTAACAGTTGGAAGCATGTCCAATCGCTTTGAACATGCTGAAGGGTGGAGGCGACACTTGCATTTTGGCTTCTCAGAAGGCGGATTTGATCCTTTGAAAGATCTGGGAGCATGTTATTTAACAAATGAAGATTACAAATTCGAATAAAAAATATTAAAAAACAAAATACTATAACAATTTTAAAAGAATATTATGCGTAAGATTAGTTCTATTGCTCCAGGTTGGTGGGATTATACCACCTTGGATTTAGGTCAGAAAGTAACAGATAAAATTGCAGCCTTGACACCTGAGGAAATGATTGCTATGTCAAGACCAGGGTTCAAAGTTATTTTTTATGATACCATTGAAGAGTTTTATTTAGCAGAGGCAATGGAGTATGTAAGTACATGGAAATCAGCTACTGCTAGCAATCCGGTAGGTATATGCGGCCCGATTGGTCCAACTGAGCAGTTGCCCCTGGTTGCAATGCTTGTAAATGAATTGGGATTGTCTCTTAAACATGCTCATTTTTGGTGTATGGATGAATGGGTAATTAATGGCAAAGAAGTATCCGAAGATCATCCTTTATCTTTTAAAAGAACTTTCAAATCATTATGTCTGAATAGAATTCGTAAAGATTTAGTGATGCCGGATGAAAATTTGCATTTTGCACAAGCTGATACCGCCAAGTACATCAATAGCTGGACGAAAGCTAAATGTGCGATTATGCAGGGTGGACAGGGAGATGTGAAACACTGGGCATTTAACGAACCACCGATGCGTGCAGGAAAATATATTGATAACCCGCCAACAGTTGAAGAGTACAAACAACTAACTACCCGTGTTCTTGACTTGCACCCGATTACAATTGCACAGAATTCTAGGTTGCATTGTGGAGGAAATGCTCCTTCAATCCCAACTCAGGCAGTATCAGTAGGTCCAAAAGAAACCTGGCAAGCAGACAAAGTTTCAATTTGGCATGCAGGTGCTCATGACAACCCTTTTGGACAAAGATTGACTACCTATATGATTTCAAATAATATCCCTGATGTATCTGTTCCAATGTCGGTACTTGCAGATCATCCAAATGTTCAGTTCAACTTTTTGAGATCTGGATTAGGCACATGTTCAGTTGAAATGCATTAAAATAAAGCATATATTTTACTTGAAAAACAATAAAAAAAAGGATGGATCAACTCAAAGAACTAAGAAAATTATCGGTGAGACCTATTTTTCTTAATTACAGTAATTTTTTAAAGTACTGTGCACCTGCACTTTTACTCCCTTTAATAATATTTTTATTGAGTTGGACACAGAATCCAAAGTTTGAACTACAATCGGGTGATAGAATTGCAATTATCGGAAATGGACTTGCCGATAGGATGCAGCATGATGGTTGGATGGAAACCTATCTGCAATCTGTCTATCCAAATGGAAAATTAGTTTTCAGGGAACTGGGTTATACCGGCGACCAAGTTCATTATCGCCCACGCTCACATAAAGGTTTCGAAAATAGCGATACGCACTTAACCAGTGTTGGGGCTAACGTTATTTTTGCTTTTTTTGGATATAATGAGTCTTTTGAAGACAAACCAGCAGAGTTTAAAAAGCAATTAGTTGCTTTTATTGACTATACCAGGAAGCAGAAGTATAATAAAAAAGTTGCTCCTCGTTTGGTTCTGTTTTCGCCAATCGCGCATGAAAACCTAGACTCTAAAAATTTACCTGATGGGAAAGAGAACAATCGCCGTTTAGCGGCCTATACAATCGCCATGGCTCAGGTAGCTAAAGAAAAGGGAGTTCCTTTTCTGGATTTGTTCAGTGCCACACAAAAAATGTATGACAGTACGACTGAGCCTTTAACTATTAATGGGATTCACCTGAATAATGAAGGTAATAAAAGATTGGGTCTTTATATCACTGAAAACCTGTTCGGTAAAAAAGTAAGTATGGCCAAAGTTGGACTGGATTCATTGCGCAGCTCTGTTTTAGACAAAAACTGGCATTGGTTTAGTCGTTATCGCGCAACCAGTGGAAATGATGTTTGGGGTACCCGTACTATACAGGATGGAAACCATGTTACGCTTCAGAATGAGTTAAGGATGCTGGAAGCCATGACTGCCAATCGTGATAAGCGGATATGGGCAAGAGCACAAGGCAAAGATATT
Source organism: Pedobacter schmidteae (assembly GCA_945901155.1). Lineage (GTDB taxonomy): Bacteria > Bacteroidota > Bacteroidia > Sphingobacteriales > Sphingobacteriaceae > Daejeonella > Daejeonella schmidteae_B. The sequence goes on from CAMDKO010000053.1 coordinate 4,731, forward strand.
AAGGTTGATGATAGTAATGTTCCTGAGCCATATCCTGTTGGTACGCATATTACGCGAAACATAGAATACCTCGGTGCCGAAGAAGCGATCAAGCGGATGACGATACCTAAAGAGTTTAAGGTTACTGTCTTCGCTTCTGAAGAAAAGTTTCCTGAGGTCGCTAATCCTGTGGCAATGCAAATTGATACTAAAGGTCAGATTTGGGTTGCTTCATGGGCTACTTATCCAAAGTGGGAGCCATTAAAGCCAATGAATGACCGTATTGTTACACTGAAGGATGAGGATGGTGATGGCGTTGCTGATAAGGCAACAACTTTTGCCTATGTTTCAAATCCTACGGGCTTTGAATTATGGAATGGTGGTGTGATTGTAGTTTCATCACCTGATATTTTATTCCTTAAGGATACTGACGGAGATGGAGTAGCTGATGTACGGTACCGTATGTTGGGTGGTTTGGGCTCTGATGATACGCATCATACAGCAAACAATTTAATTTACGGTCCTGATGGCAATATTTACTATCAACGTGGAATTTTTATTCTTGAAAATATTGAAACCCCATGGCGTAAGAGTGCTGAGTCAGGTGAGTCAGGGTTATATCGCTTTAACCCACGTACTTTTGATTTCTCATTGGTAGTAGATAATACCCCTAACCCGCATGGAATCAGTTTTGATAAATGGGGTAACCAATTTATCTCTGATGGTACAAGTGGAAGGTCTTTCCAGGTCTATTTCAAGCGAACGGTAACTTCAACCACAGATAAGGGTGATTTTGATAAGCGTCCATTATTTAAGCAAACTATCCGACCATATACTTCCAGTCAGATATTATCCAGCGGTAACTTTCCTGAAGAATATCAGAATAATTTTCTGGTCTATAATGCAATTGGATTTCAAGGGATAAAGAGGTATAAACTAAACTACTTGGATGAAGGTGTTATAGAGGGTGTAGAAGCTGGCAATTTAATTTTTACCGGAAGTAATCCAGCTTTTGCGCCAAGCTCTGAAGCCACTCCACGGGTAGTAACTAAAGATTTTACAGGAGATCCAAACTTCCGTCCGAGTGATGGTGTTGTAGGATTTGATGGAGCATTGTACTTTGCAGACTGGCATCAGGCGATAATAACCCATTCACCTTATAATCTAAGAGATCTAAGTCGTGATCATGAACATGGACGTATTTATCGCATGGTTGCTGTAGATCGGCCATTACAAAAGCCAGTTTCGATTTTCGGCGAGCCAATTGAAAAACTTTTTGAGTTATTCAGACATCCTGTTGATGGAATACGTCATGCAGTTCGCCTTGAGCTCAGTGCCAGAAATACCGATGAAGTGATCCAGAAAGCACAGGAATGGGTTGCTAAATTAGATCCAAAGAAAAAGGAAGATGCATTACCAATGCTAGAAATTCTTTGGTTACATCAGCAACATAATGTAATAAACAGACCATTGCTTGTAAAAGTTCTTAGCTCGCCAGAATATCAGGCAAGATTGGCAGCTCAAAAGGTAAATTTCTTCTGGAGTGGAAAGGATACATTCAAGCCGGGTAAATCTGAGTCAAGCGTTTCCGGAATGCAATTCAGAACCGGGTATGAGAAATTTTGGAAAGATCTGGGACATAACGATGCAACTAAAGAATATCAGGATGATAAACCTGATGCTTCAAAATCTGCCACACCTTCAAGTCAGGCTGCTACTAGTAAAGGTCCTGAATTACAAAATGATAGGGTTGCGATCCTTACCATTGAAGCTACTGATGAATTGCGTTTTAAAGTTAAGGGCAAATTATTGGCAGACTTTACTGTAAAATTAGCTCAACCGGTAGAATTAACTATTGAAAACCTAGGTTTAATGCCTCATAATCTTTTGATAATCAAACCCGGTACTATTGAACTAGTTTCGCAAAAGGCTTTTGAATTAGGAGACAAAGGAGCTGCAAAGAATTATGTTCCGGATGGCGATATGGTACTTTATGCAACTAAGTTGTTAAATGGCGGTGGTAAGGAGACGATTAAATTCACCGCTCCCGCAACAGCAGGAGATTATCCTTTCGTTTGTACATTCCCGGGTCACTCGTTTACGATGCGTGGAATTATGAAGGTGGTAAAATAATTGTGAAATAAAATATCCATTAATAACACTTGAACTAAAGTTTAGATATCAAGAATTGATGAACTCGAAATTAAAAATGAGCAATACCAATCTTCAACAAGAGATTAAGGTAGGAATTATAGGCCTTTCAGTTCATAGTGCAGCGTATACAGAAATTATTAATTCCGGTGCATCGAGCCCGGAATTTACTGGCTGTAGAGTGTTAGCTATTTTTCATCCTAAGGGGAATCCCGATGTGGAATTCTCTGAAAAGCAGCTGCAGAGTTTTACAGATACTATAAAAGGTCAAGGTGTAGAGTTTGTTGGTTCAATTAAAGAATTGGTAAAAAAGGTTGATGCGGTCATGGTATTAACTAACGATGGGCGACCCCATTTAAAAGAGATTATGCCGGTATTGAGGGCAGGGAAACCAGTTTATGTGGATAAACCACTAGCTGCAACGCTATCGGATGTACTGGCCATCTTTAAAGTATCTGGAAAATATAAAGTACCCTTGTTTTCCTGTTCACCACTCCGTTATGTCAAAGAAGCGCAGGACCTTCGTGAGGGAAAATTAATAGGGAAGGTTTTGGGTGCAAGCACCTATGGTCCGGCGCCTATCCAAAAATCTCATGCTGATCTCTTTTGGGATGGTATTCATGCGGTTGAATCTCTGTATACCGTATTGGGGGGAACTGGATGTAAAACAGTTACCCGAACGTTTACAGATGATGCCGATGTAGTTGTTGGAAACTGGGAAGATGGTCGGGTAGGAGTCTTTCGTGGCGTACGTAAAGGAAGAAGCGGTTTTGGAGGCACAGCATTTGGAGAAAAAGGAATAGCTTCTATCGGAGTATTTACTGGCTATCGCCCATTGGTGGTTGCCATTGTAAAGTTTTTTCGTTTAGGCATAGCTCCTGTAAGTAATGAAGAAACGATAGAGATTTATACCTTTATGGAGGCTGCAGATGAAAGTAAAAGACTCGGTGGAATTCCAATTAGCTTGTCTGAAGTATTATTGCGGACAAAAAAAAATAAATAATGGGGGTGCTTTCCTGAAGATTTCAATGTTTGAATTTCGTGTAGTGAATTTTATTCTTTTCTGATTATTCAGCTTTTGTGTAAACCCATAGCCCATAACTTACAATCATATCAAAAAATCGAAGAAAATCAAGTGTTTCATACCGTGGAAGATCTGAGATGAAAAATTAATTAATTATTAAATAAATAAAAATGAAAGCGAGTAGATTAAATAGATTATTCAATGAAAAATCAGGCAGATGTTTTGATGTTGCCCTTGACCATGGGTTTTTCAATGAATTAACGTTTTTGGGTGGGATAGAGAACATTGAAAAGTCAGTCAAAATCTTGATTGACGCAGATCCAGATGCAATTCAGCTAACAGTTGGGCAGGCACATCATTTACAGTCTGTGTCCGGAAAGAAAAAGCCTTCTTTAGTTTTAAGAACAGATGTTGCCAATGTTTACGGTCTTGAACTTCAATCCGTATTATACAGCAGAATGATTGAAGAGCCTGTGCTTCAGGCAATTCGTCTTGACGCTACCTGTGTGGTTGTTAATTTGTTTCGTATTCCGGGAGCTCCTGAGGTAACAGATCAGTGTATTCAGAATATTTTGAAGTTAAAGCCTATGTGCGACTATTACGCTATGCCATTAATGATCGAGCCATTAGTATTCCGCCCAAATAGTGAGGCTGGGGGCTATATGGTTGATGGAAATATAGATATTATCTTGCCACTTGTAAGGCAGGCTGTAGAATTGGGAGCTGATATTATTAAGGCAGACCCTTGCGAGAACGTAGAAGATTATCATAAGGTTGTGGAGGTAGCAGGATCTATTCCGATTCTGGTGAGAGGAGGCGGTCGTGCTGAAGATGAAGAATTATTGGATCGAACCTATAAATTGATGCAACAGGGTGTTAAAGGAATCGTGTATGGCAGAAATGTGGTACAACATGCTAATCCAGGCGGTATGACAAGGGCATTAATGGCCATTGTACACGATGGTGCAAAACCAGCAGACGTTATAGCCTGGGTTAAGGGAAGCAAATAAATTATTATGAAAGTTGTAAATGTTGGCATTATAGGTGGTGGTTTAATGGGTAAAGAAGTGGCCGGCGCTTTTGGACGCTGGTTTTCCTTAAACGATTATCCTGTTAAAGTGGAGTTAAAGGCCGTTTGTGATCTAGATGCTAATACCTTAAAATGGTATGAGCAAATTCCATCAGTTGAATTATTGACCACAAATTATAAAGAGTTATTGGCATCTTCTAAAGTAGATGTAGTTTATGTTGCTCTACCTCATTTTCTTCATGAACAATATTATATCGAAGTTATTGAAGCTGGTAAAGATCTATTGGCTGAAAAACCCTTTGGAATGGACCTCGCGGCAGCAAAAAGGATCAATGCAAAAATTGCTAATTCGAAGAGTTTTGTAAGATGCTGTTCTGAGATGCCCTTTTTTCCGGGTCCTCAGCGAGTAATAAGCGAAGCCCTTTCGGGAAGAATTGGTGAGATCATCGAAATAAATGCAGGTTTTTGTCATTCAAGTGATATGGACCCACTAAAACCGATCAACTGGAAAAGGCAGTCAAAATTCTGTGGTGAAATAGGTGTAATGGGAGATTTGGGAATGCATGTTATGCATATTCCGATAAGATTGGGATGGATACCTAATAAGGTATATGCTCATCTACAAAAGATCATCACTACACGGCCTGATGGAAAAGGTGCTTGGAGTGAATGTGATACCTGGAATAATGCAACTCTTTCAACTTCAGTGACAATTGGTGAAAATGATATCCCAATGTCTCTTGAAATGAAGCGATTAAAACCAGGGGAGACTAATTCCTGGTATATAGAAGTTCTGGGAACCGAGGGTGGGGTGCGCTATAATACTAAAGATACCAAGGCATTATGGACCTTTAAGCGTGAGAAGGAACAACTATGGCAACGTGTGGATCTTGGATTTCAGGTTCCGTTCCCGGTTAGTACCGGTGGAATATTCGAACCTGGCTTCTCCGATTGCTTTTTACAAATGCTGGCAGCATATTTTGCAGAGCGCGAAGGATTTTTGAATGGCCGATTTGGTTGTGTTACTCCTGAAGAAGCACTCATGAGCCATCAATTATTTAATGCGGCTTTAAAATCTTATGAGACTAAATCTGTTGTGGATGTAGTATGATGTATTCGATATGAAGGAAAATATTGGAATGGGGATTTTAGCAGGAGGTAACTGGATCATTGATAATGTTAAGATTGTTGATGTCTATCCAAAGGAAGATAAGCTGGCGAATATCCTAAAAGAGAGCAACAGTAATGGTGGTGCTCCATATAGTGTATTAAAAGCAATCAGTAAGATGGGATTTCAGTTTCCACTAACAGGAATCGGGGCAATTGGAGATGATGAAAGAGGTGATTATATTTTGAACGAATGTCAAAAGCTGAATATTGATTCGAGTCAAATTATCAAAGTACAGAATTCAAATACATCATATACTGATGTAATGACTGTACTTGGGACCGGAAGACGTACTTTTTTTCATTCAAGAGGTGCCAATGCTCACTTGGATCAATCTTATTTTAGATTTTCCTCCCATAAATCAAAGATATTTCATTTAGGGTATTTATTACTTCTTGATCGATTGGATGCTATTGGTTCAGATGGACTGACAGGTGCTGCAAAAGTACTGAGAGATGCGAAGCAATCTGGACTGATTACATCGGCAGATTTGGTCAGTGAACAATCTGAACGATTCAAAACTATTATTCCCCTAGCATTGCAGTATGTTGATATTCTATTTGTTAATGAGTTTGAAGCCGGGATGCTAACCGATATTGAAATCTGCGATGAGGAAGGGGAATGCTCAATTGTAAATGCATATCAGGCAGCTGATGCTATTTTAAATGCCGGGGTTCAAAGATGGGTAATTATTCATTTTCCGAAAGGAGCAATAGCACTGAATAAAAGTGGGGAGAAATTATTTCAGCCAAGTGTTAAAATGCCGGTCGAGAAGATCAAAGGGTCGGTTGGTGCAGGGGATGCTTTTGCCGCAGGTGTTTTAGCAGGTGTACATGAAGACTGGACGATGGCGAAATGCTTGTTATTAGGAGTAAATGTTGCCGCCGCCAGTTTAATGGATGCCAGTTCTTCCGAAAGTATTGTTTCATGGCAGGAGTGTTTGAAAATTGGGGAGGATTTTGGTTACAACTAAGACAAATTTCGATAGGAGCCTAATAATCTTTACTAATTTAATATATATATATTGCTATAGGAATAACAGATATCTAGAACATTATGATTCTTCCTTTAGTATATTATTGCCTCTATTAATTATTTCTTATTGGGATTTTGAAAGATTCTATCAGGCATGTGCATGATAAAAGCAATAAATTAAACAGATGAAAAGAACATTGATTATTCTAAAGTTCAAGGACTTTTATATTCCTCTGAGATTACTCGGCTGTGTTCTTATCCTGTTTTTTCAGTTTCCTGCCTTTGCACAGCAGACGGTTTTTCGTGCCGGAGCCTCAACTGCAAATATCAGTCCCTCTTTAGGTGAGGGAATTGCTGGTGGTTGGATGCCCTTGCCCATAGCTACTTATATTCATGATGAATTGCATGCCCGTTCTCTGGTTCTGGATGATGGTAAAGTTCGTCTGGTTTTTATGGTTATAGATAATGTGGAGCTCCCACGTGAAGTTTTTGATGCTGCAAAACTAATTATCACCCAAGAAACATCAATACCAAAAGAGCATATAATGATGTCATCGACACATTCCCACTCTACTACCTGGGCAGGTCATGAAATCAATCCGCCGGAGCCTTCGTTGAGCATCCCTGCCAGTTCGGGAGTAGATTACCCTAAACCTCTCGATAATTATCAGCGTTTTGTGGTGCGTCGCATGGCTGACGGAGTACGTGTTGCATTGAATAACCTGGAATCTGCCCGTATAGGCTGGGGTGTAGGAAGTGTGCCGCAGCATGTTTTCAACCGCCGCTGGAAATTGAAAACACCGGTTAATAACCCTTTTGGAGTTTCTGAAAAGGTTCAAATGAATCCGGGAATTGCTAACCCCAATTTGCTGGAACCCGCCGGCCCGACTGATCCTCAGGTTTCATTCTTGTCTGTTCAATCATTGAAGGGGAAACCTATTGCAATATTTGCTAATTATTCCCTTCACTATGTTGGAGGAGTGCCTAAAGGTCATATTTCTGCAGATTATTTTGCAGTCTTTGCCGATCGCCTCCAGGAACTGTTAAAAGCCGACCGTCAGGATATTCCCTTTGTAGGCATTATGTCAAATGGTACAGAAGGAGATACAAACAATATTGATTTTCGGGGGCCGGTTATACCGTATCCAGCCTATGCCAAAATGAAGATTGTTGCGAATGACGTCGCACAGGAGGTGTTCAGGGTTTATCAGACCATAGATTACAAAAATTGGGTACCCCTTGGTGCAGCGCAAACTGAACTTACTCTGAATGTAAGAAGGCCAGATGTACAAGCGCTCGCCTGGGCTGAGAAAGCCATGCACAAAGAAAAGCCTGATCATTCTATGGAAAAAGTATTCGCTGAGCGAACTATACAAATGAAGGAATGGCCTGAAAAAATAGATGTGATTCTCCAGACTTTCAGAGTAGGAGATTTAGGAATAGCTGGAATTCCTTTTGAGGTTTTTGCAGAAACGGGATTAGAGGTCAAAGCCAAAAGCCCTTTTGAAAAGTCATTTACCATCGGATTGGCAAATGGAGGTTATGGATATCTCCCCACTCCTGAACAGCATCAAATGGGAGGATATGAGACCTGGATGAGTGTCAATAAGGTCGAAAAAGAAGCTTCCCGAAAGATAGTGACTGAAATTCTTAAACTTTTTAATCAGGTAAAACGATAAAATATTTTTGATATACTATATGAGAAATAATATTAGAACAATTGTACTGCAGCATGATTGCAGTAAATTATTAGAGGATAAAATCCAAATGACAGACATGTTAAATTTCTTTTTTACAAGTCGGCATTTTTCCCGGTTTTTATTCTTTTGTCTTTCCATTTTATTAGTAAGTGCTCTGAGCCTGAAAGCCCAGAACAATACTGGAGTTATAGAAAGCAGGCCTGCTAAAATTTTCCGTGCCGGTGCAGCTACCAGCAACATCACTCCTAAAATAGGAACCTCCATTAATGGTAATATGAAAGATATTACCGTAAAACAAATTCATGATGAGACACATGTCCGTTGTATCGTCTTGGATGATGGTCAGACTCGTTTGGCGATTCTTACTGCCGATTTGTGTATGATTTACAGAGAGCAATTGGATGAAGCTAAGAAAAGAGCCCATGCAATAACCGGTATTCCCATTGAGAATATGATGATGTCGGCAACTCATACCCATTCGGGGGGAACTGCCTGTTCTGTATTTCAAAGTGACCCCGACAAAAATTACCTTAAGTTTCTAACAGAGCGGATTGCAGATGCAGTCGTCAGGGCACATAATAACCTTGCGCCGGCACGTATCGGATGGGATATAGGTAATGAACCTACACTGGTATTCAATCGTCGATGGAGGATGAATCCCGTCGAGATTAAAAACCCTTTTGGGGGTATTGATCAGTTAAGCACCATTCAGGTTAAAGATATTACTGATCCGGGGCTTCCTGTTATTTCTATTCAAACAACTGACGGTCATCCTATAGCTCTGCTGGCAAATTACTCGCTGCATTATGTTGGCGGAACCGGCCCTGCTGAAGTATCAGCAGATTATTTTGGAATGTTTGCTGACCGCATGAAACAATTGCTGCAAACTGACAGCAATAAATATCCTCCATTTGTGGCCATGTTGTCTAATGGAACGAGTGGTAATATAAATAATGTAAACAATAAAGGTATTAGGCTCTCCTTACCGCCGTATAATAGGATGCAGCAAGTTGCTAATATCGTAGCTGCTGAAGCTTTTAAAGTTTATCAGAATATTAAGTATCAGGACTGGATTTCGTTAAGTTCCGTTCAAAAAGAAATTACTTTGGGAGTTAGGCTTCCTGATAAAAAAGAAATTGAACGGGCGAAAGAGATTATAGCGAATGCAAAAGCTCCGATAATGGATTCGAGAGAAGAGATTTATGCACGTGAAACCATGCTATTGAAGGATTTTCCTAAGCAGCTACCCCTGATCCTTCAGGCCTTTCGTTTGGGAGATTTGGCAATTACGGCGGTACCCTGTGAAGTTTTTGTAGAAATCGGATTAGAAATTAAAGAAAAGAGCCCTTTTAAACCAACTTTTACCACTTCTCTGGCCAATGGCTATAATGGGTATTTACCTACTCCGGAGCATCATAAACTTGGAGGATATGAAACTTGGCGTGCCCGCTCAAGCTACCTGGAAGTTGATGCGTCAACTAAAATCACCAATATCATTTTCGAGCTGTTACAAAAACTTAAAAATGAACATCAATAGAATTAGAGCCGAAAAAGGAATGATTGTTGGATTTAAATAACGTATGGTCCAGCAGCCTGGCAAACTGACTCAATTTCTATCTGTTTAAAGAAAGCATTTGGATAGCTTTATGGCAAATGAAATTTTGGTGGTGGCTGGGGTATTGCTTCTAATGATATAAAGAGAAGGTGATTTTTTTACATGCTCCTTTAACGTTTTCTATTTTAAAGAGATCGATCAGGATTGTATTGCAGATATAAAGAAATTGGTTTATATGGGTTTTCTTGCCACTTAAACCGCATAAATAAGAATGAGCCCCCCTCATTCGACCGGCGATATCCTTTATGTAAGCGGGTCGCTTTAATCCGAAAATCTTTGACTTTCAGTACCGATGGGTTTACTCGCTGTGATGATGGTGGCCTGCTCTTGAAATGTTATAATAATTAATTGTTGCTGAAATAATCTCTGATTGAATATCCAAAGTAATTTCATGATACAGGGTAATTACTTATTTATACTTAATTACTATTTCTAAATAATAGTATTACTAATGTGAGCAATAGTATCGGGTTGATCTTACAGGTTTACATAGTTTTGATTTCAACAAAATCCAATCATAGGTTGGGGTAGGTTACGTTGCTAGTCAGAATTCAGGCGATGTCCATAATTCAGATAGCTTTTATTAACGCATTTTAAAGAAAAGATTTATGAAAATTTATTTACAAAATCATTTTGACTGGTGTAAAATCATGAAATACACATTGTGTCAAATAATTATTGGACTGCTATTTACAACTATTTCTTTTGCTGAGAAAAGTTATTTTAAAAGTCAAGTTGAGATTGTGGTGGCTGGTAAAGTAACAGACCGTACAGGACAGCCACTAATAGGGGTGAGTGTTAAAATTAAGGGTACAAACTCTGGGGTCAGCACAGATGTGAATGGTCAGTATTCACTAAATATTCCAGATGGTAACAAGACATTGGTTTTTACCTATATAGGATATTTATCGCAAGAGATTCCTGTAAATAACAGGACTGCCATCAATGTAAGTATGCAGGAAGATGCTGC
>CAMDKO010000054.1 GCA_945901155.1 Pedobacter schmidteae
AGAGTTCTTATGCAAAAGTGCCATGGAATTCGCAGAATTGGATCTGCTGCAATTGATCTTGCCTATGTAGCAAGTGGAAGATTTGATGGATACTTTGAATATAATTTGAATGCTTATGATGTTGCTGCCGGTATAGTTCTGGTTCGTGAGGCGGGAGGACAGATTTTTGATTTTAGAGGTGGTGATCAATGTATTTCAAGAAGAGAAATAATTGCAACAAATGGTCATATTTCAGAAGAATTGGTCAAAGTAATAAAGCTATATTTTTAATTAATTTTATATTATTGTTATTCAAAAACTAATCGAATATGTCAATCACTAAAAAAATACTAATAGCTCTTTTAGCAGTTTTAATTTTCATTCAATTCATTAAACCAGTTAAAAATCAGTCTGATGCAGTAACTCCTAATGATATTTTTGCAAATTTTCAGGCAACAGATAGTACCAAACAATTGATACAGACTGCTTGTTATGATTGCCACTCAAATAATACAGTTTATCCATGGTATGCAGAAATACAACCCATGGCCTGGTGGCTTGCAGATCATGTTAAGGAAGGTAAATCTGAATTGAATTTTTCTGAATTTGCAAGTTATAAACCTAAAAAAGCAGATCATAAGTTGGAGGAAGTAATTGAAATGATCCAGGAGGGTGAAATGCCATTGAAATCATACACGTTGATACATGGCAATGCAAAATTGTCAGATGGTCAGAAAAAAGCTATAATAACTTGGGCAGAAGGATTAAGATCTCAGATCCAACCAAATATCAAGTGATTTAACTAATTGGTCTCAGACAACAGACAACTGACAACTGATAACTGATAACAGAATCAGGAACCAAGAACCAAGAACAAAGACTGTGTGGTGCTAATTTGAGATTTACTGCTTTTTTCATACCTCAGACCTCTTAAAAGCAGAAAGTCAAAAGCTAAAAGCAAATTGTGCAATCTCAGACTTCAGATCTCATACCTCATACCTCAGACTTCAGACTTCAGACCTCATACCTCAGGCATAAAAAAGCCCCTCTTCAGAACATTTCTAAAGAGGGGCTTTTAATTAGCAGATAATATTTTATAAAGCTTCAGAAACAACCTCTGTAACTTCAGGAACCATACGCTTAAGTAAGTTCTCAATACCAGATTTTAAGGTAATTGTAGAAGATGGACATCCACTACATGAGCCTCTCAGCTCAACGGTAACAATTCCTTCTTTAAATGATCTGTAACTGATTGCACCACCATCTTGTTCAACAGCAGGACGAACATAATCATGTAATATCTGTTGAATTTTAATTTCAGTTTCTGAACCTTCAAAACTTGCTAACTCTTGTTCCTTCTCTACTATATTAAGCTCTGATTCCACAGCGCCTTTTACAAATTCTTTTAATATAGGTTCTATATCTTCCCAGAGTGCGGTTTCAGATTTAGTAATGGTTACAAAATTACTGGCAAAAAAGACACCATTAACGAAATTAAACTTGAATAACTCCCTTGCGAAATGCGAATTTTCAGCACTCTCCTTTGTTGCAAAGTCAATACTGTTATTGGTTAATAGTTTATTTACTAAAAATTTACGTGTTGCCGGGTTAGGGGTAATTTCTGTATATACGTTTGTTGTTGAAGCTGCAGTACTCATAATTATAGGATTATAATCAAATTTAACAATTTTAAAGCGTTGAATTTTATCAATTGAAGTTATGACACGTGAATGACTGCCTGAATCCCTGTATAATTTGTTGGTGAAATTGATTTGAGTTCTAATTTAACTTCATCAGAAATATCCAATTTGTCAACAAATTCAGCTATCGTATTTCTGTTGATTTGTTGGTTTGTGCGTGTCAGATCTTTAAGAGCCTCATAAGGATTTGGATAACCTTCTCTTCTTAAAATGGTTTGAATAGCTTCAGCTACTACTGGCCAGTTGGCTTCTAGATCCGTATTTATTGCAAACTGATTCAATAATAATTTATTAAAGCCTCTTAAGGTAGACTTAAGTGCGATAAGGGTATGTGCAACAGGTACACCTACGTTTCTAAGAACCGTTGAATCAGTAAGGTCACGCTGTAGTCTTGAAATAGGAAGCTTTGCTGCGAGATGCTCAAATATGGCATTGGCTAATCCTAAATTGCCTTCAGAATTCTCAAAATCAATTGGATTAACCTTGTGTGGCATCGCTGATGATCCAACTTCTCCGGCTTTTATTTGCTGCTTAAAATAGTTCATAGAAATATATGACCACATATCCCTGTTCAAATCAATCAGTATAGTATTAATACGTTTTAAGGCATCACAATGTGCAGCAAAATTATCGTAATGTTCAATCTGGGTGGTATATTGTGAACGATTAAGTTCAAGTCGCTCATTCACAAACTTATTTGCAAAATCAGTCCAGTTTATACCTGGATAGGCAACATGATGCGCGTTAAAATTTCCGGTAGCACCACCAAATTTAGCAGAATAAGGTATAAGCTTTAATTGTGTTAGCTGAGCCTCGATTCGTTCCACAAAAACCTGTAATTCTTTACCTAAAAGGGTAGGAGATGCAGGTTGTCCATGGGTATGTGCCAGCATGGGAATCTCTGCCCATTCAGATACCCTCCCTTTAATTTGAAAAAGCAATTCATTGATTGCTGGCAGGTATGTATTTTGGATCGCTAACTTAAAAGAGTGAGGTATAGCTGTATTATTTATGTCCTGTGAAGTAAGTCCAAAATGGATAAATTCCTTATGATCATTCAATCCCAATTGCGCGAATTTTTCTTTTATGAAATATTCAACAGCCTTTACATCATGATTTGTCGTTTTTTCTATTTGCTTGACTGCCTCAGCATCCGAATCATTAAAATTAGTATAAATGGCTCTTAAAGCTTCAAATTTCAAATTATTAAAGTGCTTTAACTGGGGCAATGGTAATTCACAAAGTGATATGAAATACTCTATTTCCACATATACCCTGAATTTTATCAATGCAGCTTCTGAGAAGTACGATGATAATTCTTTTGTAGAAGCATGATAGCGTCCGTCAATAGGAGAGATGGCAGATAATGCAGATAGATTCATATATCTTTTTTTTGCGAAGTTACGATTTTTGGATTATATCACACTTGCTCAATATTTATCATCTCAAGGTCTAATTTTTCATTTTATAAAAAATAATTCAATAGGAAACTTTAGAATTTAAAAATGTTTCCATAGTTTTGTTTTGTTTTTAAAAAAATACAATAATTGGACGTAAAAGAGTATATAATTTCTGAATCTGACAAGCTTTTCTGCCAGTATGGATTGAAAAGTGTTACGATGGATGATATTGCCAAGCAATTGGGGATGTCTAAAAAAACAATTTACATTCATTTTAGTGATAAAAATGAAATTGTAAATAATGTTATTGAAATTAAACTGAACTCCCAAAAATGCATCATTTTAGATAGTATTGATCTTGCAGAAAATGCGGTTCATGAAGTTTCATTTGCCGTAGCAAATATGAAAGAGCTTCTATCTAATTTAAACCCTGTTTTGTTTTATGACCTTCAAAAATATCACCCTGAAGCTTGGATGTATTTTAAAGATTTTCGTGAAAAACATTTATTTAAAACTATTCATGATAATTTAAAAAGGGGGATTGATGAAGGGTATTATAGAAAAGATCTTAAGACTGACATTCTTACACAGATGAGATTAGAGCAAATGGATTTGATCTTTAATAATTCTTCTGCTTACACGAATGGAAAATATGGCTTGGCACAGGTAATGGCCGAATTGACAGAACATTTTCTCTATGGAATATGCACACTAAAAGGCCATAAATTGATTAATAAATACAAAGAAATTATTGAAGAAGAATAATAAACAAATGAAATACAACTATCTAATTTTAATTTTTTGCCTTTTCTCTGTGATCTCAGCCAAGGCTCAGCTCACTGATTCGCTTGCAAACTTTAGCTTAAAAGAAGCTATTGATTATGCTCAAAATCACCAAAGTTCTATTTTGAATGCTAGTATAGATGAAGAGATTGCTAAAAACACTGTAAAAAGAACTATTGGCATTGGTTTGCCACAGCTTAATGGAAATGTTAACTTTCAGGATTTCTTGAAGATTCCTACTAATTTATTACCGGGAGAAATTTTCGGTAAGCCGGGAACTCAGATCCCTGCTCAGTTTGGTGTTCAATATCAATCATCTTTTGGCTTGGAGTTAAATCAATTGCTATTTGATGGTTCATACTTAGTTGGCCTGCAGGCAACTAAAACATATAAAGAGCTTTCAAACAAAAATTTGAAGCGAAGCCGTATTGAAACTGCAGTTGGAGTAACCAAGGCTTATTATTCAGTACTTGTGAGTAATGAACAGTTAAGTCTTCTGGATGCGAACATGGAGAGATTGAAAAAATCCTTAAATGATACAAAAGCGCTTTTCGCGAATGGCTTTGTTGAAAAGATTGATGTAGATCGATTAACAGTTCTAAATAATAACCTTGAAACTGAACGAGGAAATGTGATTAGGCTTTTGGAGTTGAATATGAACCTTTTGAAGTTTCAAATGGGAATGAATATTCAATTGAAACTAGTTTTAAAAGATTCTATTGGAAGTTTGCAGGTTGCAGAATTTTTAGCAGTTAAAGATACTGCCGCTTACCAAAATAGAATTGAGTATTCATTACTTGAGACCCAAAAAAAGCTAAATGAACTTGATCTTAAACGTTATAAAAGTTTATTTCTTCCTTCATTAGCTGCATTTGGAACTACCTCACGCAGTTTCCAGTCAAATGAATTCTTGAACTTAATAGACAGAAGTTTTCCTGCAACAATCATTGGATTTCGCTTATCTGTTCCGCTACTATCAGGAGGAGTAAAAGCATATCAGGTTCGTAATGCTAAGCTGGAAGTATTAAAAACTGAGAATAACCTTGTTAATCTTAAAAATGGGATCAATCTAGAAGTTGAACAGGCACAAACAATTTATCGTAATGGTTTAAAATCTCTGGAAAATCAAAAGCGTAATATGGAATTAGCTAAAGAGGTTTTGAGAGTTACAAAGATAAAATACGAACAGGGCGTTGGTTCTAGTATCGAAGTAACAACAGCTGAAACATCCTTAAAGGAATCACAGAATAATTATATCAATGCCTTGTATGATCTTTTGATAAATAAGGTTAATGTTGATAGAGCCTTAGGAAAAATTACCTATTAATAAAATATATACTAATAGCACTCATTATTGCATTGCTGCTAATCTTAACCGAATTAAAATCAAAATTTAAACACCAATGAAGAAAATAATATTCATCTCTGCTGCAATTTTTTTTACCTCTTGTGGAGGAAAATCAACTGACAAAAAATCTGAACTTAATGCCTTAAAAAAGGAGAGGTCTGAACTCAATGCAAAAATAGAAAAACTAGAGAGTGAAATTGGTATTGCTTCAGCAGCCAATGATTTAAAAGATGTGGATATTCTGGAAGTTACTGAAAGCTCATTTCAAAACTACCTTGAAGTGCAGGGAAAAATCGATGCTGAAGAAAATGTTCAGGTTAACCCTGAAGCTCCAGGTGTTGTAACTGCGGTATTTGCAACTATTGGGCAAAGCGTAGTTAAGGGCCAGATTCTGGCTCAAATAGATGATCAGGTTCTTCGTCATAATATTTCAGAACTTCAAAACCAGCTTGATCTGGCAACAACACTTTTCGAAAGGCAGAAGAATCTATGGAATCAAAAAATTGGGACTGAAGTGCAATATTTAAATTCAAAAACTCAAAAAGATGCTGCAGAGCGCCGCATTGCAACATTGAGGTCTCAGATGTCTATGTATAAAATCAAGTCTCCAATTTCAGGGAATATTGATGCGATGGATCTTAAAGTTGGTCAGGCTGTTATGCCTGGAATATCTGGAATTCGTGTTGTAAATGCAAATAAATTGACAGCTAAGGCTCAGATTGCAGAATCTTATGCCAGTCGCGTAAATCAAGGTGATCGTGTTCAGGTAATTTTACCAGATGTCCCGGATACAGTTTTAACTAAAATTTCTTTTGCCTCTAAAACTATAGATCAGATTTCAAGAAGTTTTAATGTTGAAATTAAGCTGCCTTCAAACCGTAATTATCGTCCTAACATGCTGGCGGTTCTTAAAATTATTGATTATCAGAATGCTAAAGCTTTTGTTATTCCTGTAAATGCTATTCAAAAAGCTGAGAATGGCGACTATGTTTTTGTTTCTGAGAATAAAAAAGCAAAACGAGTAAATATTCAGACCGGTAGAGTATCAGAAGGACGTGCAGAGATCTTATCTGGTATTAAAGCAGGTGATCAGGTAATTGTAGCAGGCATGAATGGTTTAAGCCCTGGTGATTTGATAAAATCTAATTAATCAGGGTCAATAGTTTAGAATAATATGAAAGACGTTAAAAAAGAATTTAAACCTTCCAGTTGGGCAATTGATAACAGAACTGCAATTTATGTACTTACTGTTATTATTTCAGTTATCGGTTATTTTTCCTATTTGGGTTTACCAAAAGAAAATTTTCCTGAGGTAATCATACCTAAAATATTTGTTCAGACTGTGTATCCCGGAACTTCTCCTGCTAATATGGAGAATTTGGTAACTAAACAGATTGAAAAACAATTGAAATCTGCTTCTGGTCTGAAGAAAATAACATCTAATTCTTATCAAGATTTCTCGATAATTACAGCAGAATTTAATACGAATGTTGATATTAAAGATGCAAAGCAACGGGTAAAGGATGCTGTTGATAAAGCAAGGCAAGACTTACCCAATGACCTTCCTAGCGATCCAAATGTGCAGGATATCAATTTGTCTGATTTACCGATCATGTATCTCAATATTTCTGGAGATTATGATCTTAAAAGTCTTAAAAAATATGCAGAAGATATTCAGGATCAGGTAGAGAGCCTGAAAGAAATTTCTGGTGTTGATATGGTTGGTGCTCTTGAGCAGGAAGTTCAGATCAATGCCGATTTAAATAAAATGGCTGCTGCTAAAATTTCATTTTCAGATATTGAGCGTGCTGTTGGTTATGAAAATTTAACAATCTCTAGTGGTACCATAAAGATGGATGGGGTTCGTAGAACTTTGAACGTTAAGAAGGAATTTGCTAGTGCAGATGAAATATCAAATCTAATCATTAAGACCCCCATGGGTTCTTCTTTGTACTTAAGAGATATCGCCGAGGTGAAAGATTCTTTTAAAGAACAGGAAAGTTATGCCCGTTTATATGGTAAAAATGTGATCACACTTAATGTAAAGAAAAGAAGTGGTGAGAATCTGATTGATGCATCTGATAAGATTAACGCACTTATTCTAGAGATGAAGTCAGGACAATTGCCTAAAAATCTAAACATAACTGTTACAGGTGACCAATCAAATAGAACCAGAGTTACTTTGCATGATTTACTTAATACCATCATCATTGGGTTTATCCTGGTAACTGTTATCCTAATGTTCTTCATGGGGATCACCAATGCTCTTTTTGTAGCTTTATCTGTACCATTATCCATGTTTATCGCCTTTATGGCTATGCCGGCCTTAGGAGGTATCATGGGATTCAATTTCACGATGAATATGATGGTATTATTCTCTTTCCTTCTCGGATTGGGAATAGTTGTTGATGATGCTATTGTTGTCATTGAAAATACACATAGAATATTTGACAATGGAAAAGTACCTATTAAAAAGGCTGCAAAAATGGCTGCTGCAGAGGTATTTATGCCGGTTCTTTCTGGCACTCTGACAACTTTGGCGCCATTTGTGCCCTTGCTTTTCTGGCCTGGAGTAATTGGAGAGTTTATGTTTTTTCTTCCAATGACCCTGATTATTACACTTTTAGCTTCTTTACTTGTTGCCTACATCATAAACCCGGTTTTTGCTGTTGATTTCATGCAGCCAGACGACTATTCAAAGGTAAAACCTAGTTTTGATAAACAGGTATTGCGTACCCTTTTACTATTTGTTGGTGTTGCAGTGCTAGCATATCTGATAAATTTCGGATTGGGAAATCTAGTGGTTTTTATAGCGTTATTATATCTTCTAAATCATTTTTACTTAAACAAAGTAATCAGGAATTTTCAGACAAACCTATGGCCTCGTGCACAAGCTAAATATGCAAGGTTGCTTAAAAGTGCATTAAATTGGCCAAGAGCAATATTGTGGGGTACAGTTGGCTTATTTATTTTAACCTTTATATTGATCTCAGTCGTTCCACCTAAAATTGTATTTTTTCCAAAGGGTGATCCCAATTTTGTATACGTTTATGTCCAGTTGCCCGTTGGTACTGATCAGGCGTATACCAACGAGGTAATAAAGAAAGTTGAAGCAGATGTAACAAAAGTTGTAGGTAAAGATAACAAGGATGTAACCTCAATAATATCTAATGTTACCATTGGGGTAACTGACCCACAAAGCGAGGATCAGGGCCAATACCCGAACATGGGAAAAGTAACTGTAGCATTTACTCAATTTGGAAAACGTACTGGTGAAAGAACTTCCACTTATCTCGATAAGATCAGGGAGGCTGTGAAGGGTATTCCAGGTGCTGAAATTACTGTAGCACAGGAACAAAGTGGTCCGCCAACAGCCAAACCGATCAGTATTGAGATCACCGGAAATAATCTGGATTCGCTAGTTAAAGTGTCGATAGATCTGAAACAATATCTTAATAGCAAGCAAATTGCTGGTGTTGAAGAACTGAAATCTGATTTTCAAAATAATAAGCCAGAGATTATTTTTGATATTAACCGTGAACGCGCAAATCGTGAAGGAATTTCGAGCGGTCAAATAGGAATGGACCTACGAACTGCTATTTTTGGTAAAGAAGTATCTAAGTTTCGCGATACAAACGAAGATTATGAAATAAATCTTCGGGCTAATGAAACTCAGCGAAATAACCTGGATGCACTTCGAAATATGAAAGTTACCTATCGTGATATGGGTATGGGTGGGATAATTCGTCAGGTGCCACTTTCGTCTTTTGCTTCAATTGATTATGTAAACACTTATGGTGGAATAAAACGTAAACAAGAAAAAAGAATTATTATTCTATCTTCTAATGTACTAAGTGACTATAATCCAAATGAAGTAGTTGCAGATATTCAGACTGAAATTAGTCAGTTCAATGCTCCATCAGGTATTGAAGTAAAAATGGCAGGAGAGCAGGAAGAACAACAAGAAACCATGTTATTTTTAGGTACGGCTTTGATGATCTCTTTAGGACTTATTCTGATTATTTTGGTTACCCAATTCAACTCAATCACCAAACCGCTAATTATTTTAAGCGAGATTGTGTTAAGTATCATAGGAGTTTTGTTGGGCGTAACAATTTTCAGAATGGAAATGTCAATTGTAATGTCTGGAGTAGGTATTGTTGCTTTGGCGGGTATCGTAGTTAGAAATGGTATTTTATTAGTTGAATTTACAGATCTCTTAATTGAACAGGGAATGGATGTTAGGGAAGCTATAATTGAGGCCGGAAGAACTAGAATGACTCCCGTTTTGCTTACAGCTACTGCAACAATGCTCGGTCTTATTCCTTTAGCGGTTGGTTTGAATATGGACTTTGTAACCTTATTTAATGATTTTGACGCTCACTTGTATTTTGGTGGTGACAATGTAGCTTTCTGGGGGCCATTATCATGGACTATGATATTTGGATTAGGATTTGCAACTTTCTTGACACTGATTTTGGTGCCATGTATGTTATTAATTGGAGATTCTAATTCCAAACGTATTAAAGCTTGGTTAAAAAAGACTGGGAAGATAGCTTAAGATTATATTAATAATAGAATGGACTCAGTTTACAGGGTCTGTTTTTTATTCGGGTAAAATTTTATCAATCCTCAGTTTAGTGTTTTTATTAATATGGTATTTATATTATCTGAAGAAATTTTTATTAAAAAAAAAGCCATTCAGGATTCCTGAATGGCTTTTTTTTTTTTGAATTGATTACTTAGCAGCAGCAGTATCGGCAGCAGCAGTATCAACAGCAGCAGAATCAACAGCAGTTGTATCAACAGCCATAGAATCAACAGCAACTGAATCAGTAGCAGCTTCTTCAGATTTGTTTGAGTTACATGCAGCAACTGACAAAGAGATAGCTAGAGCTAAGAAACCTAATTTGAATGAATTTTTCATCGTTTAATTTTTAAATATATTTAAATAATTACACTTAATACCTCAAATATAAAAAGGTAACCCTTAAGATTCAAAATAAATAAAAAAAATATTTTCCCTATCATTGGGTTACAATTCCGCATAAAAAGTATTAATAGTGAAAAAAGAGATAAAAAGTTCAGTTCCAGCAGATAGCGAAATTATTTTAGGAATTCTGAATGACTCCAAAGAAATACTCAATCGTTTGTATGTAACGTATTTCCCAATGGTTCTTCAATTCGTGCTGAATAATAACGGGAATGAAGATGATGCAAAAGATGTTTTTCAAGAGTCAGTAATTGTTCTTTACAATAAAGTAAAAAGCGGAAATTTTGAACTTAATAGTAAGCTTAAAACTTTTATCTACTCTGTTTGTAGAAGGTTATGGTTAAAGCGATTAAATGCTCAAAGCCGAACTATAAGAAATATTGAAGATTATTCTGAGTTTATTCCGGTTGAAGATGACCTGGAAAGACATGAAGAAAAGGATAGACAATTTGAAGTGATGGAATTGGCACTTAGCCAATTAGGGGAGCCTTGTAAAACCATTATTGAAGATTATTATATGCAAAACAAATCTATGCAGGAGATCTGTGAAAAATTTGGATATACTAATTCGGATAATGCCAAAACTCAAAAATATAAATGCCTGCAGCGACTGAAAAAACTTTTTTTCAGTCCTAAATAAAAAAATGATGAAGAGCGATATAGAATTGACAAATCAAATTGATGCCTACCTGAGAGGGGAGTTGACGGAATCTGAACTAATTGATTTTGAAAATCAAAGAATAAAAGATCCCGCATTCGATATTAAGATTGTTGAGCATCAGAATTTGGTTAACCATTTATCTGATTATGCTAATAGGTTGAGGTTAACTTCTGAAATGAATGTTATACATGAATCGCTGGATATTTTTGCCTTAAAAAACGAAGTAGCTCCAGATGCTCACATTGTCAAGAGATTATGGAAAAAATACAGAATCAATACAGCAATTGCTGCCTCAGTTGCCTTAATTGCTGTTAGTGGAACTCTTCTTTCTACTGGTTTTTTCTCAAAATCAATTTCAACAAATGTTAGCCTTTTGCGCAGAGAAATTAATAGTATTAAAAAATCTCAAAATGCGCTGATTAAAAATATTAACGATAAACCATCAAAAGGTCCTGTAAATCCTGGGCAGTTCGGTGGCACTGGTTTTGCACTTTCATCCAATGGTTATGTTGTAACCAATTACCATGTGGTTCAGGGTGCTGACTCTGTTTATGTGCAAAATTCAAATGGAGAAGCCTTTAAAGCTAAAATGATCTATATAGATCCGGCATATGATTTGGCTGTTTTACAAATCACTGATCCTGCCTTTAAAGATCTTAACGTTTTACCTTATTCATTCAAAAAGTCAGCATCTGATGTTGGTGAAGATGTTTTCACCATTGGTTTTCCAAGAGATGATCAGGTTTATGGTAAAGGATATGTGAGTTCAAAAAATGGTTATGCTGGAGATACTGTGGCCTATCAGGTTTCAATTCCAGTAAACCCGGGAAATAGTGGTGGTCCATTGCTTGATAACCGAGGTAACGTTATTGGTATTATTAACGGAAAACAAACTATGGTTGATGGAGCTGCATTTGCTATTAAATCAACTTACCTTTTAAAGTCAATTGAGGCCATTCCTCAAGATTCTCTGGATAAGAAGTTAATTTTAAGTAAACGTAATACTTTATCAGGATTAAGTAGGAAAGATCAATTTAAGAAGCTTGAACCCTTTATTTACATGGTTAAAGTTTATTAATTAATCTTATTTTATAAGTTTAAACCAGTTTTTAAAAGGTTTTATTTTTGTAATTAATAGATTTTTTTTATTTAAACTACCTTAACGGTCCACTTCCCCAAGTACAATATCTACAGAACCAAGTATAGCTACCAGATCTGCGATCAATACCCCGCGAGTAATTTCAGGTAGAACAGACAAATTATTAAAACTTGGTGCCCTTGCTTTTACCCGCTTCGGTATTTCGGTTTTCCCATCAGTGATAAAATAATAACCAAGCTCCCCACGCGGATTTTCAGCCCGTATATAAAAGTCTTGCTCTTTGGGTATAATCTTTTTTGGGAGCTTTGCTCTTGGGTCAAATTCAGGTCCTCGTTTGAGCTCTTTTTGAAGTCTCTCAAGGCATTGCTCCACAATCAGTATAGATTCTACAATTTCATCTGCTCTAACCTTGTAGCGGTCCCAGCAATCACCGCTCTTACCCATCTCACCCTTGCCTACTGGGATATCAAATTCCAATTCTGGATATACAGAATATTCGTCGGTACGACGTAAATCCCATTTTAAACCTGAACCCCTTAGCATTGGTCCGGAACAACCATAATTAATTGCCACATCAAGTGGAAGTATCCCAACCCCGGCGGTTCTGGCAATAAATATCTGATTGTCTGTAAGTAATAGATTTAGCTCTGTTAACTTAGGCTTGAAATAGCTTACAAATTCACTGCAACGCTCTTCAAAACCCACCGGAAGATCATAGAATAACCCACCAACCCAAATATAATTATAGAGCATTCTAGAACCGGAAGCCCATTCAAGCATGTTCAGGATATGCTCACGATCTCTAAAACACCACAAGAAAGGGGTAAATGCCCCTATATCGATTCCATAGATTCCAATTGCTATTAAATGTGAAGCTATTCTGTTAAGCTCGCAAACTAAAACACGAATGTATTCAACTCTCTTTGGGATATCTTTATCTATCCCCATCATTCGTTCAACTCCCATCACATATGCATGGTCATTGTTCATTGACGATAGATAATCCATTCTGTCAACAAATGGAATGATCTGCTGATAAGTAAGGTTTTCACAGTGCTTTTCAAAACACCTGTGTAAATATCCCATATGTGGGATCACCTCCTTCACTATTTCTCCATCAGTGATTAGTTCAAGCCGTAAAACACCATGAGTTGAAGGGTGCTGCGGACCCATATTGATGATCATCTCTTCTGGTTTGAGATTCTCAGTTAACTGATCATATCTGGTTTTTTTTACCTGCATGATATTATTCAATGGTGAATAGGGATTTACTCTTTTATTTTTATTCCTTTATATTCCTCTGCTGCAATATAGTCCTTCCTGAGCGGATAGCCTTCCCAGTCATCTGGAAGCAGAATTCTTCTAAGATCCGGATGCCCTTCGAATTGTATTCCTAAAAGATCAAACGCCTCACGCTCATGCCATTCTGCTGTTTTCCATATATCCGAAACAGATATAAAGCTTGGTAATGAATCCAAACTTCTATCGTGATCAATGATTACTTTTAAAACTAACTGATGCTTGTGAGGTATGGATGCTAGGTGATAAACCACAGAGAATTTATTGTTCTCCACACCATGGTCAATACCTGTTAAGCAAGAAAGAAAGTCAAACCACGTGTTTTTATTATCTCTTAATTCTTTGCAAACAGGTACAATTGAGTTAGGATTGATGATCAATGCTGGCTGAAGTCCTCCTTTTTGATCTTCAATGATTACATCAGAACCGAATTTTTCTGATAAAAGCCTTTTTATTTCATCAAAATTCATAACTATTTTTAGGGTGCAAGGCGAACAATTTTCCAGGATTTTTTATCTGCTTTTTTGAAGACAATTCTATCGTGAAGGCGACTTTGGCGACCTTGCCAAAATTCAATAACCTGTGGCTTAACAAGATATCCTCCCCAAAATGCAGGTTTTGGAATAGTTTTTCCATCATAACGGGCTTCAGCTTCCTGCCAATTTTTCTCAATTTCGTCCATTCCATCAATTACTTGGCTTTGAGGCGAAACAATAGCACCTAGCTGGCTTTTCTTTGGTCTGCTTTGAAAATAGCGTTCAGATTCTTCCTTGGTTAATTTTTCTACAGTACCTTCGATACGTACCTGCCGACCTAATTCGGCCCAATGAAATACAAGAGCAACAACTGGATTTTTTGCCATTTCTTTACCTTTTGCACTTAGATAATTGGTGTAAAACATGAAACCTCTCTCTTCATATCCCTTTAATAGAACTATACGTGCAGAAGGTTTTCTATCGATACTGGTAGTTGCAAGAGTCATTGCATTGGGCTCGTAAACTCCTACTTCCATTGCTTCCTTTAACCATAAGCCAAATTGTTTTATGGGATCTTTAGCAACATCTTTTTCGGATAATTTTTCAGAAATGTATTCCTTACGGAGATTCTCTAATGTTTCTTTTTCTACTGACATAGTACATATTAATTATCTAGACACTTGTCCGATAAATTTCATTAGTGCAAACTTAACAATTGCACTTTGTTATTCTATCATTTCGATAATTATTAGCCCTATATTGCAGTGATTTAATAAAAGCTCAAGAATTCTTGTAAATATAAATGGATAACTTTTGCCTTTTAAACATGCTTTAACATAGATATTTTTGTTCCTAAAAATTTAAAATGCTTGTGATGGTATGCAATTAGCTGATTTAAAAATGAGGACAAATTTCAAAAAGTCAATTTCACAATAATAACTAATCAAAAATTATGTTTCTTAGCATTGTCTGAATAGTTATTTTATTGTTAACATCTATGATAAGCCCGATTCAACCCAGAAATGGTGCTCTTCTTGTTTCTGAGCCCTTTATGATTGATCCTAATTTTAAGAGATCAGTTGTATTACTTACCGAATTTGAAATAAATGGTGCTGTTGGTTTTGTTTTAAACCAAAAAAGTAATTTAATACTTAGCGATCTCATTGCTGATATAACCTGTGCCGAATTTCCCATATATATTGGAGGACCTGTTGAAAATGACAGCCTTCATTTTCTTCACAGGTGCTATGATAAAATAAAAAGTGGCATAAAGATCAGGGATGGACTATTTTGGGGTGG
Organism: Pedobacter schmidteae; assembly: GCA_945901155.1. Classification (GTDB taxonomy): domain Bacteria; phylum Bacteroidota; class Bacteroidia; order Sphingobacteriales; family Sphingobacteriaceae; genus Daejeonella; species Daejeonella schmidteae_B. The sequence continues at coordinate 15,038 of CAMDKO010000054.1, forward strand.
TAATTTTGAAGCCTTAAAAATTCTTCTTCAAAAAAATATGATTAATCCTGATGAAATTAAATTTTTTATCGGGTATTCTGGTTGGGGAGCTGACCAGCTTGAACGTGAAATAGAGGAAAATTCCTGGATGGTTACTGATAAATTCGATTCTGAACTGGTATTCGTTGAAGATGAAGAGAGCTTGTGGCGTGAGGTAGTTATTGGGCTCGGACCAAAATATGCTCATATTGCAAATTTTCCTGAAAATCCGAGCTTGAACTAGA
>CAMDKO010000055.1 GCA_945901155.1 Pedobacter schmidteae
AGTTCAAACACATCCGGAATTCCAATTCATTTAATGGCCGAAGGCAGATCTGAAGATTTCAGAACTCATTTTTGCGGAACGCATTTCTTTAATCCCCCACGTTACCTTCGTCTTCTTGAAATCATTCCCACTCCTGAAACAAAGCCTGAAATCATTGATTTTTTGATGCATTACGGCGATAAATTTCTTGGAAAAACCACTGTTCTTTGTAAAGATACGCCTGCATTTATTGCAAACAGAGTAGGGGTATATTCTATCATGTCCTTGCTGCATTTGGTTACAAAGATGGATCTTACAGTAGAGGAGGTTGATAAATATACCGGTCCTGCTTTGGGCAGACCTAAATCGGCTACCTTCCGTACCACAGATGTTGTTGGTTTGGATACTATGATTAATGTGGCTAATGGATTATTCAATAATCTTCCTGATGATAAAGCCCATAAGCTGTTTGAACTTCCTGAATACGTTAAAAAAATGCAGGAAAACAAGTGGCTTGGCGATAAAACAAAGCAAGGATTTTATAAAAAAGTTAAGGGTGCAGATGGAAAATCTGAAATTCTTGCCCTTGATCTTAAAACATTAGAATATAAAGCCCAGCAAAAAATAAAGTCATCTACGCTCGAAGCAACCAAATTGGTTGAGAATTTGCGCGAACGAATGATCGTGTTTTCCAAAGGCACGGATAGGGCTGGCGAGTTTTTTAGAACTTCATTTTTTGGGCTATTTGAATATGTTTCAGATCGCATACCAGAAATCTCGGATGAATTGTACCGAATTGATGATGCAATGCGTGCCGGCTTTGGATGGGAACTTGGCCCATTTGAAGTATGGGATTCACTTGGAATCAGAAATGCGGTAGAGGGCATGAAGAAATATGGCCATGAGGCAGCTTCATGGGTCCATGAAATGCTTGCTGCCGGCCATGAGTCATTTTATCGGGTAGATAATGGGGTTAAAAAGTATTATGATATTCCTTCAAAATCATATCAATCAGTTCCTGGCTCTGAAGCCTTCCTAATTTTAGATAATATCCGACCAACAAATACCGTTTGGAAAAATTCAGGAACCACAATTACTGATCTAGGTGATGGAATTCTCAACCTTGAGATTCATACAAAAATGAATACCATAGGAGGGGAAGTGATTCAGGGAATGAATAAAGCTATCGATCTTGCTGAAAAAGAGTACCGAGGTTTAGTTATTGGGAATGATGGGGCCAATTTTTCGGCAGGCGCTAATATTGGGATGATATTTATGGCTGCTGTAGAGCAGGATTGGGATGAGATCAATATGGCTATCAGGATGTTTCAAAACACGATGATGCGGATGCGTTATTCCAGTATTCCGGTTGTTGCAGCTGCCCATAATTTAACCTTAGGTGGTGGTTGTGAACTCTGCCTTCATGCAGATTATGTTCAAACCAATGCAGAAACTTATATGGGGCTTGTTGAATTTGGAGTTGGATTGATACCCGGTGGCGGAGGAACAAAAGAATTTGCACTTCGTCTTTCTGATGAATTCAAAGAAGGTCAGATAGAGCAGGCTGCACTTAGAGATCGCTTTTTAACAATCGGGCAGGCAAAGGTTTCAACTTCAGGAGTGGAGGCAGCAGAACTGGGTTATCTTCAAAAAGATAAATACAGTATCACTATGAACCGCAGCAGATTGATTATTGATGCAAAAAATAAAGCCATCGAACTAGCTGACAATGGGTATAGCCAACCCGTAAGACGCAAGGATATTCGAGTTTTGGGTAAGCAAGGAATGGGGATAGTATATGCCGGAGCTAACTCCATGTTGGCAGGAAACTTTATTTCTGAGCATGATAAGAAGATTTCCGAAAAGTTAGGTTATGTTTTGTGCGGTGGCAATTTATCACAGCCTACGCTGGTTTCTGAACAATATTTACTGGATCTAGAAAGGGAAGTCTTCCTTTCACTTTGCGGAGAAAAGAAAACATTAGAGCGTATTCAGAGTATTCTGACAAAAGGGAAGCCGTTGAGGAATTAGGATTGAGATTTTAGATGTGAGACAATAGATGTGAGATATGAGACAATAGATATGAGATGTGAGACAATAGATGTGAGATATGAGACATAAGATAGAAGAGAATAGATGTGAGAAAAGAGTTACAAATCTAGGTAGTAATGCATAATCTTAAAGAGCTTAAGATTTGGAAAAAAGCCATTGATCTGGCGGTTGAGGTTTATCGGGTATCCGCCTTATTTCCTCCTGATGAAAAGTACGGTTTAATTTCACAGACACGTCGTGCGGCAGTTTCAATATCTTCAAATATTGCCGAAGGTGCAGGAAGAAACTCAGAAAAAGAGTTTAAATATTTTTTAGGAATTGCGAATGGATCATCCTTTGAACTTCAAACGCAATTATTTATTTCAAATAAATTGAGTCTTTTAAGTAATGAAGATTTAGAAAAAATTCTTCAGCAAATTGAAGAATTACAAAAAATGAATTACGGATTCCAGAATATGTTAAATAAGAAATCTTCAATTAACTAAAAGTGTATATATGAAGGCAGATAGATATCTCAAATCTCAAATCTCATATCTCAAATCTCACATCTCATATCTCACATCTCACATCTAACCTATGGAACAAGCATATATCATAGCAGCATACAGAACAGCAGTTGGAAAATCATCCAAGGGTATATTTCGTTTTACACGCGCAGATGATTTGGCTGCTGAAGTGGTCAAACATTTGATGGCCTCTGTGCCTGTTCTAGATAAAGATGAAATTGACGATGTGATCGTTGGAAATGCGACTCCTGAAGCAGAACAAGGACTAAATATTGCGCGTATGATCTCATTAATGGGATTGGATACCGATAAAGTTCCGGGTGTAACAGTTAACCGTTATTGTGCCTCAGGTTTAGAAACAATTGCGATTGCAAGCGCAAAAATCAAGGCAGGCATGGCTGATTGTATCATTGCAGGCGGTGTTGAAGTGATGTCAGGAATGCCTTTTGGCGGATGGAAACTTGTTCCAAATGCTGATGTAGCTAAAAATAATCCTGAATGGTATTGGGGCATGGGGCTTACTGCAGAAGCAGTTGCAAAAGAATATAGTGTAAGTCGCCAAGACCAAGATGAGTTCTCATTTAACTCCCATCAAAAAGCTATTGCTGCAATTAAGAATGGTCATCTTATGGATGCTATTGTGCCCATCACTGTGAAGGAAATGTATCTCGACGAAAATTTAAAGCAGAAATCAAGAGAGTTTATTGCTGATACTGACGAAGGTCCGCGTGCGGATACCGCTCTTGATAAGCTGGCAAAATTAAAGCCAGTTTTTGCTGTAGGTGGTTCAGTAACTGCCGGAAATTCATCGCAAACGTCTGATGGCGCTGCTTTCGTATTGGTGGTTTCGGAGCGAATGTTAAAGAAATTGAATGTGCAGCCAATTGCCCGACTAGTGAGTTATGGAGTGGCTGGTGTACCCCCAAGAATCATGGGTATTGGTCCAATTGAAGCTATTCCACTCGCATTGAAAAAAGCTGGAATGAAGCAGCAGGATCTTGATCTGATCGAATTGAATGAAGCATTTGCCTCTCAGTCATTGGCGGTTATTCGGAAACTGGACCTTGATCAGGATAAAGTAAATGTTAATGGAGGCGCAATTGCTCTCGGTCATCCTCTGGGATGTACTGGAGCAAAACTTTCTGTTCAATTATTCAATGAGTTGAAAAGAAGAGATAAGAAATTTGGAATGGTTACTATGTGCGTTGGAACCGGGCAGGGAGCTGCTGGGATTTTTGAAATAATGTGATTTTAAGATAGATTAGAGAACAAGGATAAAGGAACAAGGATGAATGAACAAGGACCAAGGTGAAAAAAGTATAGAAAAAGATCTCCTAAAACGAATCTGCCCTTTTTCATTTTGCGCTTTATTAATTAAAATAGAATGTTATGCATAATTTCAGGAAGTTGAATATATGGCTAGATTCGATGGCGCTGGCAAAGGAAGTATATTTTATCACTTCTGAATTTCCTAAATAAGAAAAATATGGATTGGTTTCACAAATAAACAGGTGTTCTATTTCAGTTCCGTCAAATATTGCAGAAGGATCCGGAAGGTCATCAAATAAGGAGTTTTCATATTTTATCAAGGTTGCATTAGGTTCTTTATTTGAATTGGAAACCCAGCTTATACTATCAAATGAGTTTGGTATTATAAAAGGAGAGACATTAAGTAGTCTTGTATCAAAAATAATAAAGCTTCAAAAAATGTTAACTAAATTTTTAACCAGTCTGGAATTAAGTTTAAAAAGCTGAATTAACAAGAAGAAAATTGCTAATACAAAAGATAAAATAACAAATACTAAAGGATTAGTTCTATTCAAACAGATTTGTCCTTAATCATTGCTCCTTTATCTTTTATCTATTAAATATAATAATATGAGTACAATAAAAACACCAATAAAAGGCGGAGAATTTATTATTCGTGAAACGGCATGTGAAGATATTTTCATACCTGAGGAGTTTGATGAGGAGCAACTGATGATCCGCAAAACCTGTGAAGATTTTCTGGAATCAGAGGTTTATGCCAATTTGGACCGGATCGATAATCAGGAAGAAGGGCTAATGGTCAGCTTAATGGATAAGGCCGGCGCACTTGGTTTATTGGCAGTATCTATTCCTGAAGAATATGGTGGTTTTGGAAAAAATTTCAATACCTCCATGTTGGTTGCCGATTCAGTTGGCCCCGGCTGTTCTTTTGCAGTTGCGCTTTCTGCACATACAGGTATTGGAACCTTGCCCATTTTATATTATGGAAACAAGGAACAGAAAGATAAGTATATTCCAAAGCTTGCAACAGGAGAATGGAAAGCATCTTATTGCCTAACTGAACCAAATTCTGGTTCAGATGCAAATTCAGCAAGAACTAAAGCGGTATTAAATGCTGAAGGCACTCATTATTTGATCACAGGCCAGAAAATGTGGATCACCAATGGTGGTTTCGCCGATATTTTCATCGTTTTTGCAAAGATTGACGATGATAAAAATCTGTCTGCCTTTATTATAGAAAAGGGGTTTGGCGGTATCGCCATGAATCCTGAAGAACATAAAATGGGAATTAAGGGTTCTTCAACTCGTCAGGTATTCTTTACTGATTGCCCCGTTCCTGTTGCTAATCTGCTCTCAGAACGTGAAAATGGCTTTAAAATAGCTGTTAATATATTGAATATTGGCAGGATCAAACTAGGTGTTGCTGCAATTGGCTCATCTCGTAAGGTTTTAAATTATGCCATCAATTATTCAAATGAGCGTATTCAGTTTGGTTTGCCGATCTCTAAATTTGGAGCTATCCGATATAAACTGGCCGAAATGGCAACTAGGAATTTTGCGATTGAGAGTGCTGCTTACCGTGCCGGACAAAACATTGATGATGCCTATGATATGCTAGTTGCCGAAGGAATGGACCCGTCACAGGCAAAATTGAAATCAACAGAACAGTTTGCTGTTGAATGCGCCATTTTAAAAGTATGGGGATCTGAAATGCTCGATTATATTGTGGATGAAGGAGTTCAGGTTTATGGTGGTATGGGTTATTCAGCTGAAGCTCCAATGGATCGCGCCTATCGCGATAGCCGGATCAACAGGATATTTGAAGGCACGAATGAGATCAATCGTATGCTGATTCTGGATATGCTTTTGAAACGTGCGATGAAAGGTGAATTAGATTTGATGACACCGGCACAGGCAGTTGCAGCCGAATTAATGTCGATTCCTGATTTTGCAGAAGAAGATACTACGCTATTCGCTGCCGAAAAAAAGGTATTGCAAAACCTTAAAAAAGCTGGTTTAATGATTGCTGGTGCTGCAGTTCAGAAACTAATGATGACCCTTTCTAAAGAGCAAGAAATATTGATGAATATTGCTGATATAATTGGATATGTGTATGTGCTTGAGTCAACCATTCTGCGTGTAGAGAAACTGGTAAAATTAAGAGGAGAAGATTCATGCAAAGGACAGTTAGATATGATGCGTATCTATCTTTATCAATCAGTTGATCAGGTGGCTACAGCTGGAAAAGAAGCACTTTGCTCTTTTGCAGAAGGAGATGAACTTAGAATGATGCTTGTCGGATTAAAACGATTTACCAAAATTGAGCCATTTAATATCAAAGAAACCAGGCAGCGTGTTGCTAAGCAACTGATCGAAGCCAACAAATACTGTTACTAATTTTTAACTCATCAGGCCATTCACTCTGGGTCTGATGAGTTATTATCCTTTATCATCGCTTTGTCAATCTTTTTCAGAGCGGGTCATTTTTCCCTTTAAAATGACAATAATTCTACCTTCAAAATCATTTTCCTACACTCTATTTCCGATATTTGGTAAACAATTAATACAGCAATTATGAACTTCAGAAATCTTAACATGGCCGGATCATTAAAAGCTCTTATTCAGAAATTATATTTCTTTTTTAAGAAAAACAGTAATTCAAATTCTGCAGGTAAGCAATTGAAATATGCCCCTGTCAGAGTTAATAATTCAATGAATTTAACTAGAAATATGGATAACCCTAATCCAATAAATCGATAAAATGGCTAAGAAAAAGACTTTGATTAGTTCTGAAGAGTTGCAAAATGCATATGTTGACTATGTTTTAACGCATGGCAGTAAGCCTAAATCTGTTTATGTTTTTGCCAAGGATAATAATCTTGCCGAGGAAGAATTTTACAATTATTTTGGTTCTTTTGAAGGAATAGAGCAATCAATCTGGACAGATTTATGCCAAAAAGCACTTTCTGAAGTCGAAAATCAGGAGGTATGGTCTAAATATTCTTCAAGAGAGAAGGCACTTGCATTCTTTTATGCGCTTATTGAACTCCTTAAAAGTAAACGCAGTTTTGTTCTGTACAGTCTAAAACATTCAGGCATGATGCTTGGAACTCCAGCTATCATAACCGGGGTTAAAAATATATTTGAAGCCTTTGCTACCGGTATTATTAACCAGGGTATTGAGTCAGGTGAACTGGCAGACAGACGTTTTTTTACGGCTAAGTATAAAGATGCACTTTGGATACAGTTCGGGTTTATTCTTAATTTCTGGACAAAAGATAAAAGCGCAGGTTTTGAAAAGACCGATGAAGCCATTGAAAGAGGCATTAATGTAACCTTCGATTTACTCGAAAAATCTCCTCTTGATGGTCTTTTAGACTATGGCAAATTTATGATGAACAATGGCGGTATGAAGCAAAATATGAAGTTTTAATATAATATTCATTGGCATTTTGCCAAAAAGCATGAAAGAACAAGATAGTATCCCAACTTCAAAAACACAGCGTTCTGCAAAATTTGTCAAGACAGGATTTCAGGTTGGGGGTAATTACATCAAACATTATTCTAAAAAGTTATTTAACCCTACTCTTAATAAGGATGAGTTAAATCTTGATAACGCAACAGATATTTACAATTCGCTAAGTGAATTGAAGGGAAGTGCACTTAAGGTTGCGCAAATGCTTAGCATGGATAATAACATTCTACCAAAAGCTTATGTAGATCAATTTTCCTTGTCCTTATACAATGCTCCTCCTTTATCAGGGCCCCTCATTGTTAGGACCTTTACCAGATATTTCGGAAAAACACCCTTTCAAATATTTGATGAGTTTAATATCAGCTCAACAAATGCGGCATCCATTGGTCAAGTTCATCAGGCTAGTCTTGAGGGTAAAAAATTGGCAGTAAAAATTCAATATCCTGGTGTTGGTGATAGCATCTCATCTGATTTGAAAATGGTAAAGCCATTTGCTTTTCGTTTACTTGGCATGAGCCAGAAAGAGCTTGAAGTTTATATGTCGGAGGTTGAAGAGCGTTTGCTAGAAGAGACTGATTATGATCTTGAGATTAAACGGTCTATCGAATTCTCTGAAGCTTGTAAGAATATTCCAAACCTTATTTTTCCTACCTATTTTCCTGATTTGTCGTCAAAGCGGATTATCACCATGGACTGGTTAGAGGGCCTGCACATGAAAGAATTCTTGAAAACAAATCTTTCACAAGAGATCTGCAATCAGGTGGGACAGGCTCTTTGGGATTTTTATAATTTTCAGCAGCATGAATTAAGAGCTGTTCACGCAGATCCACATCCTGGAAATTTTCTGATCACTCCTGATGGAAAGCTGGGAGTAATTGATTTTGGTTGTATAAAAGAAATGCCAGCTGATTTTTATGAGCCATTCTTTAGCATGACCTCAACAAATATGCTTCAGGATAAGATAAAAACCATTAGTACATTCCGCGAATTAGAGATGATTCGCAAAGATGATAGTCCTGCACAAATTGAATTTTTCTATCAGGTTTACAAGGAAATGATTGAATTATTTGCCCTGCCCTACATGTCTCAAACCTTTGATTTCAGTAAAAAGGAATATTTTGACAACTTGTATAATTATGGTGAGAGAATTGCAAGGATGCCTGAATTCAAACAAGCTAGAGGTGTAAAGCACTTTATTTATGTAAACCGAACAAATTTCGGACTTTACAATATGCTACATGAACTAGGGGCAATGGTCAGAACCGATACCTGGAAACCACACATCAATACGTCTAAATAAAATCAGTTTTCTCTGGTTTTTTATTCATTTAATATGGAGCAGTAAAGAAATATTTTCTAAATATTTTGTTAAATAATGTTAATCCTTACTTTTTAAAATTTAAAAGGATAAATTTGCAACAATATGAAGATTAAAAATTTAGTAATGTTATCCTTTATCATGATGTTCACACTAGCCTCATGTATTAAAGGTGATGATTATGATCCTACGGTTCAGGCTGGATTAGATGATGCTTTGATTGTAAAATTTATAGCAGATAAAAACATTACAGCAATTAAGCATCCTAGTGGAATATATTATCAAATTTTGAGCTCTGGTAGTGGGTCAACAACCTATTCTAATTCAACTATTGTTACGGCCAAATATACTGGTAGACTATTGAATGGAACAGTTTTCGATCAAACTACAACTCAGCCCCTTAGTTTTCCACTCGGAAATGTAATTGTAGGCTGGCAAATTGGCGTTCCTCTAATTAAAAAAGGCGGAAAAATCAGATTACTCATTCCTTCTGGTTATGGTTATGGACGAGATGGTTCGGCAAAAATACCGTCGAACGCAGTTCTTGATTTTGACATAGAATTGGTTGATGTTCAATAATAATTAGACGAAATGAAACGATTTTTTAAATATACATTCCCCGGACTTCTATTGTTAACTATCCTTTTTTCATGTCAAAAGGAATATGAAACCATTGATATTATTGACGATAGAAATGTTAAGGAATATATCCAACTGAATAAAATTAATATGCAGGAATATCAGGGAACTGGCGTTTACTATCAAGTTGTGTCTGCTGGTACTGGTCCTGAAGTTCAATATTCTGACCGGATGCCAGCATTAATTACAATGCGGTCATTAGATGGAAAATATGTTTCAGTCGATACTTTTAGTATCGCCAATAGATATTATAATTTTCTTGGATATTATAATCCAGAACCTATCCGGGTAGGAGTAAAAGAAGTGTTGAAAAAATCAAATGGCACATTAAGGATGATCATTCCTTCCCGTTTAGCTTTTGGAAGAAATGGTTCAGGATCTATTCCTGGAAATGCATCTCTGGATATTACTGTTAAAGCTTTAGATTTTTCAAAATTAGTTGCGTATGAAGACTTTACGATTAAAAAATATCTGGAATCTAATTCGCTAACTGGATTTACCAAAACTACAACTGGTATGTATTATAAAATAGGACAGCCTGGAACAGGGAGCCCTATTACAACAGATTCTACAATTGTTGCAAATTATACCGGCAAATTGCTTAATGGAGCTATATTCGATAGGGCAGTTGCAGGTAGTGAAGCAACATTTAAACTTAATTCTTTAGTGAAAGGTTGGCGTGAGGGTATTCCCCTTATCAAACAAGGCGGGAGTATTCGTTTAATTATTCCATCTACATTAGGCTACGGTTTGGATGGTAGTTCACCTTCTATCCCTGCATTCTCAGCACTAGATTTTGAAATTACGGTAACTGACGTCAAACAATAATTTTCTGAAGCAGGTCTGGCTTAATCCCTACCTAACTACTTATATAACTCTGCAACTGTTCTATCGTTTGTTTTTGGTCTTCAATTACAAATTTTACAAGGTCACCAATTGAGATTATTCCGACAACAATCCCATCCTCAACAATGGGTAAATGTCTGATAAATCGTTGGGTCATGATCTGCATGCAATGCTCAATGCTTGTATTCAGCTTAACTGTTTCAAGTTTTGAAGTCATTACTTCCTGAATGCTTGTTTCTTTTGATGCTTTTCCCTGTAAAATGATCTTGCGGGCGTAATCTCTTTCAGTAAATATTCCTTTAAGTTCAGGCCCTTCCATAACAAGTAAAGCACTGATGTTTTTATCCATCATTACTTGTAAAGCATCTAATACAGATGTTTGAGGAGTAACAGAATAAATAGATTTAGATTTATTTTGGATGATATTCTTTATAGTTTTCATGTCAGAATATATTAGCTTAATTAAATATAGTTAATTATCGTCTATTTTATTGCCAAACAAATGCGGTCTATTTGCTGCTTGAATACGTTCTGCTCCCTAATAAGGGTACCTCATTAGGGTTTGATTAGTTTATAATAAAAATCTTACAAGAAAATGATCAATAAAATCAATTCTAGCACGTAATTTCGCTAAAATTTAATTCAGATATAATCTGCTTTTAAAAATCAATTCAGGGATATTCCTTTAAGCATATGAGTGGGAAAACCATATTAGTTTGGTTTAGAAAAGATTTACGAATTCACGACAATGAAATACTGACTGAAGCTGTTCGCAAAGGTGGCAGTATCATTCCTGTTTATTGTTTTGACCCCAGACAATTCGAGTTAACATCATTCAATACCAGCAAAACAGGTTTAATTCGTGCTAAATTTCTTTTGGAGAGTGTTGCCGATTTGAGAAATTCTTTTCGGGCTGCAGGCGGTGATCTGATTATCCGTATAGGTAAGCCCGAATCTATCCTTCCCGAACTAGTTGCCAAATATAAGGTTCATGAAGTTTATCATCATCGGGAAGTAGCATCTGAAGAAACCGGGGTTTCAACCTTAGTTGAGAATGCACTTTGGAAGTTGAAAATAAACTTAAAGCATTTTATAGGTCATACGCTCTATCATAAGGAGGACTTACCATTTCCAATCAATACTATTCCAGATGTATTCACAAACTTCCGAAAAAAGGTTGAACGTGATAGTTCAGTAAGAAGCTGTTTCAAAGCCCCTGGCACTATGAAATTCCCAGAGAACATGGAAACTGGGGCACTACCTGAATTGTCTGATTTTGGGTTTGTGGATACTGAATTTTTTGATGATCGATCGGTCATGAAATTTAAGGGTGGCGAAACTGAGGCACTTCAAAGATTACAGGATTATTTCTGGAATTCGAATTCGGTAAAAACATATAAGCACACCCGAAATGGTTTAATTGGAGCTGATTATTCTTCAAAATTCTCAGCCTGGATTGCCATGGGATGTCTATCTCCACGCGAAGTGTACTGGGAAATTAAAAAATACGAACAAGTACATGGTACCGGCGACTCCACCTATAGCCTATTTCTTGAATTATTATGGAGGGATTATTTTCGCTATATGTTCAAAAAATATGGAAATAAGTTTTTCCAGAAGGCAGGTTTTAAAGGTGTTGCACCAGATGAGGGCGAAAATCAAGATGAATTTTTCAAGCTTTGGAAGAATGCCGAAACTGGTATACCCTTCATTGATGCAAATATGCGCGAATTGAATTCTACAGGATTTATGAGTAATAGGGGCCGTCAGAATGTGGCAAGCTTTCTTGTAAAAGACTTAAAAGTTAACTGGATGTGGGGTGCAGCATATTTCGAAGAGAAACTCATTGATTACTGCCCGGCAAATAATTGGGGAAACTGGGCATATATCGCAGGTGTGGGTAATGATCCCAGAGAGTATAGGCACTTCAATGTGTTGAAGCAGGCCATGGATTATGATCCGCAGGGTGATTATATTCGTTTATGGATTCCTGAACTTGCCACAATTAATTCTACTCAAATTCATCAACCCTGGAAGCTTTCAGAGACTGAACGTGCTAAATCTCAATTAAAAAGCTATTTAGATTCTCCTTCATATGCTCCTGAACTTGTGGTAGTTAAAGGAAATAAATAGAAATTGTCATTTATTGAGTGGTTTTGACCGGATACAGTCTTTATTCCTGAACATTTTTTCTTAATTTTCACCTCTAGATTGTTTGAGTTAAAGTACAGCTTCTAAATTTCAAATTAGGGCTCACTTTTTCACGATTCTATGCTTTAAATCTTATTTTTGTGTCTTAAAAGACATTGTTTTTAAATGAATAAATTATCATACCTAAATAACGCTAATTCTGCCTACATCGATTCTCTCTATTATTCATACAAAGAAGATCCGAATTCTGTAGATTTTGGATGGCAGAAATTTTTTGAAGGATTCGATTTTGGTCGTGGATCTGAAGCAGGAGTAGTTAGTGCTGAAACACCTGACCATTTTTTAAAAGAGATAAAAGTTTTAAATCTTATTAATGGATACAGACAAAGAGGCCACCTGTTTACAAAAACCAATCCAGTTCGTGAGCGTAGAGCCTATTTCCCCGGCAAGGAGCTTATTACCTTTGGTTTAGATGATTCTGACCTTGAAACCGTATTTAATGCAGGTGTTGAAGTTGGTATTGGCCCCGCAAAATTAAAAAATATACTTGCTCTTGTTGAGCAAACCTATTGCCAGTCAATTGGGGTTGAATATAAATATGTACGAAATCCTGAAAAGCTTAAATGGTTTGAGCTTAGAATGGAGTCTGAGCGAAATACACCAAATTTTGGGTTCGAAACCAAAAAAAGAATCCTCGCAAAGCTGAATGAGGCGGTCGTATTTGAAAACTTTTTAGGAACTAAATTTTTAGGTCAGAAGAGATTTTCTCTTGAAGGTGCTGAAGCAGTAATTCCTGCACTTGATTCAATAATCCAGAAAGGTGCTGAACTTGGAATAGAAGAATTTGTTATCGGTATGGCCCATAGAGGACGATTAAACGTGCTCGCCAACATCATGCACAAAACATATAAAGATATTTTCTCGGAATTTGAAGGTAAGGGCTTTGATGCGAATACTCCATTTGGAGGAGATGTTAAATATCATATGGGATATTCAACCGATGTTAAAACCGACTCCGGAAAAAATGTACATCTTAGTTTATGTCCAAACCCTTCGCATCTTGAAACCGTTGACTCGGTTGTTCAGGGTATGGTTCGTTCTAAAATTGATTTTAAATACGAAGGTGATTATGACCGCATAGCACCAATATTGATACATGGTGATGCGTCTTTAGCAGGTCAAGGAATAACCTATGAAGTGCTACAGATGTCTAAGCTTGACGGCTACAAAACAGGAGGAAGTATTCACTTGGTTATTAATAATCAGGTAGGATTTACCACCAATTACAAAGATGCCCGTTCTTCAACGTATTGTACTGATCTAGCCAAAGTAACTCTTTCGCCTGTATTTCATGTGAATGGTGATGATGTTGAAGCCATTGTATATGCAATCAATATGGCCGTTGAGTATCGTCAAAAGTATCATAACGATGTGTTTATTGATATTCTATGTTACCGTCGTTATGGACATAATGAGGCCGATGAGCCTAAATTTACTCAACCGCTTTTGTATAAGGCTATTGAGTCTCACGCAAATCCACGTGAAATATACAACCAGAAATTATTAGAGCAAGGCACCGTTGATGCTAACCTTGCTAAGGAAATGGAAAAAGATTTCCGCGCATTACTCCAAGAAAGATTAAATGAGGCCAAAGAAGACCAAACGTATTCTGCTGTGCATCAAATATTTGGAGGTTCCTGGAAAGGATTGAAGCTGGCAAAGCCGGGAGCAATTGCTATTCCTGTAACTACCAAAGTATCTTCGAAGGTAATGCTTACTCTGGCTAAGGCTATAAGCACCTTACCAGCTGATAAAAAGTTTTTCAAGAAGATTGAAAAACTTTTTGATGAGCGTAGAAAAATGTCGGATACTAAAGTATTTGACTGGGCAATGGGCGAATTACTGGCTTATGGCACCTTATTGCAAGAAGGTTTTAGAGTACGGATAAGTGGTCAGGATGTAGAAAGAGGAACCTTTTCACACAGACACGCTGTACTAACATTGGAAGATTCTGAAGAAGAGTATATCCCTTTGGCACAGTTAAACAAGGAATCAGCCAAATTTGAAATTTACAATTCTCACCTTTCAGAATATGGTGTTTTAGGATTTGAGTATGGTTATGCCCTTGCCAATCCAATGGCATTAACTATTTGGGAAGCGCAGTTTGGTGATTTTGTCAACGGTGCACAGATTATAATTGATCAGTTCATCACCAGTGCAGAAACAAAATGGCAGCGATCAAATGGACTGGTTATGTTACTGCCTCATGGATTTGAAGGTCAGGGCCCAGAACATTCTTCAGGTAGAATAGAACGCTTTATGGAAGCATGTGCTGATGATAATATTCAGGTTGTCAATTGTACAACTCCAGCAAATTTCTTTCACGTTTTAAGAAGACAACTTAAACGTAATTTCAGAAAACCTCTTGTTGTATTTACTCCAAAGAGCCTCTTAAGAAGTGCTCAGTGTGTGAGTAAGCTAGAAGAATTTACTGATGGTAAGTTCAATGAAGTTATTGATGATCAATTTGTTAAAGCAGCCGATGTAAAACGCGTGCTTTTCTGTAGTGGCAAAATTTATTATGATCTTCTTGAAAAACAACAGACAGATAAGAGAAAAGATATAGCAGTTGTTCGTCTAGAGCAATTATATCCAATGCCTTATGATCAGCTTGAAGCTATTCAGAGTAAATATAAAAAAGCAACTGAATTTATTTGGGTACAGGAAGAGCCTGAGAACATGGGTGCCTGGCCATACATTTCCAGAAAATTCCGAAATTCATCTTTAAATTTTGAGCTGATATCCCGTCTGGAAAGTAGTAGTACAGCAACCGGTTATGCCAAACAGCATATCGCACAACAATTGTATATTGTGGCGAGTGCATTTGAATCAAAGGCTGGACTAAAAGATAAAAAACAAGTAAAAGCAGCAACGAA
>CAMDKO010000056.1 GCA_945901155.1 Pedobacter schmidteae
TCCAGCTCTTGCCCCTGTCAGTAGAGATCCTTACGGTCATATTGCTTCTTAAATTGGTACTTGCCGGGTTTGAAAAAGCAAGAAAGGGCTTTCTTCCCTTTTTATCATACCAGATCATGCTGGCCTGACAGATGGGCTCAATCAGTGTAGTATCAGCTTTTAATTCCGACCAGGTTTCTCCACCATCTTTGCTTGTTGAGGTTTGCCGAACCCGGAATGAATTGTAGTTCCGCATATTCAGCAGAAGTTCACCTCCAGGCAGCTCTACCACGGTACATTCATTCACCTGGTCTGTTGGAGTTGTGCCACCAAGATTCCAGGTGATACCACCATCATCAGAATGTATGGTATGCGAATAATACTTCTTGGTTCCGGCTTCTATATGGTCACTCGGTATTACCAAGCGACCATTGTAGTTTTTAGAGCTCAGCTGTATTCCATTAACCGGACCGGTAGCGTACCAGGTCCAATCCGGTTTTTTGACATCCGATGTAATTTCTCTTGGTTTTGACCAGCTATTGCCATCGTCAATTGAATTGAATACAAATATCCTACGTGTATTCTTGCTTTTTCCGTCAATGATCATGGCCTCAGTATCACTGCCAAGATTCCAGGTAGATAGTAAAATAATGTTGCCTGTTTTTCGATCTACTACCGGAGCAGGATTTCCACAGGTATTATCTATATCATCCCAAATAATCATCATTTCTGACCAGGTTTTACCATTATCAGATGATCTTTTCACAACCAAGTCAATATCACCCTGATCGCCGCCTCCATGTTTCCTTGCTTCGGCAAATGCAAGTAAGGTTCCCTTATTGGTATTTACAATTGCCGGGATTCGAAAAGATTTATAACCGCTTTCTCCGCTTTTATAGATGTAATTAAGTTCTTTAGATTGAGTGGTTTGGATTAGTAAATTCAGGAAAAAAAGTAATATGGATATTTTTTTCATTGATTTAATATAGAATGAAGGATAGGTTTATCATAGATTTAAAAGCCCTTGCTAAATAGTATTAAGGTTTTTTGTTAAATTCTATTCGCTTTGAAAACACTTATTTATTCACTGCATTCTTTTCAATATAGTCAGTCAGAGTAGAAACCGGGTTTCCGATATAATGATAAGCTTCAGCCCATTCCAATCCATATTTTTTACCAATTTCCTTGTCGGATGGTGTTCCTCTTTGCGCTTGAGAATCCTTATCCAGCACAAAGTGTTTAACATAGTTGAAGTCTGCTGACTCATCAGTATCGCCCAGTATTGTTAATTTTTTACCCTTTTCTGCCAGGCTCTTTTTAATTCTTGAACCATTATCTCCTCCTGGACCTTGTGTAGTAATCACCACATTACTCTGAACTTTGATATCGATATGCTTGCTTATATCTACTATTCGGTTCACCAGTTGCGGACCTCTTGCAAAATAATAGCGCTCATTAACAGCATGTGGTTTTACAACATCCAGTTGCTCGGGATAATCGACACTGCCCGACATCCACCTTGCGGCTTCTACTGCCTGGGCAGTTACATAATGATCCGGATTTTCTTCATAATGCCCCCAAGGGTCATAACTGAAAATAGTATCAACTTTCAGTAATCTAAATAGGAAAATCAATCGTCCTTTTATTTCCTGGGTATTGTATTCATCCATCCGATGGTTGCGGTATCCCAAATTATATACTTTTTTAAGTCCCAGAACTTTGGCAACTTGATCATTGTCCTTTTCATTATTCAAAACTCTGTCGCCATCAGTACCGCTACCTGCTGCATCGTCATTAGTAATCCTGATAAGATAGCCAGTATACCCTTCGCTGATCAATTTGGCAATGGTTCCACCTGCAAATAAGGTTGCGTCATCAACATGCGGTTGAATAACAGCTAATACTTTACCTTCATGTGGCCTGCCTTTGAGACTTTTTTCAATAAAGATATCATCTACTGCTACAGCTTCATTCTGCCTGTTTTCTATTTTTTCGGAAGCCTGAGCCTCATTACTTATTAGTGTTACATAGGCAGCCGGGATAATTGCTCCTGCAGCTAATCCCTTTGAGATAAAGTTTCTTCTTTCCATATTGGGTTGATTTCTTCATTCTAATATAGAGAATATCTGTTGGAATAAACTTGATGAATTGGCAAAGCAATGCAAACAAAAAAGCCGCTCCTTTTTTGGAAGCGGCTATGCATTATGACTATATTTAATTAATTATAATTGGGGCCTCATGAGCCACTATGGCCGCTTCCTGATCTATTATACATTCCTGGACCCATTGGTTGCATTTGCTGCTGCGGTTGCTTTCCACTAAATTTTTGAATTCTCATGGTAAAACTTAGCATGACATATCTAGATAAACGATTGCTCTGACTATCGGTTATTACGTTACCAGTAACAGATCGCGAAACGCTGGTATTTTGATCTAAAAGGTCAAACCCTTGCAAGCGCAAGGTTGCACTTTTATCTTTTAAGAATTGCTTTTCAAGATAGGTATTGATAATGAATGGATTAACAGCTAAGGCACTACTGTAGCCATTATTAATTGACTTGCTGAAATCAGAACCTATAAGCCATGTTTTAAGGAAGAATACTTTACTGTTAAAGTTCAGTGTGTAAGTAGATACCTGGGTATTATTGTTTGTAATCGCATCATTTGTATTCGTGTTGAAGCTATATCTTAAACCAGGATTTAATTCAAAATTCTTATTTGGATTAATCTGCATATTCAAACCCTGTGAGAAGATCCAGTTCTTGCCTGTATTTTTCTTATCGTCAGTGAATGATATATTATTGATGTAGTTTGCTGAGCCATTGAATGAGAACACATATTTTTTCTCCTGGAATGGTTTAGAGTAATTGTAATAGGCATTAGTTGTAAAATAACCATCTGTGTTCAGGTAACGTGATTCCTGAACCAGTCCGATAGCTGGATCCATTTTACGAACAATGTTTGAAACGATCTTATTCTCGGTATAGTTACCCGTTAAGTTGAAGAATAAAACATCGCCTGAACTAAAATTGAAATTATTATATCTAAAATTAAGAATATGTGCAAATTCAGCACCTAGATTTGGATTACCATACACAGGGTATTGCGGATTAGAGATATCTGGTGTTGGTTGCAATTGAATGTAAGTAGGTTCGTTTGCTCTTCCATAATAATTGGCATTAAATGCTCGGGTACGCGAGAAATTATAAGAATATCTCGCTGATGGAATGATATTAAACCCGGTATTTCGGTTGGGTGTAGTAACTCCCATCACCACTGATCTGCCTTCCAAAACGTTAGGCTGAGCACTTAAACCGAATGAATAATTATATTTCTTTTGATTTACTCTGTAATTCATTCCAAAGCGGTTGGTGCTGAAGGAGTAATCAAAATCATTACTTAAGGAAGTATTGTAGGTAGAAAGCCCTGCAGGAGTAATATCAAATGTTTCCCGTTGATTTTTATAGTTAGTTGTACTGTGATTATAATTGAATTCCAGATTTGTTGTTGCACTTAATGGCTCGTTATAAGACAGGTTAGCATTGATATTTGAATTCCTGTTATTATCATATAACTCCTGATTTCTGTAAACGGTTGAGATTCCGCCATTAACAATATAGTTGATGTATTGTGTTAACTGATCATCTTCCTGTTTAGTTTTTGCATTATTTGCAGAAACAAATAAGGAAAGGTTTCTTCCTCTCTTTTTAAGGCGATGGTTAAGTAAAATATTAGCACCAAAATTAGGATTCCTAGAAACTGTGTTGTTTACAGAAGTACCATCTGAACTCAAACGACTATTGTCTGATTGAATATAACTGGAGCTTCCTGCATCTGTAGTTCCACCATAGCTGAACGAGGGACTGAATTTAATGAAATTCATACTATCCGGTTTGTATTCAAGATTCCAGTTAAATCGGTGATTATCATTGATTAGATTTTTCACGGAAGTTTGATCAGTAGAGATCAACGAGCTTTGGAAATTATTCTGTTGAAGTTGATCACTCAAAACGTCATTATTACGGTCTGAATAACTGTAATTACCGTATGAGCTTAATTTAGTACCATAATCTTTACGATAGTTCAAGCCGATAGATCCAACTGCGGTGAGTCCGTCGCTGCTTCCTCCAAATCCCTGGAAACCACCACCGCCACCACCCCATCCACCACCACCAGTAAAGCGCATGCCACCCCCGCCACCACCACCTGCTGTTTGAACACGAGCACCCCCGCCACCGCCACCAAATCCACCACCGCCACCAAAATTAAATACAGAACTATTGGTATTATTCAAATTACCTATAAATGAAAATTGTTCGGTGTTATTATACGTGTTAGCGGTTAATGAACCCTGGTATCTGTCTTTATCTCCACCGCCAAGTGTGCCTCTGGCAAAATACCCTTTGTTTTTATCAGCCCTGATCGTAAAATTCAGAATCTTCTCAGGATCTCCGTTTCTAATTCCTGTCAGGTTTGCTTGATCGCCATAATCATCAATGATTTGGGCCGATTCAAGGATGTTAGCAGGAAGTTGCTGAGTAGCAGTCTTAACATCGCCACCAAAAAAGTCTTTACCGTTTATTCTAACCCGGGTAATAGCCTTTCCTTGTGCGGTAACATTACCATCTTTATCTACCTCTACGCCAGGTAATCTCTTTAAAAGATCTTCTGCCAAAGCATTTTCTCTTAATGGATAGTCAGATGCCCTGTAAACAATGGTATCTTCCTTGATAGTAACTGAAGGGGTACCAGATATGACAACCTCTCCAAGCATTCTATTTTCGGCTTTCAGTGTAATTGGATCAAGTATTAGAGGGCTTGCTCCATCTTTGTATAAAAAACGCTTATTCAAAGCCTGGTATCCAAGGCTTGATACGGTAATTAGAAATGTAGAAGACTTAATACCTTTAAAAGCAAATTTACCATCTATATCTGTTCGGGTGAAAATAGTATCTTTTCCGGCAATAAATTTTACCGTAGCTGCAATAATGCTTGTTCCAGTTGAATCTTTTACTACCCCGCTTATATCACGGTTTGTTTGAGCCATGGTACCATAGCTGATAAAACAACCGATAATTAAGGGCAATATTCTTTTAATCTTATTTTGTATTTGTTTCATAATTGGTTTTTATTCCGTCTTACTAGTTCTTATAACCAGACAGATCTTTTTTTTATTGTTTTACAGCAAGCGTACTCTTGATAAAAAACTCAGGTGTGGTTATGGTTTTACTGTAAGAATAATTTCTTCTGGGCATTCCGCCATACATTCCATTGTAGTTTCGACCGTATCTTCCATTATTTCTTCCACCATAAGAGCCGCCATACATATCTTCATAATCATTCATATCTCGTTGTTGAATAGCTGCAGGTCCCTGAAATCCATTTATCCGGATTCGGTAGGTTATCAATTCAGTACTGCCGGGTTCAATTCCCAGTAAGCGGAGTGGAATGGCAATCTCCTGAATCATTTTATTTTTTTCATCAAATGCAGTTGCTGCCTTTATTCCATACGTATTGTAAAGAGATATCCCTCCGTCAACCAGTTCTTTAAATCCTAACACATTGATTTCTTTGATCTTTGAAATTATGCGCCTTTGTATTTCCTTGGGCTCCGGTTGTTCAGTTTCAATTACTTTTTTCCCAGGCGTTCTGTCAAGAATTGGAAAAGTTACTGTGGGCGGGTTCTTTTTATTACTTTCATAATTTGCAGAAAAGCTTATTCCCCTAGCAAGTATTTTAGTTAAGCCCTCTTGCGAATTGTTTTTAATTGCGAGGTAAATATTTTCATGGTCATTGGATAAGCTATAGAATAGCTTTGTTTCCTCATTATATAAGTCAAGGCTATCTTTCCAATCAGTAATAAATCCATCAACTTGAACTGGTTTTTCAGCCCATCGTGTAGTGATCACTTCTGCCTTCTTCTGCGACCAGCCCTGAACCGGAATGGTTAAAAAAGTAATCATAAGGAGAATAAAAAAGCTGTTGATTTTAATCATCATATTGGTTTAGACTTTATTAGCAATTAAGGTTTAACGATACTTAGTAATGATTTCATTACAATTAGATTTGTATAACATAAAATAAGAAAATTGAACTTTTTGGAAATTGGTTTTCAGCAAAAGGTTCAAATATACCTTAGTATATGCTGTCTTTTGTTAAATTCAGGTAAGATTACCGTTATAAAGCTATAATTTAATTACTCTTCTCTTCCCAGATTATTGCAAGGTTCACAAGGGTCTGAACTGCTTTTTGCATATCCTGAATAGACACCCATTCCTGTTTACTATGAAATGCATGTTCGCCGGCAAAGATATTTGGGCAGGGTAATCCCATGAATGATAGTCTTGAACCATCTGTTCCGCCTCTTATTCTCTGAAGTTTAGCTTTCAATCCTGTACGCTCAATAGCCTCTATCCCTAATTGAGTTAAGAGCGGGTATCGGTCAAGAACAGATTTCATATTCCGGTATTGCTCTTCTACAATAAATTCATAGCTAGAATTGGGATAAGCTTTTATTACTTGCTGAATAGTTTGTTCAAGTACCAGCTCATGACTTTTTAGTGATTCAGTATTAAAATCGCGTATAATGAACTCAATTTCAGCTACTTCGACACTTCCACTAATTGAAACAGGGTGAATAAATCCTTCTAGATCGGAGCTGCTTTCTGGTGCAAGTGTTGCTTTAGGTAGCAGGGAAATAATTGCTGAAGCTATTTTGATGGCACTTTCCATTTTATTTTTTGCAAAACCCGGATGAGCACTGATTCCATGAATAATCACCTTTACACCGTTGGCCGAAAAGGTTTCATTTTCAATCGATCCGGCACTTTCTCCATCAATGGTATAGGCAAAATCTGCACCTAGCTTTTTAATATCAACATGATCAACACCACGGCCAATCTCTTCGTCAGGAGTGAAAAGAATTTTTATGGTGCCGTGTTTAATTTCAGGATGATTGATCAGAAATTGTGCCGCATCCATTATTTCAGCTATACCAGCCTTATTATCTGCGCCAAGTAATGTTGATCCACTGGCAGTGATCAGATCATTGCCTATCTGATTCTTTAGATCGGGATGATCATTCATGTAGATGATTTGTGTAGAATCATCCGGCAAAATTATATCCTGACCCTGATAATTTTGGTGTATGATGGCCTTTACATTTTCACCCGAACAATCGGGCGAAGTATCCATGTGCGAGCAAAAACAAATGACAGGCACTTGCTTCTCCGTATTGCTTGGAATGCTTGCATAAACATATCCAAAATCATCTAGATGAGCGTCTGATATGCCCATTTCAAGAAGCTCAGAAACAAGCAACCTGCCCAGATTTTCCTGCTTTTCTGTAGATGGGCAAGTTGCTGAACTCGGGTCAGACTGCGTATCAATTGCCGTATATCTTAAAAATCGATCGGTAACAGTATCACTTATATTTTTGTGAGCGCTCATTTTTATCTAGCTTTAGGTAGTTTATGCAAAATTAGCTAAAACATCCTGCATGAATAAATTAGCCAAATCTGACCAATATTGTTTGGTCAATTATTCGTGTCAAATGAACATTGAAAGTTTAAGAGATTATTGTATTTCAAAAGAAAAGGCAGAGGAAAGCTTTCCTTTTGGTGATGACACACTCGTTTTCAAGGTCATGAATAAGATCTTTCTTTTATGCGGTTTAAATCAGAGTGATCGTTTTAATGTAAAATGTGATCCCGAAAAGGCCATTTTACTCCGCGAAGAGTTTGATGAAGTACAGCCTGGCTGGCATATGAATAAAATACATTGGAATAGTGTATTTATGAATGGTAGGTTAAGTGATTCCCAGTTAAAGCAAATGATTGATCATTCCTATGATCTGATAATAAGCAGTTTGCCAAAAAATAGACAATTTTAACATATAATTATGGCTTGGAAAGAAGTTCAAAACAAAAAAAATGGCGCGCAGTATCTTGAAAAGGAATTCATTTTTAAAGATTTTATTTCTACCTGGGCTTTTATGAATAAAGTGGCATTATTGGCCGAAAAGTTTGGGCATCATCCCGATTGGTCTAATTCATACAATAAGCTAACTATCAGGTTAAGTTCACACGATGCTGGTAATATAATCACTGACAAGGATAGGAATCTTGCTAATCTTATCGATAAGCTAGACCATTGATCGTATATTTGTTTCTTGCAACATGCTCAGAAGCTGCTTTTGAAATTTTATTAAGATGTCAAAAAATAATTCTACTATTTTGTTTTTTGATATAGCATTTCAGAGTTCAACTATTAATTAAAAAAAATATCTCATTGACCGCTTGATCGGTTTAGTAAAATTAGATTTGAAATAAATGGAGAGTTTTATCAATGATACCCCGGTAGCTACACTAATTTTTATTTTCACAATAGTGACGAGCATTTATGCTTTTTCAAATGCTGAGGTATATGGAAAGTTCATGCTGCATCCCTATAGTGTGAGCCGTGGCCGCCGGCTTTATAGTATGATCACCAGTGGTTTGATCCATAAAGATTGGACTCATTTACTGGTTAATATGCTTTCTTTTTATTTTTTTGCCTTTACCCTTGAAAAAACATTTGTGTCAATGAGCAGTTGGGGCCATGTTCAATTTGGGGTATTGTATATCGCCAGTATTATTCTGAGTGATATTACCTCAATATTTAAGCATAAAGAAGATTTTTGGTTTAATAGTCTTGGAGCCTCAGGTGCTGTTTGCGCTGTAGTATTTGGCTATATTTTATTCTACCCAATGAGTAAAATGATGATCTTCCCAATACCAATTCCCATACCAGCGGTAATTTATGGTTTCTTGTTTTTAGGATATTGCTGGTATGCATCACGTAATTCAAGAGATGCCATTAATCATGATGCCCACTTTTATGGAGCACTAACCGGGGTATTATTCACCATAGTTTATCATCCTGATGTGGCTGGTTATTTTGTAAACCAATTAACGGGCAGATAAGCAATATTCTGAATCAGTTTTTCTTATTAAGAAGGTAAATCAACTGAATGCGCGGGTAAGAATTCATTGTTTTCATTTAAAAGGTAGCTCATCGGATTTTCCGGATCCTTCAATATTTCGAACAACAAGACCCCCCATGGTTTCCAGAAATTTTCTAGAACTTGTGCATAGGTTTTGTTTTGCCAGTTATCAAAGAGTGGTTTATTACTCATTCCCCTTAAAGGCATTGCCTCTATAAATACAGCATCGGCTGTTGGCATTACAGTATATTCTGGCAATCGGTTGAATAGGTAATTCGAATAAAAGAAACGCGCGCATACCTCCTCGAATTGGGCTGGATGTAAAGGTTTTGTATTGATTTTTGTCAGGGTATCTTTATGATATATCGCATTTGTACCATTATCCTGCAAGCAGGCAATGATTCCAAAATCTTTCATTGCGATAGAAAAAGTGAGCGTATTGATTTCATCTCGGTAATTGAACAGATCCTGTTTGGCATCAATTTTAAAAACGCGAATTGACCATGGCAGATTTCCTTCAAAAACAATTGCCTGATTAAGTGATTGAAGCATCAGGTGGAGGTTTCCAAACTTGTGGACAAGCGATTGCGAAAAAATAAATTCTTCGCCTTTAGCCTTCTGCTGAATCATGCCTATCCGTATTTCATTGAATAGGATACCATAAACTATTTTGCCGATCCATTGAAATAATTTTATTTCGGGCAAATGTATGACAGAATCATATCCTGATAAAAAGGCAGTTCTTATTTCTTTTTCAAGGGGTTCAATGGCATCATCATAAACTTTGCTGGAGCATGGCAGTTTCATATGACTATAGGTAGACATGCTTTCATCTAGAAGTTTGAAAGGTTTATCGTGAAGCTCGTACTCTTGCATAAGCCAAAGTGGGAAAACCTGAATCTCCTCTTCAGTTGATTGAAGTTTTTCGCCACTCAGAAAGCAAGATTGTTTACTGAAGTTTAAACGTTCGAAAGGTTTGTAAAGTTTGACCGCCATCGATAGCAAAGGTAGTAAACCCGCTTATTTTATTTCGGGAGCTTTGATATTTGTTTCATACTATTTTTTTTACCTCGCCAATAATCTTTGCAGCTTGTCTACTTTTGTACAACGCCTTAAATCAAATCTTATGGTTCAATATCACAACCACCTCCCATACTTGTCTAGGCATTCAATGCCCTTATAAACCCAGCTAAAAATTCTGACAAACAGCTACTTATCAATTGATTGATTTTGAAATAATAAAATATACAGTTCAGAACTATATAAAACAGGGTTTATTTGTAAAAAAACCTGACGTAAGTAAAATGCAATTCATTTTTATTTAAAATTATAACATTAATAGATTAATTTAAAGCCATGAAACCTCCAAGATCTTGCCTAATGCAGACATACACTTTGGCTGAAATTGGCAAGCAATCTCTTGATCACCTCAAAACAAAAATAAATATCAAAAATATAAGCTCATGCAAGTTTCATAGCCTTTTAAAAAACAAAAATTTTCTATGAAAAATAGTTATTCATTTTCGGGATTAAGTTCGCATCTGGTTTGCGTATTTATTTTTTTATCTATTGCGGCAATAAGCTGTAATTCTAACCTTAGTGAGCTACCTCCTAGCGATAAGGACAATGGCGGTTTAATATTACCTGGCGGCTTTGAAGCACTCGTGGTTGTTGATAGTATTGGCGGAGGTTCAGTTATCGCAAAAAAAGTACGTCAACTTTCCAAATCTGCCATTTACTCACCGCCACCAGAACTTAAAGGAGCACCTAAAAGCACCCAATTGAGCCGCCCAAATAATCAACCTGTCGGTAATTATGTTGGAGCCCGGCATTTGGCGGTAAATGATAATGGAGATATTTATGTAAAACTCAGAACTCCAACTACCGATGGTTTTGGTAATGCAGCTCTACGAGATGTCAATGGTGATGGCAAGGCCGATACGGTGAAGATTTGGGGTAAGTACGAAGCCCGCAGCAGGGGAACGGCCATGAAAATACATAATGGTTATCTCTACTACAGTTCCGAACTGGCTGTTTATCGTAGTAAACTAAAACCGGGACAATTGGTACCCGATAGTGAAATGGAAACGGTGATCATTGATGATCCTATCTACCATGAACATCAGGCCAAAGCCTTGTCATTTGACGGTAAGGGACATATGTTTGTGTCATGGGGTATAGGAACCAACTCCTGCCAGATAGAGAACAGGCGTCCCGGCTCGCCGGGAATAAATCCTTGTCCGGATATGGTAGACCATGGAGGGATATGGATGTTTGATGAAAACAAACTGAATCAGAAGCAAAGCGACGGAACAAGATATGCCACAGGAATGAGAAGTATTGTGGGAATGGCATGGGATGATGACACAGAATCGCTTTATGCAGTGCATCATGGAAGAGATGATTTCCGCTTGCTCTGGCCTGAATTTTATTCGCCATGGAAAAGCGCAATGCTTCCGGCAGATGAGCTTTTCAAAGTGGACAAAGGCTTTGATGGTGGCTTCCCCTATTACTATTATGACCAAATGCTTGGAAAGAAAATTCTTAGCCCTGAGTATGGTGGCGATGGTAAAAAAGAGGGTGCTGGCGCAAAGTTAGTAAAACCACTTTTCGGATTCCCGGGGCATTTTGCACCCAATGATATTTTATTTTACAAAGGTAATCAGTTCCCTTCCCGTTATAAAGAAGGTGCATTCATTGCGATGCATGGTTCAACCAACCGCGTTCCCTATCCTCAAGTTGGATATGTTGTTTTGTTTGTCCCAATGAAAAATGGCCAGATTACAGGTCCATGGGAGGTATTTGCCGATGGCTTTGCCGGAGTAGATACCATTGCGATAACGAATGATGCAAAGTACAGGCCAATGGGTTTAGCTGAAGGTCCGGACGGTTCTTTATTTATTGGTGATACTCAATTAGGCAAGATCTGGCGGGTTATGTACAAGGGCGATAAGTCTGCTTTTGGTGCTAAGCAACTAGCGGCCCTAGAAAAACGCAAAAACACAATTTCTTATCTGAAAACTCCTGATGAGATGGAAGACAATCTGGATAGAAAAGGGAAGCCTGTTCATGCTGCCTTGGCATATAATATTTACTGTAGGGCCTGTCATCAGACCGATGGCAAAGGCGACGGAAACCGATATCCTCCTCTTGCTGGATCTGAATGGGTTAACAGTGATAAAACTGTGTTGATCAATATTGTGCTGAATGGCATGACTGGTCCAATACAGGTTAAAGGACAGCCCTATAATGACACCATGCCGGCACATGCTTCCTTCCTTACGGATAAGGAAATTTCAGGAATTCTGACTTACGTTAGAAGTAGTTTTGGCAATAAGGCAGGGCCGGTAACTGAAGCAGAAGTTGCTACGGCGAGGAAGAATTTGAGTAAAAAATAAAGGATGAGTTTTTAATTGAACGTATTTAGCACACGCGGCACGCGTGAGCCAGCAATGATATCCTAGCTCTCCCGCTCCAGAAGCGAAGTTTCCTTCGTATCCTTCATCCCAACATATACCAGCAGCGACAAAAATATACAGCCACTGATATACCAGTAAAAATAAGACTCATGCCCGATATCTTTCAGGTACAGGGCAACATATTCTGCCGTTCCACCAAAAATGGCAACAGTGAGGGCATATGGCAGACCGACACCAAGTGCGCGTACCTCTGTCGGGAAAAGTTCAGCTTTCACAATGGCATTGATACTGGTATAGCCACTGACAATGAACAATCCCGAAAGGAGCAGAAAAAAAGCGGTATACAGCGAAGTGGTATGGCTCAGGGCAGTAAGTAGTGGAACCGTGCAGATGCTTCCTAAAACTCCAAAGCTGATCAGCAAAGGCCGCCGACCAATGCGGTCAGAAAGTGCCCCAAATAAGGGCTGGATCAAGGCAAATATCAGCATGCTTATAAATGAGATCAGGGTTGATTCGGCCTTACTGAGGTTGACCGTATACACTAGGAACTTTTGCATATAGGTGGTATAGGTATAAAAGGCAAGGGTGCCGCCAAGAGTTAAACCAACCACTATGAGCAGTGCTTTAGGATGCTTTAACAATTCCCTGATCGTGCCTTTACGCTCATCAGACCTATTTTTTTGAGTTTCAAAAGCTTTGGTCTCATACAATATACTTCGCATGTAAAGTGCAACTAGCGAAAGAATAGCACCAATGACAAAAGGGATACGCCAGCCCCATGCGTGCAATTCCGCATCGCTTAAAACTTTCTGAAGAATAAGCTGAATACCAAGAGCGAATAATTGTCCGCCGATAAGTGTCACATACTGAAAACTGGAATAGAACCCGCGCCGGTTCTTAGTAGCCATTTCACTCAGATAAGTTGCCGATACCCCATATTCACCACCCACACTTAATCCCTGAAGTAAACGCGCAAAAAGGAGCACCAAGGGGGCAATGATACCGATTGACTGATAAGTCGGAATAAAGGCGATTAGTAGCGAGCCAAATGACATGAGCAGTACAGAAAGCGTCATGCTTTGCTTGCGCCCAACCTTATCTGCTATCCTTCCAAAGATCCATCCTCCAATGGGACGCATCAGAAATCCCAATGCAAAGATACCGGCAGTATTGAGCAGCTGGGCAGTTTTATTGCCTTGAGGAAAGAATGAAGCTGAAAAATAAAGTGCAAAGGCTGAATAGGCATACCAGTCGTACCACTCCACCAAATTACCTATAGAGCCACCAAATATGGCTTTTAGCCTGCTACTGGAAATTTTTTCGGGAATTAATTGATCTGTATGCAAGCTGATTTATTTTTTATAATGATAGGATTTTTTGCTTGAAAAAAGAATAATGGATATAGGTGGCAGGCCTGCGCTAATAGGTGATTAGGATATTATTCATTGAAGTTGAAATTGACTGTCATACAGATTTTCCATTTTTGTAAGTTCCAACTACACAATTGCGTCGTACAATTCTTTTTGATACTCACTCATCCAATGGCCAAGGATTGAAATTTATTCGCCGGAATTTCACCAGATCTGTTCATACCTCAAATCTATACTATTCAATAGTATTAGGGTAATTAAGCTAGTTTGGGCAGGGATATCTATTGCAATTTTAATTCTCTTTCGGGTTTTTTAGAGGTATTTCTGGTTTTGGATGGTTCACT
This sequence comes from Pedobacter schmidteae, assembly GCA_945901155.1. Lineage (GTDB taxonomy): Bacteria > Bacteroidota > Bacteroidia > Sphingobacteriales > Sphingobacteriaceae > Daejeonella > Daejeonella schmidteae_B. Next base: position 14,096 of record CAMDKO010000056.1, read on the forward strand.
TAAAAACAATATAATCACTCGTATTAATCCAAGCTTCTTCATGATTATAAGTCATAATTTTACCCCTTCTATTTTCTTTGGAAACCAGCTGATTAAAGAAATCTGCCACAATTCTGCCACAAAACTATTTTGTGTTTAAGAATCATTGTTTTTAACATTAAACGGCATTTAATGCTCTCTTGTCAGGTAAATACAGCGCACTAAAAATTAAAAATTGTGCTCAGCAGTATTCCTTTATTGTTTTGAAATACATTACTTCCATTTACTTCTCGGGATAATTGTACAATTTGATTCAGGTAACCCCCTTCAATACGGAGTTTTGGTGAGTAGCGATATCCTAAAAGGATTCCCAATCTGTTTTGGTCAAAAACATTTTCATTCACGTTTTTTCCAAAACCAACAAATAGCTCATCATAAACAGCTGCGTAAGGGGTATTGTTGCCAATTGTATTTCCCTTTAAAGGAATCTGTAAACGAAATAGATAACGGAATCTGTTAGAATAGACAAACTGTTCTTCTTTTTCTGATAATGCATTTGAATATCTTCCGATCCATCTTTGCTCTAGCATGAATCGATGGCTAAGTTCAAAGCTTCTGATCTTATCGCTCAGGTTTACCATTTGCCAGGATCTATGTTCCGTGAACTGTTTGCCTAAACTATTCAATGGGATATCTCCGTAATTATAGGTTTCTGCTAATGCATAGCCTGCCCGAATACTAAGCTTTGGGTTTACTGTATAGTTTATTCCTGTCCTAAACAGGTTCTGCATGGGTTCTGTGATCAGATCATCGCGCCTCCACTGGAACTCAGAATTCAGGGTCCATGTATTGTTTAGTTTGATATTTGCAGTAAAAGCATACCAGCCGATAGTATTTGGATCGGTTATCCTAGTGTTCTGCGAATATGAAACCAGAGTAGTTGTACAAAATACAAGGGCTAGTATGAGTTTTTTCATTCGCTTTTTTTGATCAATCACAGAATTGGAGTAGAAGGTGATAAATTTAT
>CAMDKO010000057.1 GCA_945901155.1 Pedobacter schmidteae
ACTTACCAAGAAAAAGGTCTGAAAAAGATTATCGATTTAGGCCAATTTTGGGAAGATTTGACGCAAGGACCAATTCCCTTAGGTGGCATTATGGTTAAAAGAGGGCTTCCTGAAAATGTAAAACAAAAAGTAAACCGCATCATTAAACGAAGTGTTCAATATGCTTTTGATCATCCGGAATCCGGAATGGATTTTATCTGCTCACTTTCGCAGGAAATGAGCAAAGAGGTAATCAACAAACACATTGAACTTTATGTCAATAAATTTTCAATTGATTTAGGTGAAGTGGGAAGAAATGCCGTTCAAACTTTCTTTGAGCAAGCACACAAACTAGGAATCATCCCCGAAACGAAACAAAACTTATTCTTATAATTGTACAAATAGAATTAATCATTTAGCATGATCATTATTACAGGCGCAGCAGGATTTATAGGAAGTTGTTTGGTTCAAAAACTAAACGACGAAGGTTTTTATGATCTGGTGCTGGTCGATGATTTTTCAAGTGAAACGAAGAACAAAAATTTTAATGGGAAACGCTATTCCCAACAGATCAATAGAGATGTTTTCGCAGAATGGCTAAATGATAATCAGCTTCACGTGCAGTTCGTGTTTCATATTGGTGCGCGTACGGATACTTCAGAAATGGACAGGGAATTATTCAATCGTCTGAACCTGGATTATACCAAGGCTATCTGGAATATCTGCACTGAATTTGGTATCCCAATGGTTTACGCCTCTTCGGCCGCTACCTACGGATTAGGTGAACAGGGATATTATGATGATGAATCAAAGATTCCAATGCTGAAACCCCTGAATCCATACGGCGACTCTAAAAATGATTTCGATAACTGGGCTTTAAAGCAGGAAAAGAAACCATATTTCTGGGCAGGACTGAAGTTTTTCAATGTGTATGGCCCTAATGAAAATCATAAGGGAAGAATGGCCTCCGTGATATTTCATACCTTCAATCAGATCCGCGAAACAGGTTCCATGAAATTATTTCAATCGCATAATCCAGAATTTAAGGATGGTGAGCAGATGCGTGATTTTGTGTATATCAAAGACCTGGTCAACGTCTTGTATTTTATGATGCAGCACCGTAAAGATTCTGGGATTTACAATCTTGGAACTGGCAAAGCAAGAACATTTCTTGACCTAGCAACGAATACATTTCATGCAATGAATACACCGGTTTCCATCTCATTTGTTCCTACTCCTGAGGATATCCGTGAAAAGTATCAGTATTTTACTGAAGCCAGCATGGAAAAGTTAAGATCAATCGGCTACAGCACGGAATTCTATAGTTTGGAAGCAGGGATTGAGGATTATGTGAAAAATTATTTGGTACCGGGTAAGTTTTTGTAACCTACAAATCATCCCTCAAATTCATTGAATTCTTGACACTCAGGATTTTATTTTTTTTTATAGGTCTTCATGGTCTCGGCGCTGAAGGGCGCTTCGGCATTGGTGCCTTTTGTTTAAAGACAAAAGACACAAAATATTGATATAAAAATTATTCTAAAATAATTTTATGTTTCTTATGCTTAGTGGTACCCACTAAGCATATATAATTTCATTCCGCTCATAGCCGCGGGGGCCTAGTACTTTTTCTGTAGGAAAAAAGTACCAAAAACCCCACCGCTGCGCCTGCTGCTATGAAAGGTTCTGCGAGGGCTGGGGTTGTCATTGCCGCACCAGTCAATGCGGAAGAGAGGTGAACGGAGGTTCAGTGAATGGACGATTGGATAAACATTGATATAAGTTTTCCTGTGCCTGGAGTTAGCTATCTACCATTTATAATTTTATTCTGCTTATAGTTGCGGGGGACAGTATATCGGAAAGGTATTTCGAAAACAGGTTGAAATTTGATATTATAATCAGATTTTCCTTAGGCACCTAGTGTCCACCGCTGGCGGGGGAATAAAAGGGGGTGGTTTTTAATTTTAGTGTTGAGAAATACCAATCATAGGAAAGTGCTTGGTGTTACTCACCAAGCATTTATAATTTCATTCCGCTCATAGCCGCGGGGGCTTAGTTCTTTTTCTGTAGCAAAAAAGAACCATGCCGAGGCGGTACGACGAGACCATGAGTGCCTTTAAAAAACAATAAAAAAACAGCGAATAAACCCACCGCTGCGCCTGCTGCTATGAAAGGTTTTGCGAGGGCTGGGTCTGTAATTGCCGCACCAGTCAAGGCGGAAGAGAGGTGAACGGGGGTTCAGTGAATGGACGATTTGTTTAAGATTGATATGAGTTTTCCTGTTCCTGGGTTTAGCTATCTACCTTTTAAAAAACTGCTGCCGATACTATCGGAACGGAAGAGAGACATTAAAGGTTTGTGTCCGTAGGACTCCTTTGGAGCAAGCGTGGCGGAGAATAAAAATTGTATTAACCGCATTGTGCGGCATTGCCTGCCTGCTGTTCAGGATGACACGTGCATAGCGCTTAAGAAAATCTGCTTTAAAAAAAGCACACGCGACACGCATGCGCTAGCGATGGACGATTGGTTTAAGATTGATATAAGTTTTCCTGTTCCTGGGTTTAGCTATCTACCTTTTAAAAACTGCTGCCGATACTATCGGAACGGAAGAGAGACATTAAAGGTCTGTGTCCGTAGGACTCCTTTGGAGCAAGCGTGGCGGAGAAAAATAATTGCGCTAGACCGCATTGTGCGGCTATGAGCGGAAAAACTATACTTCATAAAACAAAGTTCCTTCACTCCGGTCAGAATGCCTGCCCCAGATAGATCTTTATAACCTACAAATCCTCCCTCAAATTCATCAAATTCTTCACACTCAGTGTGGATGAGATAGCAGAAGCAATCACAGATACAAGCAATACGGTTCCAAATACAAGAACAAAATCACTCAGCTTGATCCCAACCGGATAGGTATCAATCATCAGATTTACACCTGACATGGCAATAAACCCAAATTGTTGCTGAAGAAGGATAAAGATTAATCCGGCAAACATCCCAAGAATACATCCTAGCATGGAGATCATCATTCCTTCAATGAAGAAAATACCCCTGATCAAAGATTTATCTGCCCCCAGGCTGGTTAAAACGGCAATATCTTTGCGTTTATCGATAACCAGCATAGTTAAGGATCCAATAATATTAAAGATTGCGATGATCAAAACAAATGTAAGGATTAAGAAGATGGCCCACTTTTCGGAATTCAGAATTTTATATAATAATTCGTTTTGCTGGCTGCGGTTCTTGACTAGAAATTCCTTTCCTAAAGATTCTACAATCTCAGTCTGAAAGTCATCAATAACAACATTCTTAGCAGCATTTATCTCGATGTAGGATACAAGTTTATTCTCGCCAAGCAATTCGCGCGCAAAACGTATGGGAACAATCATCGTATTATCAAATTCCTGCTGAACCGCAAAAACACCAGATGGATAAATGGAACGCACATTGAACTCATCGGCAGGATTCAAAGAGTTTAAAGCACCTTTTCTGGGCGAATAAACATCGAGACTTTGAAATTCATTATTCAGGTTAATGGACAGAAAATTTTGTAAAGCATAGCCTATCACCGCCATATCCTGCCCCCTAGACCATAAGGTAAAACTTCCACTAGAGATGACCGAATCCAGACCACTTTTATTTTTCATAAAACCATCACTAACACCCTTTACGAGGGCAATAGACTGGCTTTCACCATAGCGAACCAAAGCCTTTTCCTGTAATACTTCAGTATAGTTAATAATACGTTTATCGTTTTTCAAAGTCAGGAAATACGTATTCCCGGGATCAAATGTTTTTCCTTTAAGGGCTTCGATGCGGAGTTCCGGGCTAAACGTATTGTACATAGAAAGCACAATGTTTTCAAAACCATTAAATACTGAAAGAATAATGATGAGAGCAGCACTTCCTACAAAAACGCCAAGCATGGAGATGCCTGAAATAAAATTGATCGCATTGACCGATTTCTTTGAAAACAGATACCTTTTGGCGATATAATAGGAGGTGTTCAAATTATCTGTCTATAGTAATATGCATCAGCTAAGGAAAGGATTATGCTGCTTCTCAAAGCCGATACTGGTTGATAGCCCATGCCCCGGATAAACCCTGCAATTATCTGGTAAAGCAAATAATTTTTCACGGATATTGGCAATCAGTAGATCATGATTACCACCTGGAAGGTCAGTTCGCCCAATACTTCTATAAAACAACACATCGCCACCAATCAAAAAGCAGTCTTTTACATTATAAAAACATAAATGAGCAGGCGAATGACCGGGCGAAAATATCAATTCAAGCTCAGATTCGCCGAATTTAACCTTACCGCTTTCGGGTAAAAAAACTTCAGGAAGGGGTGAAACTTCATAACGAATTCCCATTTGAGGTGCATACGATACAACCGAATTCAGAACAATTTCCTCTCCCTTATGAAATTGGGGCAATAGTCCGTACGTATCAAAAACGAATTTGTTACCCAAAACATGATCTATATGGCAATGTGTATTCAGAAGTAAAACTGGCTTCAGCTTATTGTCAGAAATAAATTTCAAAAATTCATTTTGCTCTTCACCTGTATACATTCCGGGATCAATGATCACACATTCCGATGTTTCGTCGAAAAGAATATAGGTGTTCTCCTGATAAGGATTAAATGCGAATGACTTAATTTGGATCATAATTACAAAAGTACCAAATTCAACTCATTCCGATACAGAATATTAGTCTAGGCATTTTCAGCATGCTGTATCTTAGTCAGTTTATTGATGAATTTGCCCGACTTAGCCGGTAGATCATTAAGGCTGCTCTCTGTACAAGGATAGGCAACTCCTTTAGGTCGACCACTTCACCCGGCTTATGTGCTCCGCCTCCTGAAGCACCCATTCCATCCAAGCAATCTACATATTTGGCAATATCAGAAATATCCCCTGCTCCACGAGCTCCAGGATCACCTGCCAAAGTTGCACCGATACCCATATCACGGGAAATCTTATCCAGATAGTTAACCAGTCTGTAATTACCTTCTGTTGGCTCCATAGCTGGAAGCCCATCGGTAAACGTAATAGTAGAACTGGTACCATTCAGATTTTGAGCAGTAATAGCTTTCATTTTCTCTCTTGCCTTATCACGCTGCACTTCTGAAATGAAGCGTAAATCTCCGGCAACATAAGCGGCAGGGGAAATAATATTAGTTTTCCCTATTGCCTCTACTTTGGCATTGGCATTATCAACTCTAATCTCAGATCCGGCGCTCATCAAACCCGGATTAAAAGTCAGATACTTTTCATCTTTTAGCTGAGTACGAAATTCATTGATAATCCTGGCAGCCTCGTAAATAGCGCCATATCCTGCACTCTGACTAAAAATTCCTGCAGAATGGCCAGTTTTAGCATTTACATTCAGAACCCAGCCCCCAATTCCGCGACGTGCAACAGCCACAGTATTTAAGCCCTGAGCACCTTCAAAACCAAGGGCTATCTCAGTAGTACGGGCACGTTCAATAAAATCTTTCCTGGCTACAGCATGCGGCGAACCTGAACTTTCCTCGTCACCGGTAAAATAGGCTATGATCTGGGTATTATCTAATAGTTTGAGAGAATGAAGAGCTTTTAATGCTGAAATCATTACCATGTTACCCCCCTTCATATCATTCACTCCTTGACCGGTAGCAGTAGAATCATTTAATTTTGTGTAGGGACTAAACGCCATATCTAGCTCAAAAACAGTATCCAGATGCCCGATCAAAAAAAGGCGTTTTCCTTGTGAACCTTTTCGGGTAGCTACCAAATGCCCAGCACGGCGCAACGAATCAGGCAGATTGACCCATTCCGTAGTAAATCCTAGTTTATCAAGTTCCCTACGGTATATAGCACCTACCTTTTTAACACCTTCTGTATTCAAAGTTCCGCTATTAATATTAACAGATTCGATTAGCAATTCTTCTGATTCTCTAAAATGAGCTTTGATATAATCAATAATCCTTTTTTCATCTTGGCTCAGCTGTGCTTGAGTATTGGAGTGTATAAGTAAGACCAATAAGAAGGTGTAAATTATTTTCATGGATTTTTCGATTTGAATGTAAACTGAAATGTTTATTTATAGGTTATAAGTTTCGAAAATTATGATTTGAATATAAGAAAACATACTCTCAAAAGGATTGCATCTCGCCTAAAAAAATAAATTTCAAGATAACTCTTATATGTCATCCCGAAACCTGCCCTTCAGCAGGTAAGGGACCTTCGTAAAACCAACGCAAATTGAATTAATTTAATAAGAGAACACGCGACACGCGTGCACTAGCGCCATTTAATATATTGAAATCAAGGTTATTGATTTTTCCATTTAAAAGTTTTGATCATCTGATCAACATCCTTTTTAATAAAATCTAGTACTGGCTGTATGGAATCAAGTCGTGGTTGTTCATTAAAATACAGGGCTCCACGCAGATAGTTTTTAGTGCTATCTGTCAAAAAGAACTGCACAGACGATGCGGTATTGCCATCAATTGAATAATAAATACCATAAATCTTCTTTTCAGGGTATGATATCATGGCTTCATCAATTGCTGTTGCTTTTACCGTATGTTTAAATGCAAATGTTCGGGCATCTTCTACTAGCTGATTGAACTGTTCTCTTGTAGAAAAAGATTGATAGCTTAAATGAATTCGACCATTAAACTGAGGATAATGTACATCTATCCAACATGGTTTTGCTTCTTTGTCATTATCAGGCAGAATCTGTGCATAAACCGGGAAATCAAAACTATAGGGGCAATCACCTGAATACTGCTGATACTTCTTTTTAGGAAGATCAATTCTAAAATAGGAACGTGGTTTAGGAGAGTAATCGCCAGCACAAGAGTCAAGAAGAATACAGATACTAAAAAGGCTCAATAAAAAATTCCTGTTCATCAGCTATTCCATATTTCCCAAGATTTTTCAGCCTGCAGATGAAGCATTTCCAAACCATTCTTTATACTGGCGCCTCTGGCTTTTCCTCGTTTGAGGAACTCGGTTTCTGCCGGATTATAAACCAGGTCATATAATAAATGCTTGCCTGAAATAAATTCATATGGAATATCAGGACATTCATCAATATTTGGTGAAGTTCCTACCGGACTCGTATTGATGATTAATAAATAATCATGCAGAATATCTTCACTTAGTTTTTTATACGTTAACTGCTTACCAACAGCACGCCTAGAAACCTTTTTATATGCAATACCTAATTTTTTAAGGACATAAGCAACCGCTCTGGATGCTCCACCAGTACCGAGAATCAATGCTTTATGATGATGCTTTTTCAATAAAGGCTTTAAGGATTCTTCAAAAGCGTAGGCATCTGTATTATAACCTTCAAGCCTAACCTGCATAGACGAAAGTTCACCATTGAAGAAAGCCTCTACCGGCTGATGGTTAACAATCTTTATACAATTTACTGCATCTATTTCTTTGGCGGCAGGGTCAACTTTATCAAGATAGAACATCACTCCAATTTTATGTGGTACAGTTACATTCAAACCACAAAGATCAGGAATACTGTTGATCAGCTCGGGCAGATCACTTAAATTAGGTAAAGGATAAAGTTCATACTGATAGCTATCCAATCCATCTCTTAAGAACTTTTCAGTAAAGTATTTTTTGGAAAAAGAATGAGTTAGCGGATATCCGATTAGGCCATATTTCTTCATGACAATTATTAAAACTTATAGTTTAGAAATAAAGAACAAAGATGTTTATTTAACTTCCATATCTAGAAAATGATCGAAAGTATCGCTTCTTAGTCCCAAACGCAAAGTTTCAACAGGAATTACATCAGCTGGAGCTATATTCCCAAGATTAATATTGGTACCTATCAATTTAATGAACCATACCTGTTGTGACTTTTGAGGCGCTTCCCATATAATGCTTTCAGCGGGTATCTGAGTTAATATCTCATCAACCAAACCCTGTCTAACTTCTCCTGAATCTCTGTATAAACCAACATTGCCACTTTCACGAGCTTCAGCTATAACTTTCCATGACCCAGCTTCAATCTCAGCCTTCATTAAACTGATCCATTTATAGGGAGCAAAGATCTTGGCAGCATCTTTCGATCCTACTTCAGATATAACAGTAACCTGATCACTTAGTTTTCGGATGTACTCACATTTTTCATCATGAGGAATGGTGATAGATCCATCAGATACTTCAGCAAACTTCATATCATATTTATCTAGGATCTTTCGGTAATCATCAAACTGATTTCTAATGATAAAAGCTTCAAACAAAGTTCCTCCGAAATACACAGGAATCTGTGCATCACGATATACTTTTAATTTATTCTCAAGATTAGGGGTAACAAATGAAGTTGACCAGCCTAATTTAACAATATCAGTATGCGGACCAGCAACTTCCAGAAAATCTTCTATCTGACGAACACTAAGACCCTTATCCATAACCATTGTAAGACCATTAACACGTGGTTTTTGTGTACGATCAGGGATATTTTTTAAACTATAATTCATTCTATTTTAGTGATTTTGAATAATTGGTTAAGCCTTGGAATAACTATTTTTTTTTAAAAGAAGGCCAAACAAATTTTGGGCAAATTTCCAAAAAAAAATCAATACCTGAAGCCTCAATAATTATATTAGTCCTTTAACGGGTATACCGATTAATAATATCAACAATAACCTTGTTTTCGTGCAGCTGAGGCAGATATTCAAAAAGAATATGGTGCTTCGCCGGATCAGAATTTAGTGCAGTTTCTAGATAGATGAGTGCTTCGCCGAACTGATGTGCAGCAAAAAGGTAGGCAACCATCCTGTAATACAGTTCGGCTGAGTCTGGATTATTTTTTATTCCTTCAGAAATAATTTCTATCGCAGCAGTCAATTTATCCTGCTCAAATAATATAGATGAATAGTCAAGCCATGCCTCAATATCTACCGGATTAAGCTCCAGAACTTTTTCGTATGCCTTTTCAGATTCGTCGAGCTGTTTTAGTTTATACTGAGCATCAGCAATGGCGAACCAGTAATCTGCATTTTTATCATCTAGGTCAAGTGCCTTTCTATAAAAATAAAGTGATTCGAAATACCTATCCTCAAAATCAAGAGTTACCCCAATACCAAACCAAGCATCTGATTGTAAAGGGTCAAGCTTAACTGCCTTTTTATAATAAGAACGTGCTTCATCCATCCGTTCCAGCTTTTCATAACATTCCCCGATAGCTGTATAGGTATCTCCGCTTGGCGGTTCATATTCAAAGGTATGCTTGTAAACATCGATGGCTTCAGAATAACGATCCAAATTAACCAGTGCATTTCCTTTATTAAAATAAGCTGAAGCAAAATTGTCTTTGATCAAAATAGCATAATCATAGGCATCAATTGACTTTTCATATAAGTCCATCTTATTGAAGGCGTTCCCTAAATTATACCATGCAGCATAAGAATACGGCTCATTATCAATGTATTGCTCGTAAAATTTTATGCTTTCTTCTTGCTTATCTAGCACATCATAACAAAATGCAAGTTCATAAAGTGCATCCTGATTTTCCATGTTCTGCTCTAAGCATTGCTTCAAATAGCCAACTGCATTCTCATAATCGCCCATACTTTGATATACATAGGCTATATGCAACAATATCTCGTCAGTACTTTCTGCAAGTTCCAATGCTTTTTCATAATTATCAAGAGCATCCTGATTGCGCTCCATCCCTTCGTAAATATTACCTCTGATAGTGTAAATATCCGCATCAGAAGGCTCCAAGGTTTCGGCTTTATTTAAAGAATCAAATGCCTTATCGAACTGGCTGGTTGCTAAATATAACTGTGCCTGCTTGATAGAGAAGACGGCAGCAAAGGGATGCTGATTTATTGCATATTCTACAACCTGCAATGCCTTAATCGGATCATTCTTTTCAACGTAGTATTCAATAATACTTTCAAATGCCTGAGCATCAAAAAAGTACTGATCCTGATTACGGATCATCTCTTCATATCTTTCAACCGAAAACCTGGGATCTTCGGAAAAATCAAACTCAAAATCTTCTTCCATCCTAAAATAATGCCATTAAGAATGTTTCCCCTCTATATTGCCCAAAGAACAATATATTCTATTGCAATCAATTTAAGGCAAATAGCTTATTATTTAGTTTTTATTTTTCCACATCCTGACACTTTAAAGCTAACAGGCTGAAAATAAATATTAAATAGTGCTGTTTAAAAAAATGTTACGTGTTTATCCTTTTGAATGCCCTTAGGGGAAATGCTTAACTTTACAAAAATACGAAATTTTATGCAAATAGATATCATTCCTACATTACAGAATCTTGGAATACAACATATTAATCTGTCATGCAGTACAGGTAAGAAGTGGAGCAGTAGCAACACCCAACAGCGTACTGTCATAGTTTCACCTGTTGATGGAAAAGAAATTGCGAGTGTAAATTTTGCGAACGCTGAAGATTTTCAAAATACACTTGCTACAGCAGAAGCTGCTTTTAAAATATGGAGAACCTGGCCGGCTCCAAAAAGGGGTGAAATAATCCGGCAACTTGGTGATGCCCTTCGGCAAAATAAAGAAGACCTGGGTAAGCTGGTTAGCTATGAGATGGGTAAAAGCCTGCAGGAAGGCTATGGCGAGGTACAGGAAATGATCGACATCTGCGATTTTGCACTTGGATTATCGCGTCAACTATACGGCCTGACCATGCATTCTGAACGACCAGCACACCGCATGTATGAGCAATGGCATCCAATGGGTGTAGTAGGAATTATTTCAGCGTTCAACTTTCCAGTGGCGGTTTGGGCATGGAATGCAAGTCTTGCACTTGTTTGCGGAAACGTTTGTATTTGGAAACCATCTGAGAAAACTCCACTAACTGCCATTGCCTGTCAGCATATCATCCAAAAAGTATTTGAAGCTAATGAGGTTCCTGAAGGCACTTCGTGCCTGATCCTTGGCGATCGTAACATTGGAGCGCTAATGAGCCATGATAAACGCATCGCGCTATTATCGGCAACAGGATCAACCCGTATGGGAAAAGCCGTGGGCGAAGCTGTGGGAGCCCGTTTAGGGCGTAGTTTATTGGAACTTGGAGGAAACAATGCGATCATTATATCCAAAGATGCCGACCTAGAAATGTCGCTAGTTGGGGCGGTATTCGGAGCGGTTGGAACTGCCGGACAACGATGTACATCTACCCGAAGGCTGATCATTCACGAAAGTGTTTATAATACCTTCAGAGATAAACTTATAAAGGCTTACGGACAATTAAAAATTGGAAATCCGCTGGATGAGAATAATCATGTTGGTCCGCTTATCGATCAAGATGCGGTTAAAAGCTACCTCAGCTCGATTGAAAAATGCAAGGAAGAAGGTGGCAATTTTATTGTTGAAGGCGGAGTACTTAAAGGTGTAGGTTACGAATCAGGATGCTATGTTAAGCCATGTATCGCAGAAGCTAAAAATGATTTTCAGATTGTGCAGCATGAAACTTTTGCACCCATTCTTTACTTGATGAAATACCAAACGCTCGATGAAGCCATAGCGATGCAAAACGATGTTCCTCAAGGACTTTCATCAGCTATTATGACGCTGAACCTGCGTGAAGCAGAGCAATTCTTAGCCTATGCCGGATCAGATTGTGGTATTGCAAATGTAAATATCGGGACTTCAGGAGCAGAAATTGGGGGAGCATTTGGCGGCGAGAAAGATACAGGTGGCGGGCGAGAATCTGGATCTGATGCATGGAAAGCTTATATGCGTCGTCAAACGAATACGATTAACTATTCAGATAAATTACCACTAGCGCAGGGGATTAAATTTGATCTTTAAGCCAGGCAAATAGCAGAAATTTTAAACCTTACTTTATTTTAATGAGGGCATCGCCATTGGCTGAGATCAATTTCTTTTGATCATTATAGTTCAGGTTATTCCAGAGAATTTCTATAGCTATGCCCTCTAATTCGAGATTCTGAGAAAGTAATTTCCTTGAAACAGACACTGTCTGTCCATTTGCAAGAGGCTCCTGCTTTTTGAATTCCGAATCAAGCTTATTGATCAGGGTATCCAAATAAAAATAGTTGACTTCTGATCCATATTCAACCTTAAATCTGTTTTGATTCTGAACCTGTGAGATAAGTAGCCTGGAATTATTGATCATGCTTTTTGCTGAGTCAGGATATTGACTTACCTGAATCATAAAATCAGCCTTGCTCAATGGTTTAAGCTCAATATTTTCAGCTTCAAACATATTAGTCCCTAAATCAAGTTTAGCACCTACAAGATCATATGAATTGAGCTTGAGTTGCTTATAAAGCCAATCCTTTTGATTACTTCTTAATCCCCAGGTATTGATCCTTATATTTTTATTCTCTGATCTGTTCAATGCATGCAATGAATCTTCCACAACATTAAGATTCTGATCAAGCACCAAATTAAAACTCTTTAAACCATGATTATCAACCAAGTAATCCACAATATTGACCATCCTGAGCATATCCTCCTTAACAGGAATACGAGTTAAGGCTTTGATCTTACCATCATCAGCAGAGTCGTATTTCTCAAATAAGTGGATAAGTTCACTAAGCTGTGAACGCTTTGATGTTTGAAAAGCACCCTGTGGTCCGTAGACTGATAAGACTGTCAGAATACAAAGACTTAAGGGAATGATGGTAATATTATGGCTTTTTGAAATCAGAAAATAGGCAGTTATAAAAATCAACCACCCTGATAGAACCATTAAAAAGTAACGTTCTTCTGTAATACCATAATCAATTATTCTGGCAAGAATTGCCCAGATCAATAATGCAATTAACGGAATGAGAACATAATAAAAGCTCTGACTGAATTTCTTCAGCCATTTATTCTCATCCAGATTCCGTACTGGATAGATCAGTAATAATGACAAAATTCCGAATACCGCATATCCTAAAATCAGATTTGCAACCAGGCCTTTTGGAAGTTCCCATTCTATGAGGATCTTAGCCTCATAGGCCAATAAAATTAGAGAATAAACTGTAGCTAGCGGTATAAGTACATATTGGGTAAAGACCTTTAAACCAATGGGATAACTTTTATCTTCTTCAAGTATAAAAAGGTTTTCAGGTACACCTGACAGAAAAAATATCGTTTGAAACATTCCCACTGTCCAGATCCACAGAATGACGAATGTGTCCCACTCAAAATTGAAATTGAATAGAAAGTTCATCGATCCAATGGCTGCTGAAAGTCCAAGGAATAGTACGGCACTGTACAGGCCTCCGGTTAAAAACCGCAGGAAAATTGTTTTGTTAAACACCCAGAAAGCATGGATAAATCCTGAACGGGTGTAAGCAGAAAATGAAACAAGAAGATGGGATGAAAGTGCCAGCAACAAGAATTTTAGAATATCTGATTCCTGCTTTAAAGGATCAAGTAGGAAAAATAAGCTGGTACATAATGCTATAACCACTAACCTTAACACGTACTTTAAGGTTTTTTTGATTGCCCGGCTCTCCGAAAATAATGTGGCAGACAAGGATAAAGAAAGGCCAAGAACTGAAACTAGGATCAACCTTATTAAATAACTTTCTGCATTATGGTTGATATCAACAATTTCAATAGAGATCGTGGCAGACAACGTACCTGTCAGGGCAAACAGTATTTCGAGCGGGAAACGGAAAATGGCCTTTTTAAATGATTGAATAAGAGCCTCTAAGGATGGGTATTTCATAAACAGTCTTTATTAAATATACAGAAATTAGATTGATCTTAGCTTACCAGAAGCTTATACCCTTTACCATGCACATTGATAATTTCAACTCTTGGGTCTGCTTTTAAATACTTACGCAATTTGCTCAGAAACACGTCCATACTGCGGCCATTGAAATAATTATCATCATGCCAAATAGATAATAAAGCCTCTTCTCTAGTTAAAACCTCATTTTTTTTCAGGCATAATAATCGAAGAAGTTCGGCCTCTTTGGTTGATACCTTTTGCTGGGCTTCTCCATTGGTTATTAGCTGAGCAGTATAATCGAACTTATAATTTCCGATCTCGAATTTTGAAGGAATATCAGAAGCTTCGGTCTTACCCGGCTCTGCTACTCTCTTCAGTAGGGCATTTATTCGCAAAAGTAGCTCCTCGATCCGGAATGGCTTAGTGATATAATCATCGCCTCCCAGATTATACGCTTCAGCCTTATCTTCTAACATGGCCTTTGCGGTTGCAAATATGATTGGAATACCAGGGTTTATACTGCGTATTTCTTTGCCTAGCGTAAACCCATCCTTTTTAGGCATCATCACATCAAAAATACAGATATCAAAATGCTCTCTGGTGAACGCACGCGAAGCCTCTTCTCCATCCTGACAAAGTACCACCTCAAATTTTCCCTTCAACTGAAGGTAATCTTGTAAAAGCATACCCAGATT
>CAMDKO010000058.1 GCA_945901155.1 Pedobacter schmidteae
TTTTATTCTAATAGGCCTTTAACCCAGTTCAACTCCCTAATGATACTCTGATCAATGGGCATTTTTAACGATTCAGGAAGCACTTCCCAGGTATACGTTTCAACTTCTAAATGATTAGAAAAAGGCATACTTTTCTGAATATTCAAAACTTCAACAATATCCGATTGAGTAGAGCTCAGAAGTTGGAGGTTCTCAGCAAATACAGGAACATGGAAATGTGCACGCCATTCATTCACCATCGGGTTTAACGAGTCGGCCAAAGCCTCTGGAAGATCTCTGTACCGAATCAAGGATTGATCCAAATTTCTGCCAACTACCTGATGCAGGTAGGTGGATTCATTATATTTTGAAAATGCTTCAACTATACCTGTTCTCGAATTAATATCGGCAGGCATATCCGCTTTTAGCGCTGCACTAATCTGAATCTTTCCTGTTCTTATTCCTTTTTTATCAAGCTGTTGCAAAACTTCAATATGTTGTTCATATCCAATGGCGAAATGACAGACATCGTAACATAAACAAATATGTTCTTTAATACAGGCTTCAACCTCTGACTCACTCATGTTCAAACGAACAGTCAATATTGACTTTGCCATCGGGATCAGCATATTTTCATACCAGGCTATAAATTCAGCCCCGGTTTCAAGCATGCCATCGGGTTCTGGTTCAATATCCAGGTGCATTCGTATGCCATTCGTTAGGTTGAATTGATACAATTGTTCGGCTACAAGAATAATATTGCGGGTTGCTCTGTTTTTTGACTCTTCAGACAATTCTTTGGTCGGAAACCAATGTCGATAACTAAGCGGAGAGGTAGAAATCCCGCCTTCCATGCCCTGCGGTAAAAGTTCAGCAAGAATCTTAAAAAGCCTGATCGTATATTCAAGTCGCTCTTGGCTTGTCCAATCGGGCGCATGAACCTGATCCTTCACAATTGCATGATGAAAATCGCCGTAAGGGAAGCCATTCATGGTAAAAACGTAGGCCTCATGCTCATTCAACCAGTCTTTAAAAATCTGTATTGAATCCGGATCAAGGAGGTCGGTACTGGCCGAATTTGACAAACGTAAACCAATACCCATAGGCTGCCCAGGGCTTACCTCTTTTTTTATAATAGGAAAATTTTTCTTTATGGCCTCAAAATGATCCATCCAACTTTCACCTGCATGTATATTGGTGCAATAGCTTAAATGTCCAGACGCAAGTTTCATGCCTTAACCCGTAATAAATGGGAAGCTTTTTTCAGTATTTCAGGATCTATTTCATGAACTTCAATACCCTGTCCAATTTTTTCAAGCAGCATAATGGTCAGCTCGCCACCTAGGTGTTCACGAAATTCTTCCAATCCCAGCAGGATTGGTGAGCTATCATCATTTACATCCATCATCGGATGTACCAGATCAAAACCAAGCTTATTTAAAAGATCGATAATTCTTTGGGTCTCTGGTTCAGACAAATAACCAATTAAATTAGAATAGACGGTATCAAGGGCAATTCCCATCGCTACTGCTTCGCCATGCAATACGTCAAAATTGGACAACTGCTCAAGCTTATGGGCACTCCAATGACCAAAATCTAGCGGGCGGGAAGAGCCTGATTCAAATGGATCAAGGCCTGCAATATGTTGCATGTGCAGTTCAGCACATCTGCATATCAGATAATTCATTGCTTGACGCTCGCGCTTAACCAACGCATCTGCATGGTTCTCAATCCATTCAAAAAATACGGAATCTTTAATGAGGGCAACTTTCACAGCTTCAGAGATACCTGATCTGTAATTGCGATCTGTGAGGGTTTCTATAAAAAGTTCATCGTTAAAAACTGCAATTGGCGGAGCGAAGGTTCCCAGAAAATTTTTCTTCCCGAAATAATTAATTCCATTCTTAACACCAACACCGGAATCATTTTGTGATAATACTGTAGTAGGTATTCGTATATGCCGGATACCCCGATGAGACACTGCAGCAGCATATCCCACAAGATCCAATACAGAACCACCACCAATAGCTGCAATATATGAATGCCTGTCTATCTTATGCTCATTCACAGTCGCTAGTATCTGATCAAAATATTTGATATTATTCTTTAGGATCTCGCCCCCAGGAACGATCACAATTTCAGGAACTAATTGTACAGCATGATGCACTTTGAAATACTCTTTCAACTGCTGAACCACCTCAATACCAACACCTTCATCTACAACAAAAAGAATTTTACGTATAATACCAGGGCCTTTCAAAAAATCATTCAACAGCGTATTCGATGGGCTAAAAAGTCCGGAAGTGAAAAATACTTTGTATTCAAATTTTACTTGGAATGATTGTTGAATGTATTTCATAGTAGGTATGTGCTCTTGCAAATAATGGGCTAGGCCTGTTATTTAAATCTGATAAAGATAGTTTTCAATTAAGTAACCGCAAAACGTTTTGCAAGCCACAAAGATAATGGCAGCAATAATGCAATGCAGATTGCTGCAACTGGAGATCCAAAAACTGCCGACCAAGCAGCATCCATCAAGATTAGAGAAATAACTCCTGCTTTAACTGCCTTGCCAATATTTTTTCCAAGAGGTTCCTTAATTGCTATAAACAGGGGTCTGAATATCATCCATGCAAATGGGATGATGAAAAATAAGGCGATTATTAGCTGACCTTTGTTGAAAGATAGGTAAAGCATGCTACTGATTACTAGGAGATATAGAAAAGCTCCAGCATAGAGCTTATTTCTATTCGACCCGTGTACTTCTCCCTGACTGATCATGGTGATAGAAAAAATATAGATCAAGGGTATTAACCCAAGAAAATACCACTCATGAAGAGCAGAAGCAATAATACTGACTCCAAGTAAAAGATTTAACCCTCTGCAGAGTCCCATGTTCAACGGCCCTAGAAATGAATGGTGTTTTGCATATTTATTGTAGAGTAGCGCAAAAAAAGCAATCAAAATTGCAATAATTCCGGACAGGGCAGCGATTGTAAAGGCAGCTGCAATACCCGATAATAAAAGAAAAGCCCCTAGGAAAATAGCTTCATTCAACTTTACAGCCCCACTGGGTATTGCCCGTTCAGGTCGTTCGATTTTATCCAAGTCAGCATCAAAAACATCATTAAATACAATCCCACCTCCATATAATCCTATCGTAGAAATACAAAGCATTAAAACCGGTAAATAGTCGGTTTCAAAAGTCAGAAAGTAGCCTGAAATTGCAATGCCTGCCAAAACATCCGCAACAGAAGTTACAATGTTTGCCGGTCGCATTAACCGAAAAAAGTTCATGATCTTTTTCAAACCTGCCTAGCTGATGATAATCGATGATTTATCTGTTCTTGGTTGCTGACCACCCCGAAGCACAGTGTTACCTGCGAATTTTTCTGTTTGATCAACTGATAAGGGAGTGATGAAATCATTCTCATCAATCTGCCCGCTTTGTGCAAATGCTGCGATCGCGTTAGAATAAGTGATCATTTTAATATCTTCATCACTAATCCCCTTCAACTTCATCAAGGCAGCCGTTTTAGGCACAGCTAAGGGATCGCTGATACCCCAATCTGCTGCAGAGTTAATCATGATGCGCTCCGGACCATACAACTTTGCGAGCTCTACCATACGCTCATTCCCCATTTTAGTGAAGGGATATATTGTAAATGCTGCCCAGAATCCCCGATCAAGAACTTCTTTTACCGTTTCCTCATTGTTATGATCGATAATTACCATTTTAGGATCTATGCCATGCTCAATGGCAATATCCATACTTCGTTGGGTACCTTTTTTCTTATCCCTGTGAGGAGTATGTATCTGAATTGGGAGTCCTGCTTCTTTGGCAAGTTCAAGCTGCATTCGGTAATATTTATCTTCAGCAGCGGTTTGGTCATCAAAACCAATTTCACCTATCCCAACTACGCCTTCTTTATAGATAAAAAGTGGCAGGAGTTCCATTACTTCTTCGGCCAATCGTTCATTATTTGCTTCGCGCGAGTTTAACCCGATGGTACAATAATGTTTAATTCCAAATTGGGACGAGCGAAACCTTTCCCAACCTACCAGGCTGCTGTAATAATCACGAAAGCTATCAATACCAGTACGGGGCTGGCCCAACCAGAAAGCAGGCTCAATCAATGCCACAATTCCCGCATCGGCCATTGCCTGATAATCATCGGTAGTTCTGGAGCTCATGTGAACATGTGGGTCAAAAAATTTCATACCCTTTATGATATCCAGATTCATAGCTTCAGCTACAATCTGGGGTTTTCTGTCGTCAAATGAATGGCTGCAACACATAATACACTAATTAAATATTTATTCTTCAGGAGTAAGACTGCTCCAGTTAAGTTCTTTGTTTTCGATTGCTTTTAACAGTTCGGGATAAGACTTTAACAAGCTCTTAGCCGAGTCAGAATCAGACTGATAGGCCGTTAGCGCTGCAGCCTGCCTGTCTCTGAGGCTACCTTCCTCAAACAGTCTTTTGAGATCAGTTAAAAGGTCATCATCAATAAATTTACTAGTTAAACGCCAAAGATGTGGATTTATCTTCCTATTCGCTGCCCAGCGTTCATGGGCAAAATCAACAAGTGTAGAGGCAAGTTCAGCATTAGCGCGTTCATCAATCCCAGATATTCTATTTAAATCCTTGCCTGTAAAAAAAGCTTTAAGAATCAGCTGATTCCATGCTTTTTCATCAAGATAGCTAATTGGGTAAGGATTATTATACATAATTGCTTCTAAAACGAGTCCGATATTGCTCCTAACACCCTCCGCACATCTCATTAACCATAATTCTGGCCATGCAAATAAAGGCAACGAAGAATATAGTACTACCAGTTCATTTACCTCGGCAGCGAGAAATAAATTCTCAATAGTTTTAACATATTTTTCTTTATCTGTAGGATCAAGCTGTAAGAGTAAACAAAGCCGGCCTAGTCTGTCAATTGTCCAGCCTTCTAAAGTGAAACCAGGCTTGAGCTTTTCAATTTCAACCCATAATTGATTATTCCTAATTATTGGCAATTTCCCTGTTTTCCGAGGCATCATAGAAAAAGCTGAATTAATAGCTGAAGTTTCAGGAGCTAGGAATTTTTCACTTAACCAATGCCAGGTTTCTTCAGTAACATTGGAACGGGTGAGCTCAGTGATGAGTACCCTAAATCTTTCTGCATCGTAATCAAACATGCTTACAAAATTGAATATCAGAAGAAATTAATTATTGCGAAATTTAACAAAAATCAGGAAGAATTTTACGCCTAAATAAGGAATTCGAGATCAAATACCACCTGACATAAAATAATTTAAGGCTAGAGCTGCTGAAATAATCAGTAACCCAAAAAATTCACGGGTCTTTTCTATATAAGGTTTTGTTGCCTTCATACTTTCAGTGATACTTGGAGTATGATATTTGGTTATCCAATCACGGACACCATCCTTACCAAAGAATAAAATTAATGCATAGATCAGATAAAATGCGATAAGAACAAGGTAGGCCAGCGGGTAAAAAAACTGAAATTCTGCAAGCCCGCATAAAATTGACGCCGCCATATAAATAGGTACCCAAAACCAGGAATCACTGTCATTTAAATTAACCCAGGCAAATGCCAAAAAGGAAAGGCAGAAAATGCTATTCAGGATGAGCAGTAACATAAAGCGATTAATATTTTATATACTAAGGTAACAAAATCAATTGTTAGGTGCTAATGAAAAGCCTTATTTAATAATAGGATCAATTAAATTTCTAAAAATGAGGGTCTAACCCAAACAATAAAAATTAACAGAAAAGAATCAGCTGAATAAAGAATATTGACCAAATTTTGTCGATGCAGTTTTCCCTGACTGTACAGCTGGCTGAGAATTAATATGATAAACTTTACTCTCCATTTCTCTAGATGCCACAATGATCTCGGTACCTTGCGATTTACTCTTAAATAATTCAAGAACAAGATCAGGATTATTATTATCTCTGGATAGATGCGAAAGCAGGAGGTGGCTCATATGAGTGCCACTGGTGCAGAATAATTCGAGTGCCTGCTTATTAGAAAGATGACCATGTATACCCCTGATCCTTGCTTTTAAATGATGGGGGTATTGACCGTTTTCAAGCATCTCTTCATCATAATTTGCCTCAAGGAAAGCTGCATGACAACTGGAAAAATAACGAATCACATGCTCACATGGAATTCCGATATCAGTAAATACGCCAATAGTAATTCCATTGTAACTAATAATAAAGCTATGTGGCTCAGCAGCATCATGAAATTTAGGGAAAGCTGTAATTTCAAGATCTCCTATTTGAACCGCCTCATGAGCTATAAACGTTTTTAAAAGATGACTTTCTAAACTAAATCCAGACATTTTTAAAGTGCCATCCGTTATAAAAACAGGGAGTTTATATTTTTTGGCAATTACCGGAACGCCCTTGATATGATCAGAATGTTCGTGGGATACAAAAATAGCTCTCACCTTACTCATGGATAAGCCAAGACGTTCCATTCGCTTTTCGGTTTCAAGACAAGTGATTCCTGCATCTACAAGTATAGCATCCTGCTGATTTTCAATGTAATAACAATTACCATTGCTACCAGAATTTAAGGATGTAAATGATAGTGCCATTCGTATTGAAGAGTTAAGATCCGCATTGATCTCGCTACGGGTTAAAATTATATAAAAAGCATTAAAGACTTCCTTTTAATGTGATTATATTCGCTTTAATCATGAATAAAATACTAATTAATATATGAAAATAGTAGCCCAAATATTTTTCATCTCCGCAATGTGTATGCTGAACCTAAACGCACAATCCCAACAAAGACGACTGATCAACTATACAGAGGTTAGCGCTTTAATTCAAAACAGCACGTCTTTAACTGATAATTCGAAGTTTAGTGGTTTACGAACCAGAACAGGCGTTACCAAGCTTCTTGATCAGCATATGGGAATTGGATTCGCATTGGGAACAGATAATTACCGTAAGGCCAATGGAGCAAGTTATAATACACTGCCAATCACTCTAAATGCTTCATACTACTTGAATCCAGACCTTATTGGTTTAAAAGTTGATGTTTATGGGGGTTATGCAGTAAAACTTTTCAATAATTTAAATAAAGGATTAACAGCAGGTGCTGGTTTATCCTACTCCTTTTCTGTTAATAAGGGCTTAAATTTAGGCCTCCAAACAGGTTATAATTATCAGAAATTCAACTTCCCAGCAAATACAATAGTTGCGATTGACAAAAACTTTGATTTAGGAAGCATTCGCTTAGGAATAGGATTGACATTTAAGTAAGCAAAAGAGCATGTATTTGCTGGCTGTTGCTTAAAGCCATTCAAACTAGCTCTGCCTTATTAAATAAAATCACTAATTTTGCATTTTTACGGTTCCTATAACATTCCAATATGTCAAAAAGCACCTATAAGATAGCTGTATTACAGCTAAATCTGAATGATATTGCAGAAAATAATCTAAAAAAATGCATTGCTTGGGTACGTGAGGCGGCCAAAAAAGGAGCAGAAGTTATCTCACTACCAGAATTATACAGCAGTCATTATTTCTGCCAAACCGAGGATACAGACAATTTTGCATTAGCTGAACCGCTATATAGCACCTCTTTTATTGCTTTTAGCGCGCTTGCAAAAGAACTTGGAGTAGTAATCATTGTACCTTTCTTTGAAAAAAGAATGGCAGGTATTTATCATAATAGTGCATACATTATTGATACCGATGGCTCAGAAGCTGGATTGTACCGCAAAATGCATATCCCAGACGATCCTCATTTTTATGAGAAATTCTATTTCACGCCCGGAGATATTGGATTCAAAACTTTTCCAACCCAAAAAGGCAAAATAGGTACGCTAATCTGCTGGGACCAATGGTACCCAGAAGCTGCAAGACTAACAGCTTTGCAGGGAGCAGAGGTATTATTCTATCCTACTGCTATTGGATGGCACCCATTAGAGAAAGCCGAATTCGGCGAAAAACAACATGGGGCCTGGATGAATGTAATGAAGGGACATGCCGTGGCGAATGGTGTTTACGTAGCTGCAGCAAACCGTATCGGATTAGAAAAATACGTGGCCGGTACTGAAGGAATTCAATTTTGGGGCTCTTCTTTTATTGCTGGTCCGCAGGGTGAGATACTGGCACAAGCATCTCATGATCAGGAAGAGATTCTGATCGCTGAAGTTGACCTCACACTACAGGAAAATGTACGCCAAAACTGGCCGTTTTTCAGAGACCGAAGGATTGATGCTTATGGTGATATCACAAAAAGAGCGATTCGTTAATATGAGTACTGAAAGACGATTTCCCGCTGAATGGGAAAAACAGCAAGGGATACTACTTTGTTTTCCAACTAACGGAAATGACTGGCCAGGAAAATTTGGGGCAGTTCAGTGGGCTTTTGTTGAATTCATAAAAAAAATAGCAAGCTATGAGCAAGTTTTCCTAGTTGTAGCGAATCAAAAGATAAAGGAAAAAGTTCATGCAATGCTTAAGAAAGCTCATGTAGAGCTAAAAAATGTATCCTATATTATCCAGAAAACTAATAGAAGTTGGATGCGCGACTCCGGTCCGATCATTATTAAAAAAGGAAGTAAAAGGGAGGCCTTAAATTTCAACTTCAATGCTTGGGCTAAATACAAGAACTTTCAACTTGACAGAACTATACCCTCAGCAGTTTCCTCATTTTTAAATATCCCACCTACGCAGGTCATGTACAAAGGCAAGCCTGTAATTCTTGAAGGAGGCGCTATCGATGTAAATGGGAAAGGAACCTTAATTACTTCAGAAGAATGCCTGATGCATCCTGATATTCAGGTAAGAAACCCTGGATTTACCAAAACTGATTATGAGGCAATCTTCAAAGAATTTCTAGGAGTTACGAATACCATTTGGCTTGCTGATGGAATAGCGGGCGATGATACCCACGGCCATATTGATGATCTGTGCAGATTTGTTAATGAAAATACGATCATAACCGTAGTAGAATCTGATCCCAAAGACAGTAATTATCATGCCTTGCAAGAAAATTTGAAACGCCTTAAGCATGCTAAATTAGAAAACGGGAAAGCACCAACTATTGTTAGCTTACCTATGCCCGGTCAACTACACTTTGATGGCTTGCGCTTGCCTGCCAGCTACGCAAATTTTCTCATTCTAAACAAATCAGTACTTGTTCCTGTGTTTAACGATGCAAAAGACCCTGAGGCCCTCCAAATCATTGCAAATTGTTTTCCTGACAGAACTATCATTCCAATCAGTGCAATTGACCTAATTTGGGGCTTTGGGACGCTTCATTGTTTAAGTCAGCAAATTCCGGAATAAAAAAAGGTTTAAATAAAGGTTCTAACTAAAGAAATTTTGAGAACTCCATTTTATTTACAGATTAATAATATACAATGCTGAATAAGCGAAATCCCATTTGCTGATTTCCAAATTTGCTTATTACAATGTTCTCTTGTTAACTTCTGATTAACTATCTGTTAGGGGTACAGATTTTGGTTGCAACTCATTTTCAGGATCATCCTCTCGATCAGGTTGTTCTACCATTAGGTAAGGAACAGTAAAAGTATCTGCCTGATTTCTGAACTGAAGCCTACTTTCAACCTTTTCTATAAGCTCACGTTCGTCAATTTCACCATCGATACGAATTGAACCATTTATTATTGCTCCAGGTTCGATCGTAATAGACCTAGTCAAAATATTTCCGGCAATATTGGCTGTACTTTTTATCTCTGCATATTCAGACGAACGAATATCACCTGACACTACACCACTAATAATACAAGAACGAGATATAATATTGCCTGAAATTTCTGAAGGGGCAGTGATATTTACCTCTTTCAAAGAAAAAATATTGCCGAATAATTTTTCATCTAGGATTATTGAACTTGCTGAAATAAAATTATCGTCAACCTTAATAATTGTTGTATGAAAATCTGCGACAATCTCTTTTTTAGCAGTTTTTCTGCCGAAAATATTCTTTAAAAAATCTACTGACTTGGTAATCATTTTAAGAATTGTTTAAAATTAAGCCATTATAAATAAATTCAAGGTTTCTTTTCAGAATGATACTTATGCATATCCAAAAAATGCTGGATTTCTACAGCTAAATACTTTAGCCAATTTAAATTAGGGCAATAAAAAAAATCAAAATATGATACGAATTACCACTCAAACATTTTATAAAAATGACAAAATGTTTTAATAAAACCTTATAAAAAATGTAAATTAGCCTTTTAAAAATATCCTTTCGGAAAGAATAATTTTAGAATTTAACAACAATCATGTTTTCAAAATCTGACTTTAGTACTGTATTAATTGTTGGTTCTAACAAAGGTGAAACCAAATCTATGCGTGTTAAAACAAAACACATTAATAGATTAAAGCATTATGCATTTTCGATTGTAATTACCTTAATATCACTTGCAGGAATAATTGTTTTTCTTTCAATGGAGATCAGCAAGAAGGAAAAAGAAAAGATTGCTTATACTAGAGAAATTGCTCGATTAAAAGGTCAGATTCCTGCACCTGCCGACACTGTACAAGCACGAAACTACATTCAGAGCATTGAAAATAAACTTAAAAAAATCAATGAATACCTCAAAAAAAGAGGTATAAAAGGATTTGCAGTAAGCAATATAGGTGGAAATGACCAGGCTGTTGATGAGCTTAGTTTAGAAGATACCTATGCTTTATATGACGATCGACTAAAAGAGATCCTGATGGGTGTAGCTTTTACCCCAATAGGCTACCCTGCCAATTATATAATTAATTCAACCTTTGGCTATCGCAGCGATCCGGTAAAAAGAGGAAAAGTTGAATTTCATGCTGGCCTTGATTTCAAAGGTAGAAGAGGAGATGCTGTAAAAAGTACTGCCGATGGCAAAGTAATCCTTGCCGGCTGGTTTCAGGGATATGGAAAATGTATCCGAATTCGTCACAAAAACAATCTTGAAACTTTATATGGACATTTATCAAAAATCAATGTAAAGGAAGGTCAAGTGGTGAACACTGGCCAAGTTATTGGGCGCGTTGGTTCAACCGGGCATTCAACAGGAAATCACCTCCATTATGAAGTTCGTAAAAATGGCAAACCAGTCAATCCGCGTAAATTCCTTAATTTAAACTAAGCTGATGGCAATTCAAAAATCTACATCAACACCAACTTTAATCAGCAAAGGATGCATTGTTGAAGGAAGAATAGAATCTGATGTTTTTGTCAGGATAGATGGCCATATTAAAGGAGATGTTTTTATTGGCGAAGGACTTATCGTCGGAGAAAACGGACTGATTGAAGGTAATGTACATACCCGCGAAATCGTAATTTTTGGAACAATAAATGGTACAGTAAAAGCTGATTCTATTGATATAAAAAGCTCCGGAAAAATTCTTGGCGAACTGCATACCAATAGTTTACAGGTTGAAAAGGGAGCAATTTATGTTGGAAGTGTGATCATGAAAAACAATTACACAAAAAAAGAAATCTTTGCCGTTTAACCCAAACAAAAGAATAAGTCATTATTTTATTGAATAAGTATTTGAATAATAACAATTAGGTATTGTTTTCTTTACAAATTACCTGATTTTAAAATATGATATTTGATTATGGTTTCATTCATACGATTGAAGCCATAAACAATCAAAATCTAAGCCCTATTTTTATAAAAACAATCTTACAATTGCAATAAAATGAAAATTAAAATTCTGTTAATCTCCTTATTATGCCTTTCTGCAATTTCTTTAAATGCTCAGCAGGTAAAATCAATAAGCCCATCAAAAAATTCAGATATTCCTCGTCCAAAATTAGTGGTAGGAATTATGGTTGATCAAATGCGCTGGGACTATTTATATCGTTTTTATGAGCGTTATGGCAACGGAGGCTTTAAAAGAATGCTTAATGAAGGATTCTCATGCGAGAACGCTTACATAAACTACATTCCAAGTGTAACAGGTATTGGACATTCAACAGTATATACAGGCTCAGTTCCTGCAATTCATGGCATAACAGGTAATGAATGGATTATTCAAGCTACCGGAAAAACAATGTACTGCGCAGCCGACTCTACAGTTTCTACAGTGGGTAGTAACTCTGAATCAGCTGGTAAAATGTCGCCAAAAAACATGCTGGTTACATCTATGACAGATGAGTTGAGACTGGCAACAAATTTTAGATCAAAGGTTATTGCAATTGCATCCAAAGACCGCGGTTCTATCCTGCCGGGAGGCCATACTGCAAATGCTGCATATTGGTATGATGGCGGTTCTGGTAACTGGATCAGCAGTACTTATTATATGAAGACACTTCCGTCATGGGTAAGCAAATTTAACGATCAAAAATACCCTGAAAAATATTTGAAACAGGATTGGAATACTTTATATCCGATCAATACCTATTTGCAAAGCAGTAAAGACGACGTTCCATATGAAGGTCGGTTTGCGGGCATGTCAAGTTCAACTTTTCCGGTAAAAACTTCAGCGATGCTAAGCAGCGGTTTGGGACTAATAACCAGTACTCCATACGGCAGCTCACTAACCTTGGATCTGGCAAAAGCAGCTGTTGATAATGAAGGCCTTGGTGCTGATGCGATCACAGATTTTTTAGCGATCAGTGTTTCTTCACCTGATTATATCGGACACCAATTCGGTCCAAATTCTATTGAAGTAGAAGATACTTACTTACGCCTTGACCGCGATCTGGCAATATTGTTCAGTCACCTGGACACGAAAGTGGGAAAAGGAAATTACACCGTATTTCTCACTGCCGATCATGCTGTTCAACACAATTCTGGATTCCTTGCAGACAACAAGATCAGCACAGGCGTGTTTGAAAGTTCATCGGTATTAAAAAAATTAAATACTGCTTTATACGCAGAGTTTAAAGTGAAAGACCTCGCAATAAGCTTCAGCAATTATGCAGTAAGTTTGAACAATGGAGCTATTGCAGCAAACAAACTAAGCGAAAGCGCCATTAAGAATGTCGCAATTGAATTTCTGAAGAAACAAGAGGGTATTGCTTTCGCTGTAGATATTGCAAACGCTCAAAACTCAACGATTCCTGCGGTATATAAAGAAAAGATTATTAATGGCTATCATCCTGAGCGTAGCGGGGTAATTCAGATCATTTTGGAACCGGCCTGGTATTCAGGTTCATCAGCAAGATCTACGGGTGCCACCCACGGAACAATGAACCCTGCAGATACTCATATTCCAATGGTATTTATGGGATGGGGTATTAAGCAAGGAAAAACAAATAACTCATACAATATGACCGATATTGCTCCAACTATTTCCGGACTGCTGCATATTCAGGAGCCTAATGGAAATATTGGCAAGGCTGTTAATGAGGCGATAAAATAATTCATCTGCACCCGGAATTTGAATCCGGAAGAAATTTTTTGAAGCAGACTCTTGATACAGGCAGCCTGCTTTTTTTAGTTGGATTGATCTTAAGAAAAGCTTAAGAGATAACAGTCAGAATCTATTATAAATTTCTATATCGTTAATTTAAGGTAGAATTAATATATTCGTTAACATCTTGCCTTAAAATGAGTTTATATAGTGGCCTTTCAAATAATCAATTACTCGATTATATCAAATCGGGTGATCAACTGGCTTTCGCTGAAATTTATGAGCGATACTGGGGGCTTATTTTCCATCATGTCCTCAAAATGACCGGTGATAAGGATGAAACTAAGGATCTTGTTCAGGAGCTTTTTACAAATCTTTGGCTAAATGTTGAGCAAATAGAATCCGAAACCAACATTGCTGCTTACCTCTATGTTTCTGCAAGAAATAAAGTAATTAACCTGATCAGACATGATAAGGTTAAGAACAACTATTTGTCCACATTAAGCAATTTTGCGAACCATCATCAGAATTCAATCCTTGAACAATTAAGTGCTAAAGATCTTTCAATAGCCATTGAAAGAGAGATTCAGAACCTGCCATTTAAAATGCGGGAAATCTTTGAACTTAGCCGTAAAAAATACCGCACTCACAAAGAAATCGCTGAGGAACTCCATATATCCGACAAAACAGTTAAAAAGCAGATTAATAATGCCATTAAAATACTCCGTTTGAGGTTAAATATCTTCATAATTATCCTTACAATCTACCTTAGCCTCCTAGGCAATAACTCCAGTCTTTAATATCCATTAAAGCCCCAAAAAAATATTTTCGATTTTTCTACTACCTGGACCTCTTCAAATTGTCTTATCATAAATTAAACAATAATTATGACCGGACCGGAAGCCAAACAGCTCCTGAAAAAATATAATCAAGGCAATTGCACAACTGAGGAAAAAGCATT
>CAMDKO010000059.1 GCA_945901155.1 Pedobacter schmidteae
CCATGTCCCGGATTAACCAGACGTCCTTCAAAGGAATCAGAAAACGTACCATCTGGCTTCACATTTTCTAAAATAATGCCCAGATCATCCTGATAAAAGATATCCATCACAGAATGTATACCGTCGTTTATGGTCTTTTCAATTAAGTCATTATCCAAAAGATGTTCCAGTTCAAGTACCAGATTACAAAGAATCATAGGTAATGAAAAACCCTGCAAAGGGCGGGTACCAGGATAGGCTTTATTATATTTTCCTTTCGAATCATCCTTTTTGCGAAGGATATTATTAAAGGTATCAATTGCAAGCTTGCCATATTCTTCTGTACCGGTAGCTTTATAAAGCTGTGCAAAGGCCATTGCGGCAAAGCAATCTGAAAAAATATTATAGGGCTGAATGATCGGCTGACCTTCACGTGTGAGTGAAAAATAAAAATTCCCGTTTTCATCCTTTCCGTGTTTTTTCATGAATTCGGCACCCTGAATAGCAAAATCAAGCCACTCTTTTTTCTGTTCCACTTGATTGTACAACATACTGAAGCACCACACCTGTCTGAACTGTAACCAAGCAAATTTATCGGTATCAAACACATTACCATCACGGTCAATACAGGTAAAAAAACCTCCAAATTCCCTGTCTCCTGAATTTTTTAACCAAAATGGAATAACATCTTTCAAAAGATTATCCTGATATTTTTCTGCGTATTGTCTGTAATTCATGAGTTTAGCTTTAAGATCCTAGCAATCCTGTAATTGATCTATAATTTTTCCCTAAATAATAGAAAATTTACAAGAAAAGCCAATTGTTTTGGTATAATAGGCGAAAAATATGCTCGCATTATTCATACCTGATATAATGAAAATCAATCAAAAATCTGCAAATAGATCAGAGCTAATGCAGCGATAGTCATCAAAATAAGAGCGGCAAAACCCAAGAGATTCGAAAATCTATTATTCGTAAAATTGCCCATAACCTTCTTATTATTAGCTATATGAAGTATAATGGCAATTAAAACAGGTGCGGTTAACCCATAAAGAATAGCAGACCATAGCAGGGCTTTTATTGGAGAAAACCCAACATAATTAATTAATAATTCAAGCACTAAAGACATTCCAGCAACTATATAAAATGCTTTTGCTTGATGAAATTTTTTATCCAAGCCCCGCTTCCATCCAAAAGACTCTGTGATGATATAGGATAAAGAACCACACAATACCGGGATGGCTAATAATCCGGTTTTAATTTCTTACAAAAAGAATGAATACTATATCTTAAAATACAATCTATTTATTCAAAGAAGCTCTAACCTGCTTAAACAGCTCTGGCTTAATTGGAGCTGCATGGCTTGATCCCATGGAACGTATATAGGTTACAATATCTAGCAGATCTTCATCTTTCATAAATGCGAAAGAGGGCATTACTGAATCATACGTAATTCCATTAATAGTTGCCGGGCCCGTTGAACCTATCAAAATCTTTTTAATTAACTCTTTTGGATAAAGAACTACGGTTTGTGAATTTTGCAAGGAGGGAAAGATACCCTTCACACCTAAACCATTTTCTTTATGACATGAGGCACAATATTGCAGATATAAAGTTTCAGCCTTTGAACCTACCGCCATTGAAGAAAGTGAATTTTGAGGATCAGATTTACTTAGATTGGATATCATTAGTATTCGATCATCTTCAGGCCTAGGAAAACCTGCTACCGGATTCCAATCGCGGTTACTCGTAGCCAGATAAATATCGCCGGCAGGAGAAACACACAGATCTCTGATCCTACCAAACTTGTTTTCGAAATAGATATCCTCAGCAAGTATATTTTTACCCTCAGCATCCAATTTAAGTACTCTTAAGCTCTTCCCTTTTAAGGAAACCAGTAAGAGTGAATTCTTTAATCCAGGAATCTTATCTGAAGTATAATAATCAAGACCTGCAGGGCCAATTGTGGGAGTCCAAGCTTTTAATGGGTCAACAGTACTATTCAAGCCTTTGAATGAAGTTTCGGCATCACTCTCTGCAAAACCCTGAACTGTAGGCCATCCATAATTCCTGCTTTTACTGATCAGATTTACTTCATCATCATTGGTATCGCCATGTTCTGAGGTATAGAGTTGGCCACTTTTTGAGAATGCCATTCCCTGTATATTTCGGAATCCCCATGCCCAAACAGGATTGCCCTTCATCGGATTATCAACAGGGACCGAACCATCAATATTCAGCCTTAAGATCTTGCCGTTCGGTGTTTTAGGATTCTGAGAGTCAACCAGACTCATGGCATCGCCAGTAGCCCAATAAACCAGGCCAGCATTAACAACAATTCTTGATCCATTATGTCCTAATGCAGCAGGAATTTCCAGCAATACTTTTGGACTCAATAGTGTGTCTTTTTGCCAAGTATAACGAACTAGACGAGAGTATTTTTTGTTATCTTTTTCAATGGTATAGTCTAAAAAAACATATGGATTTTTCTTCATATCGGTATGAAGCGCCATACCAAGCAGCCCACTTGTACGCAACTGCCAAACATCATTTAGCTTGAGTAAAATTTCCTTACTTCCTGTAAGTGGGTCTATCCTACTAATCAGACCCTGTTGCTCAGCAATCCATATCTTATTATCCGGCCCCCAGGCAATTTCCCATGGCACATTCAAATTTTGTGCAACAGTTTTCACTACTGTACTTGCCTTTCTTGAATCAATTGGCTGATCCTTAAAAGTACTTTCGGGAAGCACAAAAAAGTACCCTAAAATACCAATAGCCAAGACAAAATTGATAAGGATATACTTCATGATTTAGTGGATATGAAAATTAAATGGCTAAGTAAGAAAAAAACAACTGAGAACTGAAATTTAATACTAAACAATTAAGTTTAAGAAAAACACAAAGTCTGAACATTAGCCGCCAGTTTATTAAGAAATTGTTATTTTTTAATTATTAAATTGAAAAATTGCTTGAATAAATTAAAAAAAAGAGGAAAAACCCTATCTTGAAAAATATCTATGAACTTTAAAAAAGATAATAATTAAGAACATAAACAGTTTTTTAAGCATTGATTTATTAAAAAAATATCTTCTGTTCCTTAAAAAAAATAAATTTTATTACTTTTACTTATAACAAAACATTTGAGTCTTTAATGGATAGACGTAGTTTCATTACCGCCAATACTCAGTCAAAATCTATAGGATTTAGAACAAATACAGGATTATTTCCTTATTCGCCCCCATTTGGTAACGCTGAAATCACCCATCTATTAAGGCGAGTACTTTTTGGTGTAAAGCTTACAGACATCTCCAAAGTAAAAGGTAAGAACTTAGATGAGGTTTTGAATTTTCTATTAACTACAGACCCTACTCCTGATCCTCCAGTTAATAATTACAATAATACTAACTATACTGACCCAGTTGTTCCATTGGGACAAAGTTGGGTAACAGCTCCTAATGATGGGAATGCTACAGGTTATAGACATTCATCTTTCAAATCATGGTGGGCAGGATTGATGCTGAATCAGAACACCTCTATTCATGAAAAAATGGTATTATTTTGGCATAATCACTTTGCCACTGAAACTGTTGATATTAATGACGCCAGATATTCTTACAAGCATAATGCCTTATTAAGGAAATTTGCACTTGGCAATTTCAAAACTCTGGTAAAAGAGATAACACTTGACCCAGGAATGCTAAGATACCTTAATGGCTATCTAAATAATAAAACTTCGCCTGACGAAAATTACGCAAGAGAATTGCAAGAGTTATTTACGCTTGGAAAAGGTCCAAAGTCAAATTATACTGAAAGTGACGTAAAACAAGCTGCAAAAGTATTAACTGGATATACCGTCAATGCAACAACTATTAATTACGCTTTTGACTCTACTAAGCATGATATCGGAAATAAACAATTTTCCTCGTTTTACAATAATACATTAATTACAGGAAAAACAGGTGCAGCGGGCGCTAACGAGTTGGATGAGTTGATCAATATGATTTTTCTGCAGCCAGAAACAGCTCTTTATATCTGTCGCAGGCTGTATCGATTTTTCGTTTATTATGAAATTGATGAATCGACAGAAAAAAATGTGATTGAACCCCTTGCTGCACTATTTAGAAGTAATAACTATGAAATAAAGCCCGTTTTAAAGGCGCTTTTCAGTAGTGAGCATTTCTTTGACCCCGTTAACCGTGCTTGTATGATCAAGGGTCCTGTTGACTATTGTATCGGATTATGCAGGGAGTTCAATGTAGTTTTTCCGCTTTCAACAGATACAATCAATTACTATTACATGCATGAGTATATTCGTACTCAAGCTTCAAATATGCAACAAAATCTGGGAGATCCTCCAAGTGTTGCGGGGTGGGCTGCCTATTACCAGGAGCCTCAGTTTCATGAGTTATGGATCAATGCAGATACACTACCAAGACGTAGCCAATTTAGCGATACGATGATTGGAAATGGTTATACCAGAAATGGGAAAAATATAACTATAGATATTCTTTCTTTTGTTGATAGTTTATCAAATCCTACTGATCCGAATATTTTAATAACCGACAGTCTTTCCATAATTTATGCGATCGATATCTCAAAAGAAGTAAGAGATTTCCTGAAAAGTATACTTCTTTCTGGACAGTCAACCGATTCATATTGGACCGCTGCATGGGTAACCTATAAAGCAAATGTGACTAATACAGCTAACAGAACTATTGTTCTTACGCGCTTAAAGTCCATGTTTAAATATCTTATGAACCTTTCTGAATATCAACTATCATGAAAAGAAGGGATTTTATAAGGCATACAGCACCTGCAGGAATTGTATTCCCCGCACTGATTAATGGATTTACTTTTAAAGCCTTTGCGGAGTCACCTCTTGTTTCTGCGCTTACACAGGCTCCAACAGAAACTGACCATGTATTAGTTATAGTTCAACTAAATGGAGGTAATGACGGACTAAATATGGTTATCCCAATAGACCAATACGATAATCTTACCAATGCCCGTTCAAATATTATTATTCCTAGAAATAAAATCCTCAAATTAAACGGTACTAGTTTCACTGGTTTGCATCCTTCAATGAAAGGGCTGCAAACTATGTTTAATGATGAAAAGCTAAAGATTGTTCAGTCGGTTGGATATCCACAACCCAATTTTTCACATTTCAGAGCCACAGATATTTGGCTTAGCGCTTCCGATTCTAATCAAACTATCAATTCAGGATGGGCAGGGCGCTATTTAAATGAAGAATTTACTAATTTCCCAACAGGATACCCAAGTAGTGTAATGCCCGACCCGCTTGCTATACAAATCGGATCATTTGTTTCACCTGCTATGCAGGGACCAGGAGTAAATATGGGGATGGCTATTTCAGATCCTGTTAATTTTTACAACCTGATCAATGGAATACAGGGAACAGCCCCAAATACTAGGGGAGGAAAAGAACTAACCTATATCCGACAGATTGCTCAACAAACTCAGCAATATGCCTCTGTGATAAAAGGAGCAGCGGCAAAAGTAACTAAGCAGTTTTCAGGTTATCCTACAGGGAACAGCCTTGCAGATCAATTGAAAATTGTTGCGCGTTTGATTGCCGGTGGCTTAAAAACAAGAATATACATGGTAAGCCTTGGAGGATTTGACACACATGCCCAGCAGGTTAACTCAAATGCCACTGAAACCGGAACACACGCAATTCTGATGCAAAAAGTTTCAGAAGGAATCAAAGCCTTTATGGATGATCTGGAATTCCTAAATTCAAGTAAAAGAGTAATCGGAATGACCTTTTCTGAATTTGGAAGACGTATCAAATCCAATTCAAGCGGAGGAACTGATCATGGAGCAGCGGCTCCACTATTTGTTTTTGGACATTATGCCCAGAATGATGTATCAGGTACCAGTCCGATCATCAATTTAACGACAGGTGCTGCAGACAATGTACCCATGCAATATGATTTCCGCTCCATTTATGCAGCAATTTTGCAGCAATGGTTCTGTGTTCCTGAAACAACTCTTGAAAATGTTATGCTCAAGAACTTCCAGAATATTCCGGTTATTAAAAAATCAGCTCCCTGCATGTCAACTAGCCCTGATTTAATAATCGCAAATGCCGGAAAAAACATTATCAGTAATTATCCAAATCCTTTCCAAACCTCAACAACTATCTCTTATGAGAGTTCAGGCGGACATACACTTATACAAGTATTTAATACAGAAGGAAGATTAATCAAAACACTGGTTGATGCTGATATTAATTCAGGAAACCATAAAATCACGTTTGAAAACGAAGGATATTTACCTGGGGTTTATTATGCAAGGTTACAGAATAACACTGTTCAGCAGATCAGAACAATGTTACTGGTTAATTAATAAGCAAGCATAACCTAATTTTCAAAAAATATTACGGTCATCAATTTGAAATTATCTAGCTGCTATTTTACTAGTTTTATTTAAATAAAAAGAATCAGAAAATATAAGACTCCGTATCAAAGCATTTTTGAATGATGACGAATATCATCTTTGCTTTGAATAGCTTTATCTTCATGTAGCTTATAATGAAAGGTATCCAATTTCTGCAATAAGTATTGCAGATTCAATTTTTCTGTTAAGCTTAAGTTTCCAGTAACCATTTTGCCTACATCATTCATATCCTCAAACACGCGGTATAACAACTGTTTACCTTGATCTGTGATGGAGATACTCTTGGATCTTTTATCATGTATATCATCCAATTGGGAAACCAATCCAGCTTGGATCAAACGACGGATCACCTCAGTACCTGAGGTTTTCTCTTGAATATTTCTACTAATCAATTCACTTTTTGAAAGACTGTCATGACTAAGGAGAATAGCCAGACAAGTAAAATCTTCAGGACTTTGAAGCGGAGTACCATCCAATGTCTTTTTGATATAGGATTTTGCATAGCGACTCATATAAATAAATAATCGGCCGATCGTATTATCAATCTGGTAGGCTGATCGCTTGGAATGATCATAATTATTACCAAAGCGAACATCCACTGCAGATTCTGAATTAGCTTGGCTAAGATGATTGATCAGGAAGCCTGAAAACTCACTCAGACTCAATTCTCTATCTGTATTTTCACTTTCAAAATCTTCAACAAGATTAAGAAGCTGACGTATTAATTTGTAACTTTTCATTTTAGATAGAAATAATTTTTTATGTGGAAAGAATAGCCTCTGCAGCTATTCGTCCACT
The DNA here is from genome assembly GCA_945901155.1 of Pedobacter schmidteae. Classification (GTDB taxonomy): domain Bacteria; phylum Bacteroidota; class Bacteroidia; order Sphingobacteriales; family Sphingobacteriaceae; genus Daejeonella; species Daejeonella schmidteae_B. Next base: position 7,204 of record CAMDKO010000059.1, read on the forward strand.
TTTCATGGCAGCATTGATAGATCCGTTTAATAAATGATCACCGCAAATAAAAGTAGAGTAATTTATTCTCAATGAAGATGAAATAATATCATTTATTACATAAGTATTATTAGGCAAAGCATATGGAATAGTATAGGTTTTAATATGTGTCCAGTTAGAACATTCTGAAAACCAGAATTTCAACTCTTCTTTTACTTTCAATTCAAGCTCATCCTGTTTTATAAATTGTTCATTGCCAGAAAGAGAAACAGAAATTAGTGATTTCCCTTCTGGAGCATAAAAGGAAGAAACATTGCTCATGACAGCTATATTATTTACCAGTCTATCAGGAATAGCATTCAATGCAATCAAGGCCTTTTGATAAGGAGCCTTTTCAGCTGAAAAATACATGCAGGTTACTGATTTTTTCTTGATTAGACTATGGTGAAATGGCACTGGTATGCAATCGGCAGTAGTAGCCACTAAAATTGAAGACGCATTATAAACATTTCCTGAAGCAGTTATAATCTTATTGCCATCAATACTTATGGCACGTTCATTCAAGATCAATTCTTCTACAGATAGATCTTCAGCGAGCTGGCGGGGAATCATACCCATGCCTTTAGCGGGTATAGTGGTATCTGATTCGCTAAACATTTTAAATACAAACTCAAACATTCGAGAAGAAGTGTCCAGCTTTTGCTCAAGATAAATTCCAGCCATAAAAGGAGCAAAAAAATCAGAAATAATTTTTTTGCTAAATCCAGAAGCTCGAAGGTATTCTAATGTCGTAATTTCTTTCTTAGAAAAAATCTGATCAATACTAATACCAGCCAGTTTTAATCGAAGATATAATAATCTTAATTTATCACTAAAAGTACCAATAGGTGATTTGAGCGTTCTAATCAGAGAAGAAGCGTCTCTAAGTGGATCACCAATTTCATCTATACCAGAATCAGTAAGAATGATAGAGCCTGGGTTGAAAGCCTGAAGATCAAGTGTTTTATAATCAAGAAAATTTTTTGCTTCAGGGTATGCGGCAAGAAAAACCTGAAAGCCTCTGTCGAGTAAATATCCATTGACTTCATCTGTCCTGACCCTTCCCCCCGGCCCATCTGAAGCTTCAATGATTTTTACCTTTCTGCCAGCTAACTTCAAGACACGCGCAGCAGTTAATCCTGCGAGCCCTGCTCCAATTATTAAGGTGTCAATTTTAGTAGTACTCAAAATATTTTTTGAATTTTACTAAAAGATACATTAAGCAAATTTAGCATACGGCAATCTGCCTAAATGTTTGGTTTCAAAATAACTATCTAATCCTGTAACTGTAACCGTCCCGGCTTTTATATGATCTACATAACCATCTATGGCAACAACATCATCATCCATCAAAACATGAACAATTTCACCAATCAGCATCTTCGTATTATTGATTGAAATATCAATAATCTCTCTCATCTCCATACCGATCTTAATACTTGATTGAGCAACGAATGGAGCTTCAAAATTACTATAAAAATATTCTTTAAATCCGCAAGGTTCAAATTCTGATTGCCCTGAAGGAAATCTGGCACTTGTTTGATGTGCCTGAAGATACCATTCAGACAAAACATTATTCAAGGTGTACTGTCCTGTTTGCTTAATATTTTTCAATGAATCATGCTCATCGCCATCAGGTCTGAATATCATGCCAAGTAAAGAAGGACTAGCCCCAAGATGAAAAACTGAGTTAAAAAGTGCTAAATTACTAATTCCTGAACCATTAATCGTTCCAAGCATTTGAAGGCACTTATATCCGGGAAGGCTATTTACAAACGTAGTTTTGTAACGTTTTTCCATAGCTAAAATATGATCCCGACTAAAATTCATCTTTAAAGATTTTTTAAATTGCCCATTCCACCATCCACTCCTAGCACCTGACCAGTTATCCAACTGCTTTCATCGGTTAATAAAAATGAAATTGCAGACGCTGTATCTTCGGGCTTACCAATTCTGCCCAAGGGATGTCGCTTGGCTGAAGTTTCATGTTTTTCTGGCGTATTAAGAAGGCTTGAAGCTAAAGGAGTATCTGTCAATGAAGGCGCAACTACATTCACTCGTATATTCTGTGAAGCAAATTCTGCTGCCAGAGATAATGCAAGACCTTCTATCCCACTTTTTGCAGCAGCAATGCTAGCATGATAACTCATACCATTACGGGCCGCAACAGAACTAATCAGTACAATAGAAGATGACTTTGCATTTCTTAATGCACGATAAGAATGCTGAATAGTTTTTACAGCACCAAGCACATTTAAGCGATATTCTGTTATAAAATCTTCTTCAGTTAAACGACTAAATGGCTTAAGAGTTATGCTTCCAACTGCATAAACCAAACCATGAATTTGCTCGGGTAAAAAATCAATTATTGATGCTCCTTCAGATAAAACATCAAACTTAATATAGTTCACTCCTTCCGGCCATTCATCCGATGCAGTTCGGGAAGCAGTATAAATCTGTGCTCCTTTTTCAGAAAGTGACTTGACAAGTGTTAGACCAATACCAGAACTTCCTCCAATAATTAGTATATTTTTACCACTCAAACTCATTAACCTATATGCTTTAAAAATTCATTCCTTGTTTCAGGCAATAAAAATTTACCACAATATTCTGCAGTAACGGTAGAACTGTTCATATCTCTTACCCCCCTAGATGACACGCAATGATGATGTGCATCAATAATAACTGCAACATCTTCTGTTCCTAGTGCAAGTTTCATTTCATTGGCAATTTGAATGGTTAACCTTTCCTGCACCTGTGGTCTTTGCGAATAATACTGAACAATACGGTTAAGCTTAGAAAGGCCGATCACCTTACCTTGGCTTATATAAGCCACATGGGCCTTACCGGTAATTGGCACAAAATGATGCTCACAGTTGCTATAAACTGATATATTACGTTCAACCAGCATTTGATTGTATTTATAAAGATTTTCAAACAAAGTTGGCTTTGGTTTAAGCTTAGGATTCAAACCACTGAATATTTCCTTAACGTACATTTTGGCAACCCTTTTTGGTGTATCCTTTAAACTATCATCAGTTAGGTCAAGACCCAAGATATCCATAATTTGAGTAAAATGTTTACTAATTAGCTGGATTTTTATATCGTCATCCATTTCAAATGCATTCGTCCTTAAAGGCGTATCAAAAGAAGTAGATATATGCTCATCAGAGATCAGATCCATTAATTCATCCTCGGTGCTGATCAGGTTTCGTAGCGTACTATTCGTATTCATTAGTATAATTTCGTATTAATTTCATGCAATTATAGTGGTTATGTTTTAATTTTAACTAAGAAATTGGGTCGCACTTTTGTCATAATTAAACTGAAGTACAATACAGGATAAATTTCAAACGCAAAAACAGATATAAATCTATAATTTAAAAAATACCACTAGCAGAAAATTAATAATTAGTACAGTAAATAATTTTGATAAATAAAACAATATATTATTTTATAAAGATAATAAATTAATTAATTATGATAATTTTTTAACTTTTATGAATTCTTTGCAACAATTAACCTGTAATCACTACAAAAAGAGTCAAATACCAAAGATGTTGCATTAGTTCGTTAAAAACGTTAAACAATCATACCTTAGCACCCGCATCTATATTGTTGCAAGCTATTCGTTCAGGACAATCATGTCAAAACTTAATGCCCAAGATAAATTCCTCGATTTATCTGATTATGGGAGGCCAATGGGGAAATTATTCGCTAACCAGGTAAGCCATACTTTTATCACTCCTGTTCATGTAACTTTACTATTTGGTATTTGCGGACTAATAGCAATCTATTGCATATTAATTGGCAATTATTGGGGGGCATCCTTTTTTATTATACTGAAATCAATTATTGATGCTGCCGATGGGGAACTGGCAAGAATAAATAAAACCCCGTCCTACACAGGAAGATATCTAGACAGTGTTTTTGACATAATTTTGAATTTTTTAATCTTCACGGCGATAGCCTATGTCACAAAAAGCAGCTTTCTATATGCCTTCTTAGCTTTTTTTGGAGTACAATTACAGGGAACACTATATAATTATTATTACGTCATTTTAAGAAATAGTTCAGAGGGTGGTGATAGAACCAGTAAGATCTTTGAACATGAATCGCCAATTGCATTACCCGGAGAGGGACAGCGTTCAGTAGATATTTTATTCTCGATATATTACCTGGTTTATGGATTTTTTGATAAAATAATCCATGTTTTAGATCCCGAAGCTTTTAAAGTCAAAAATTTTCCTTCCTGGTTCATGACCTTGATTTCGATTTATGGATTGGGTTTTCAATTGCTGATCATTGCATTTATGCTCCCCATGAATTTAATTCAATACATCGTTCCGTTCTTTATTATTTATAGCGTTTTTATTATTGCTCTGATTGGTATCAGGAAAATTAAAATAATTTAAGCCAGAATTTGAATTCATATATTTATCATCGAAAATTCAGGAATTAAGCGTCCCATCCATGAAAAAATTCATCCTGTTTACTATTATTTTCTTAACAACATCTTTTTTGCATGCTCAGAATGAAAAAAATATTAGTGCACAATCATTCTACAAAAAGGAAATTGACAAATTAAGTAGTTCCGCTAAAATTCAAAAAGCATTTGAAATCATCCAGGAACTAGAGCCTACAAGCATGAAGGAGCTTATTGAACTTACACAAATTCCTGCACCCCCCTTTCAGGAACAAAAAAGAGCTGAATATTTTAAAAAAATGCTCGAAGAAGCAGGCATTGATAGTATCTGGATTGATCAGGCTGGCAATGTACTTGCCTTAAGAAAAGGAAAGGGAAATGGAAAAACTGTACTGATAGATGCACATCTGGATACTGTTTTTCCTTTAGAAACTGACGTAACAGTTAAAATTAAAGGTGACACACTATTTGCTCCCGGAATAGGTGATGATACCCGGGCGCTAAGTATGATGCTAACCGTATTAAAGGCAATGAATAAAGCATCTATTAGTACTGAATCTGACATTTTATTTGCTGCTACCGTGGGTGAAGAAGGCTTAGGTGACCTCAGAGGAATCAAAAATATTTTTAAAACTGGCGCATTAAAAATAAACACACACATTGCAATAGATGGAGGCGATATCAATAGAATTGTAACTAACGGTTTAGGATCCATACGATATAAAATCACATTTAATGGCCCTGGAGGGCATTCATGGGGTGCATTTGGTTTAGCCAACCCCCATCATGCAATGGGAAAAGCAATAGACTATTTTAGCACTGCAGCAAGTGATTATGTTAGTTCAGGACCAAAAACGACTTTCAATGTGGGGCGTATTGGTGGTGGAACATCTGTAAACTCTATTCCTTTTGAAACATGGATTGAGGTAGACTTGCGTTCATTAAGCCCTGAAAAATTAATAGGCATTGAAAAAATACTATTAGATCAAACAAGCAGAGCACTTAACGATTACAATGCAGGAGTAAAAACCGGGGTTAAACTCAGTCTGAATTTCGAAAAAATTGGCGAACGTCCTTCTGGAGTTCAGAGAGAAGATCTGCCATTGATACAAAGAGCTGCAGCAGTGATTGAATTCTTTAATGGAAAAGCATTTGCTGGTACAGGGTCAACCAACTCGAATACTCCCATTTCTTTAGGTGTTCCCAGCATAACAATTGGTCGTGGTGGAAAAGGTGCAAATGCACATTCACTTAATGAATGGTGGATCAATGAAAAAGGTGCAGAGGCTATTAAATTTGGATTGCTGATGTTAGTTTCAGAGGCAGGATTAGCAAAATAATCTAGATTTATCCTTTTCATCAAAAAAAATTTATCGATCTGATTGACGGAAGTGAATTTATGGGCCTCACCTAATTCTATCCCCCGATAAATTAATTTCGTAATAGATAAACTCTCTTTGCTAAGCAGAAATAAACACTAGTTTTTGTAACAGATTAATGAAAATTCTTTTTTAAATCCATAATTTTTCCCAAATTGTTAAAAATTTAAAACAAAAAAATTATGGCAGGTTTAGGTGGTCCCGAAATTATTTTAATTGTATTGGTCATATTATTGATGTTCGGCGGGAAGAAACTCCCAGAGCTTATGCGCGGTTTAGGCCGGGGCATGAAAGAATTCAAAGATGCTAAAGACGGAACTTCAGAAGAAACAGAAGTTAAAGAAGCTCCGGCTATAAAAGAAAACTAATAAAAAAGGGTCCAAAAAGACCCTTTTTTATGTTTTAAACATCTATTTATTAAAATATCCGTTCTAATTCTTTCCTAATATCTGACCGGCATGATTCTTTGTATCAATCTCAGTAATCACCCGATTAATATATCCATCCTTATTAATTAGGAATGTGGTACGTGTTGTGCTAAAAGCCTTAATTCCGTTTCTTTCTTTCTCTGTCCAGACACCATAGTTTGTTACGATCGTTTTATCTACATCAGCCAATAAAGAGAATGGCAATGCATTTTTTTCTATAAAACTTCTGTGCGAAGCTTCATCATCTATACTTACTCCAAGTATAGTGTAACCTTCCTTTTTAAGCTCTTTAAAATTATCACGCAAGCTACAAGCCTGAGCAGTACACCCAGAGGTATTATCTTTTGGATAAAAATAGAGCACTAATTTTTTGCCTTTAAACTGCCGAAGCGAAACAGTTTTACCATTTTGATCTTTTGAAGTAAAATCAGGGGCTTTATCACCTGCCATTAATTTGGTCTGAGCCTGATTAACCAAAGGAGCAATAAGAAGGAGTAGTAAGGCTATTTTAATAATTACTTTCATGATTTCTAGGGTTTTTCTTAAAAATACAATTTTCAATTTAAAGGATCATAGTGGGAATAAAAATTAAAAATTACCTTTTCTTTTACTGTAATCCACTGACTAAAACATATAAACCGCAATATCTCCGGCACCCACATCAACTGTAGTGTCATAAATACTTGCGGGCACAATAGAGCCATCTTTTAATATCCTTTTTAAATTATCATTGCCTAACAGAGTCAATTGCATACTGTGCTTATAATCCATATTAACGATAACAAGAAAT
>CAMDKO010000060.1 GCA_945901155.1 Pedobacter schmidteae
CCAGTTTATTGTCTTTAGAAAACAGGATTGCAGGTGCTTGTGCAATTAATTCCTCCCTAGTAAGGCTATCAGGCGGGTTGAAATTTTCAACTGCGACATAGTCCCATCTACCATAAAGTTCATCTGCATCAATTGCATTTGAACAGGAACTAAATACAATCAACAAAACAATAATAAAGAAAATATATATTTTCATTTCTTAATAGTAAACTGATAATCATAGGATTAAATCGAAATTACAAACTAATAAAATAGTTAGTTAGTGATTTAAAGTCATCAAACTTAAGATCATAATCATCAGAAGTACCAAATCCATAAGTTAATAACACAAATGGGAGACCTGCTTTTCTGGTTTCAATACTATCTCCATGTGTATCACCAATGTAAACCGGATTCTGTAAGTTATGCTTATCTATCAGGAGTTTAATATTATGATGTTTAGGCATTGAGTTGACACCATGAGCCATCTCATCAGTGATATAGTGTTCAATATCAGCCCACTTCATAAATTCAACGATCAGATTTTTTGGACAGTTACTTACAATAAATATGGAATATCTTTCTGAAAGTTTAATTAATCCGCTCTTAACCCCTTCATATAAAACACCTCCCATCTCTGGCATAAGTTTTATTCGGAATTCATTAATAGTATGATAAATTTCTTCCTGTCTTTCTATTGACGTGCCTGGAAACATATGATTTAGGACTGCAGACCGCTCCCAACCCATTACATAATGTAGATCAGCACGGGTAAATATTCTATTTAAGTTTTCTGCTTTTACCCCCTCATTCCAAGATGCCAAGTATGTATCCAAGGCATTCCACAAAGTGCCATCCAAATCAAATATTAAACTATCGGGTTTTACCATTATAAATCAAATAATATAACTAACAAAAAAAAATGCGCAAAATGATCATTTGCGCATTCCTAAAAAAACAAAAATTTGCTATTGAATCATAAAGGCTTGTCTGACTAATAATTTCCAAGCTCCACTTTCCTTTCGCCAAACCATAGCATTCCCAATTCGAAGATCGGTTGGAACCCCAGAATCTGTTGCCTTGGCTACTAAAATATTCCTAACTATAGCAATAGTGCCCGTAATTGAAATAGTTTGATTAGTTGGAGAGATGCTTGAAAAATTAAACGCACCATTAATTAAATCATCAATAAATACTTCCTTATTTTGAACTATTCCGCCTGAGTGACCATAGGATAAACCTGCTGATACAATGCTTTCTAAGGCACTTTTTTCAGGATCAACCATTGTTTTGTTTAACTTTTCAACAGCAGCTGCTACATCCTTCTCATCCTTTGATTGCGCACTTAATGAAAGTACAGAAAAAGTTAATATGATTAATACTGCAAAAAAACCTTTCATATATTTTATTATGTTTAAATATACCTGTGAAATATCTTTATGCCTGAACGGTATATTTTAATTTTTAGTAGTTTATTTAGTGGATCCTTCAGTAAGGACATCTTCAGCAGGTGGTCTGCTTCTCCACCAACTTGCCAATGCCGATCCGGTTACATTCATCAATGGGCCAAAGATTGCTGGAGCAAGACCCACAGTAGCAATTTTGCCCATTTGCAGAGCTAATCCTGATGCAAGACCTCCATTTTGCATACCAACTTCAAATGCAACTGTACGTCTATCTTTTTCTGGCATACCTGCTACCCATGACACTCCATAACCAAGGATATATCCAGCTAAATTATGCAGCAAACTGGTAATAATAAGCAATAATCCGACCTTTAATAAACTATCACGACCTGCAGCTGTAATGATTGTTATGATTACAGCAATACCTACCATTGAAATCATAGAAAGCACTTTACCCATCCATTGATCATCTCCTTTAACTAGTTTACGAAGCACGATAGCAGCAATCATTGGTAAAATATAGAACCAGAACAATGATTTTCCAATAGCATTTAAGAAACCGTTAATATCTGAACCACTAGACTTAATGTATACCAGATTTGTTAATAAAATAACAATGAAGTAACCAATAAGCTGAATAAATTTAGATTTCTGGCTGGCTACATTTTTAGAGAAAAGATTAAATATAAAACCTGCAACAATTGGAAGAATGATCATATTTAGAATATCAAGCATCATATGCCAAAAGTCTACCTGAATATATTGTCCACCAAGCCATTGCATCAACAATGGTGTTACAAATGGTGATATAAGTGTAGAAATAGCTCCAATTGTAACAGCAAGCGCAAGATTAGCATGTGCTAGGTAAGACATTACATTGGATGCTAAACCACTTGGCACCGTACCTATTAGGATAATTCCAGCAGCTATTTCTGGTGGGAATGAAAATATATTTGCAATACCAAAAGCCACAAGAGGCATAATAATATAATGAGCTCCAACTCCAATAAATACCCCTTTAGGCATTTTTATTACGCCGGTAAAATCTTCAAAGCTCATTTGTGAACCCATACCAAACATAATAATCTGTAAAAGAGGAACAATCATTAATTTTAATTGAAAATCACCAATTGAAGTGAAATATTGGGGGTAAAACATTGAAGCTGTAACCGCAGTAAAAATCCAGATGGTATACGAAAATGCTTTAAAAGTTTTTGTTCCTCTAACTCCTATAGCCAAAGTTGTAAAAAACAGGATTAGTAATGGACCAGCATTTGCCTGATTACCTTGAGAAAGAAAAAAAAGAGCTGCTAACAAGCTTATACCTGCTATGCCTAATGCTAGAGAATAAATGTTCGACTGTTTCAAAATTTTTAAATTAAGGTTTAATTAATAATTATCCTGATAGATTACCAAGTTCTTTTACTCATGATTACATCTAGTTCGGCCCTAGTCATTTTACCTTCTTCAGGATGATTTTGCATCCATTTGATAAAATCATCCTTCATATCACTTGTCCATTCACTGTCTAATTGACCACTAGAATATTTTCCTGACTTAATCACTTCAAATGCATACTTATCTCTTCTGACGATAAATTCTGCGGTTGAAACAACCTGTTCAGCTAAATGTGCAGGAACAAATAAAACACCAATTTTACCAGCAATTACCAAATCGCCAGGTAAAACCATTGTACGTCCGATACGAATTGGAGTATTTAACCCCATTAATACCATATCTTCCATAAAACCAGGGTGAAAGTCTCTAACAAAAGCATTAAATCCTTTTATTTCATCAAGTCCTTGAACATCACGTGCAGCACCGTCAAAAATTACTCCATTTCCAGTCTTCGTATAGATTGAGGTACCCAAAGTACTTCCAATTAAGGAACCTCCAACAATTTTTCCAAATCCATCAGCCACATAAACATCCCCTTTTTGTAATACAGCAATTGGCCATGAATTTGTATTTCCAACACGACCTTGTTTTATACCCCTGTCTTTAATGTTTTTTTCGATGTCAGGACGGGTAGGCATATACATTGCTGTAACTACCCTTCCAGTGATCATTTCATCATTCAATGTTTTCCAGCCAAGTTCAAACTGATTTACATATCCCATGACCTTTAAAACTTGCCAGGCATCATCAAGACCAATTTTTTTTGCCCTTTCCAATAAATTATCAGCCACTTTAGGTCGGCCATCAGAAAAACGATCACCTTTCCATTCAGAGGTTAAAAAGGATAATTCATCTTTTGAAATTGTTTGTGCTGATAGAATCCCTGAGATCGCAACTAAGCTGAAAACAGAAAATACGAATGCTTTAATTTTCATAATTATAATTTGTTAACATAAATAAACATAAAATATTTTAAAATCAGGCTTAAACACTTTCAAAATCAAAGATTAATATTCTTAGAATTTAAAATTGAACTACCCGAATTAATACTTTTTCTTTTATTATCTTTTTTGATTTACTTTGGAAAAGTTACCTTCCAGATACTCCCCGCCTTGGCATCATATTCAATAATATACAACGAGTTACCAAGCAAAACAGCATCTGTTGGATTATTGAACGAATCCACAATCCGGGTTGTTTTTACAAAATAATTATCACTTAATTTATCATACGACATGTCAAGATGCAGCAAATCTCTGCCCTGATCTGTGAAAGGTTTCATTAAGCTGGATTTAGTTCCAATAGTATTTCTAAGAACAAAACCATCGCCCTTAAATTCAGCAGAAAGTTTTCGCTTAGTATCAAAAACAAGACCTAAGGGAGAACTGTGAGCTGTAAATGTACTGATACTTACTCCGGTATTATCTCCATCAAGTATTTTACCGGAATGCCCTCTATACTCATTGGCATCAGGGCCTAGATTTTGAACACCAGGACTAAATTTTACACCTTCGGGTACTTTTGGAAAATCTGGATCATTTCTGAAATACTTCATCAACATACCATGAGAAGTAGCATTTAGAAATGGATCTTTCTTAGGATCGGGCATAAAGTCAGGATATTGCTGCGGATTTTCCACACCTCCCATGATCCAGGGAAATCCATAATGTCGTCCTTGTCTTACCCAAAACATATCTTCAGAATGATCATAGTCTGATGAATTGACAACAGCAAATAAATTACCTTCTTGATTAAAGGCCATATCATAAGCGTTACGAATTCCTTCAGCATACAGGTAATCATCTGCTTTTAATTTATTTATGTCATTAGGTAATAACAAATTTTCTGCATTAACAGGTATTCGAAAAATTTTGGTAGTTAAAGCATTATCTCGTGCATTAACATAAACTCCCTTGTCATCCTGAATTTCGCCATGCCCGGTTCTGGAGCCAGAAGTAATGTATATATACTGTTTATCCGGACTCAGTACCAAGGCATTCCATCCATGATCCCAGGTTGTTGCATTTAATCCGTAAACTTCTGTATTAAAAACAACAGTCAACTTTGGTGTGCTATTGGGTGTAATTGAAAACCGCACCAATCTTCCGGTGGTACCTCTGTTACTATTTTCAATAGTGTTACCACATAAAAACAATTCAGAACCAGCAAAAACAGCCCCCTGCAATTTTTTTATACCATGATCATTAACGGTTAGAATTTGTTCAGAAACAACTGAGCCATTCTTTTGGCTGAGGTGAAAAACACCACCTTCAAAGGTTGTGTAATAGAAATCACCAGACACAGGATGAATCAATATGCGAACTGCATTAGCTTGGACATCGGCAAATTTTTCAATTAAGATATCAGGCCGTAAGGGCATGGGTGTTGATTGAATTACCGGCTTTAATCTTGTAGTAACCGTTTTTTCGTCCTTTGCTTTAGAATCATTCTGAGCGTAAGAAATAGAAGGTACTATCAATAAACTGAGAAGCCCAATTAAATATATACTTTGTTTGATTTGCATTTTTTTATTCTGTTTTACCTAATTCTCTAAGAAATACAATTAATTGCCAGCGCTGCTCTTCGGTTAAAGCTTCTTTAAAAGGAGGCATGTTACCTTTTCCATTGGTTAATTTCCAAAATAAAGCGCCATCTTTTTGTTTGATCACTCGCTGATCATGAAAATTTGCAGGCCTGATTCCCATTGATCCACCTGCAGGGCCATCTCCATAACCTGTATCTCCATGACATGAAAAGCAGTACATATTGTAAAGCTCTTCGCCCTTTGAAATGTATTCCTGAGATACTGCTAGTGGATTTTTAATAGAATCAGCTGATGCCGGGGCTAGCCATGTTTCATTCTTTATTGTATCCTGCAAAAACTTAGAATCAGCCTGTTTATATGAAAAGGACTGACCATTAATTGAAGAAGAGAGTATTATAACACCGGAAACACCTAATAATAAGAAAGTATAAAAATTATATTTTTTCATAGAATTAACATTTATTAGGAGACAGCTCTTTTAAAACACTATTACAGCCAATACAAATTTTGAAAAATTATATTGGCTGTAATAAATTGAAATAAATATTTAAAGGGTTGTTCCTTCTAATTTTCTTATAGGCTTAAAGATAAGCTATCGCATCCATTTCAACAAGAGAATCACCTGGTACACCACCTTTAGCAACGGCAAGGGTAGAGCGTACAGGAGGTTTTTTTCCAAAACGCCCTTTATAAATCTCATTCATTCCACTGTAATCTGCAATATCATTTAAATATACAGTTACTTTCAAAACTTTTTCCATTGAGGATCCGGCTTTTATTAGCTCTTTTTCAAGCTCTTTCAATACAATTTCAGTATGTGCCTTAATCTCAAAAGGTGCACTATGAGCTCCTTTACCGGCGATATAAACTAAACCATTATGTATTACATGGCCAGAAAACATAGGAACATTTTGAACAGAAGTGATATTTCCTGCAACTTTTTCAGGCGATGATTCAATTCCTTTGGCATTGGCTACTACACTTAATCCGGTCACTCCTACTACTGAAGCGAATAATTTTTTAAGTACTGATCTTCTTTCTGTTTTCATCTTTTTATTATTGAATAAATTATTATTTCTTTTTTGACATTACCCACTCACGACCTGGTTTATCTACCCTAAAGCTTTCCATATTGCCTTTATCCTGAAGAGTAATGTAGGCAGTTCTTCCATCCTTACCACCAAATGCAATATTACTTGGTAATTTACCAATTGTGCTAATCTCTCTGATCAATTTACCTGTTGGAGATAATTTGGCAACAGTACCCTTGCCATGTCTTGTAATGTATAAATTACCGTCAACATCGCATCTCATGCCATCCATTCCAAAATCAGGAAATTCATGGATAAGTCGTTTATTGCTTATTTCTCCTTTTTCATTGAGATCATACTTCCATACCTTACGCTGAACAGACTCATTCACATAAAGAAATTTGTTATCAGGGCTAACTTCAATGCCATTGGTTGTACCCATGCTATCAAGCATAGTAAATTTGCCATCTGTATCAATTCGCCATATTCTACCTGTATTTTCTTTCCAGTTCGGATCGCTAGCAAATAATCTACCTTTATTATCAATTGCGATATCATTAGGTTGGCTCAATTTAGGATTATGAGCAAAAACACTAACAGCTTTTGTTAACATATTAACTTTAAGAATGTTGTGCTTGGTATAATCAGCGATAAGCATATTGCCTTTGCTATCGAAACGAATACCATTTCCGATACTGCCTGATGGAAGTTCAAGGAATAAACTTGATTTTCCATCTACAGTTATCTGCCCAATGGTTCCTTGTCTTGCATAATTAACAGCATAAATAATTCCTGTAGGCCCAACTGCAGGCCCTTCGGCACCAGAGGTAAAACTCTTGGAAGGTGTTAATTCAGTTGAAACAAAAAGTTCCTGTGCGTAACTGAGAAGAACTGTTCCTGTAAATAATACAGAAAAGCATAAGGTCTTTAAAAGCCTATTATTTAAATGTAAAACCATATTTTATTGAATTATAATCTATTTGTTATATGAGTATAAATGATTGATTAACCCCTAGTGAGTATTTAAATATAGTAATGGATTCTATACTTCATTGAATTGAAGGGCATTTAGATAGTATAATGTTACAGTATATCGAACACCTTAAGATCCATTAGTAAAATAACATGTCAATTAAGATTGCTAAAGTAATTTTTATGTGTTTTAAGCTATTTTAAGCTCAAAATATATGAAATCATTGATCTTGCATCATCATCTGATAAAGCAGGATGTGGTGACATAGGCACTGCACCCCAAACACCACTTCCACCCGTTTTTACTTTATTAACAAGGTAATCTATATTCGCTTTTGTATTCTCATACTTGTTGGCAACATCTTTATAGGCTGGTCCTAAAAGTTTATCTTGTACTTTATGGCATGCAAAACAATCTGATTTTGATATTAGCAATTCACCCTTCTTGATATCTGCATGATCATTATTTTCAGGGGATTTAACTAGTACTCCAGGTTGACTTGTTTTTACTGCAGGTTTTTCTGGAGCAGCTGCAGTAAGTTTCGCTTCAGGGGCATTAGCTTGCTGACTAGCTTCAGCAGTATTCTCTGAAGCTGAAACAGTACTATCTGCAGCAACAATTGCCTTTGTACTATCAGTAGCAAGTGAAGAACTTGTATCTGATACCGCTACATTATTTGATGAACTATTACATGCAATAAAAAGGGCAAATACACCCAGTACTAAAATTTTTTTCATTTTTTTATTAATTCTATTTTAATGGTTATTCTAAATTGTACAACACAATTCTATTTAAAAAATCTGAGATTTTAAATTAAAAAATGAAATTGGATCAATTAAGAGGTTTTTCGAGACTTAAATATGAAAATTGTTTAAAACAATAGCTAAAACAACATTTCCATACTAAATCATATAAATGATCGACTTTAAAAATCATCATTACGCTCTAGGTTTATTAAACGTAATGATCATCCATTAATTTAATCTAGAGAATACAAATTCACCAATTTTTCGGCCTTCAACTAAGCCTTCTTCCATTGCTTCTCTATAATGTATTCCACCATATAATCGGCTTAATGCAGCTTCTTGTGCAGCCTGTTGAACATTTTCATACTTTCGGTCAGGCCAGCCCCATGCTCTTTCGGTATCATCTACAAAAGGAGTGTTTTTTCCATAAATCTTTTCAAGTATAGTTGCTGCAGTACTGGAAATAATAGAGTGCCCACTTGTATATTCAGGAAAAGGAGGAGTTTGTAAATATGGTTTCCAAGAGTTATCTAAATACTGATTAATGTAAGTTTCAGGTCTGAGCAAGTCAAAAGTAAACTTTGTATTCCAGCAGGATATAAAAGCATCCATAATTCCAATAGAGACACCTGCGTAAGAATAAACAGTTTTAGCGAAATCAGATTTTTGGTTTTTACAAACAATACCCGTAATACCCATCCAATGACCACCAGGAGTCATTGCTTTGGTTGCATAAGTAACGTGACCTGAAACATTGACTTTAAAACCATTGCAGTCCCAAAAATCAGCGATTGCTTTTTGCTCTGCTGTCAGTGTTTTACCCGTTTCATATACTTCTATAGCTAGGTTATTAAATTTTGTGCCTTTTTCTTTACTAAATGGAGAAGGAGGTTTTGGGAGGAACTGACTTGCAGAATCAATTAAAACAGTTCTAATCTTCATCCAGTTTGGTTCAATGGCTGGCATATAGGCAGGTGGAGTTGGAACCCATCTGCTTTCATCTGTATTATTCACGGTGTATTTAACCGCAGATCGCGTTTGCTTATACTTATCTTTTTTACTCCAATCCAGAACTGACTTACTTACTAACTTGGCATAATTCTGAGATTCTTTGATCATTTGATCAGGCATCCCGTGGTTTTTAGCTAATTGAATATGCCCATCTATGATTTTTTGGGCAGAATCTTTACTAAATGTCAATTCCTGACCAACAAAGGATAGTGCAAGCAAAGCTGATAGTTCAGCATTAATTTCCTTGTCAGGAAAGGGTGTAGATTTCAATCCAGTTAATTTTGTGCTCAACGATTTAAAATTCGTTGATTTGACAGCCATAACTTCATATGCAGCAATATTGCTATAGGCATAAATCCTACTGGCTACTGGAGGGGTGAAAATGTCATGAGTGATAACTTCTGTTAAGTCGGCAACGGCTTTTGAATACAATTCGGGATTCTTGAAAACTGTATCATAATCATTCTTTCTTGAACAAGCACTTAGCAGAAAAACTGCAAAGAGAATCAGAAATAGATTTCTCATGTCGAATTTGATTTATATCCATAAAAATACAAAAAAGCATGGAATTGCTGTCAAAAAACACTCCAGAACATTAATATTAGGCTTACTATTCTGGATAATTCTTAAAGCTTAAGTTGCCAAGGGTGGACCCTTTGGAACCAGAACTTTTCTTCGTGCAGGCTTTGTTGTATTTCGAACTGCAGTAAATTTTGCAGTACGATATTCACCCATATGAATATCTCCTGAAATTGAATCTCCAGTTAAGTTGCCAGAGAAATAAAATGTAATTTGATCTCCAGGCTTAGAAATAGTACTGCTTAATTTTACCTGATTGCCTTCAATTGTACCGCCGATACTTCTTTCATCAAACTGGCTTTTATGAGATCCATTAATCCAGTTGCCATCTTGTTGTATATTAAAAGTATGTTTAATTATACTACTAAAAAATTGAACATCAACATCCCATTGACCACCAATATTACCTGATGGAGCTACCATAGCAGTTGATTTGGGGCTTCGTTTTCTATTTAGAATTTCATACACTCTTTCAGCTACAATTGTATCTTCACCTTCCTTCATATGGCTTGAAACCAGATCAATAGAGGTAGTTCCATCAGTTTGATCTTTAGAACCAATTGCGACACGAGGCTTAGTACTTCCAAGTTCTTCGGCAATTTCATACCCGGTTACATTAAATTTTGCAGGATCCCATGAAACCCATAATGTTGGATGCTTATTGGATAACTCTTCAGGTTCTATAATTGATGTCTTAACACCTTCAATAGTCAATGCTTTTTTTGCAATGGTATTTAACCTGGTCATCCAACTTTTATATTCAGCGTCGTGGTCACGTTTTATCCAAGTTTCTACTGCAGCCATCATACCAATCATCTCTTCCCGACCAACTTTATTATCGCGTCCAGGGCCATGGTGAGGTGAACTTGACTGCCAGGCAGATTCTAGAATATCTTTTCTTCCGAGCATCAAACCGGCACATTGTGGTCCTCTGATAGCTTTTCCACCACTATAGGCCACTACATCAGCTCCTCTTTTTATGTGCACTGAAGGGATTGTTAAATTCTCTGCAGCTGCATCTATCAAAATTGGAATATTCTTTGGTTTTGCTACACCGGCAATCACCTCAAGTGAAAAAGGCTGTCCTGTAAATGATCCATTTACAGCATTTACGTAGATCATTGCAGTTTTAGGATTGATCGCTTTTTCTAGTTCAGCAACATTGGTAACATGAACAATCTTTACACCAATATTTCGAATCGAATGATCATAGGTATTTCTTGAATATAAAGGAATAATCACTTCATTTTTATCGAAACCAGAAAGATCTGGTATTCTGATTAATTTTTCAGGATCGCCTCCTGTTACACAAGCGGCGGTAATATGTTTCATTCCTGCGGCACAACCTGCAGAAACCATCCCCCATTCAGATTTTGTTAAATCAGCTAATCTCTGACCAATTCCTGCAGCAAGTTCATCATATTGAACAAAATTGTGTGAAGCAGCCTCCATGGCTTCCCGAACGGGAGGAAGTTCAAGGCAACCACCAATAATGGTATAGGCACCTCTACAATTTATTAATGGCTCTACCCCAATTGAACGAAAAATATTGTCAGCTGCCATGAAAGAGGCAACAGTAGAAACCTCATTGGTCTGAGTTACTTTTGAAGGGTTGAAATTTGCAGAAAAACCTTTTGGAGTTTCAGCTAATACGGATTCTTTACCCAGTATAGTTCCAGCTAAAGGAATCATAGCAAGTTGTTTTAATACATTTCTGCGTTTCATAGTATCTTTATTTATAATTTATATCCTAAAATCGGGTTGTTATTATAACTTTTGAAGAGGTATTAACCTGACCAGAATACCAGTATCTTCAGTCATAGCGTATAAAAATTGATCCGGACCATATACTACTTCTCTTATCCTTCCAAGACCGTTTAGAAGTGCTTCATCGCGAACAAAAGTGTCATCTTTCATTACAATTCGATAAAGTTTTTTTGTTGCTAGGCCTCCAATAAAAATATTACCATCCCATCCAGGATAATTTTTTCCATAAACAAAATCAAAATCAGAAGGTGCAATTGCATAATGATGAATAGGTGGTTCAATTCCCTCTTTTAACGGACTTTCTGAAATAATTGCTCCACTATATTCCAAACTGTATGTTGCAATTGGCCATCCATAATTAGCCCTGGGCTTGAGAATATTTAATTCATCACCTGCTAATTCTCCAAATTCAACAACCATCATTCTTCCTGTTTTTGGATCTCGGCGCATACCCTGGTGCATCCGATGACCATAGGAATAAATCTCTGGTAAAGCACCAGGTGTTTTTATAAAAGGATTATCTGATGGAATACTGCCATCATCGTTAAATCGCATTGTTTTACCATCATAATTTGAAAGGCTCTGTGCATTCTTCCTATCACTATGGATACCAACCGAGAAAAACAAATAGCCCATTCTATCAAATCCTATTTTACTTCCAAACCAGTCGCCATTATTTTTAAAAGGACCAGCCTTGTAAATTGTCTTTTCTTGTAAAATCTTATTTCCAACTAACTTAGCACTCATTAAAGCAGTATAACCACCGGTACCAGCACTTTTAACTGGTTCTATATAATATGAAAGATAAATCAAACCGTTTTTTCCAAAATCGGGATGAAGCTTTATGTCGCGAAGACTTTTCGGAATATTTCCTGAGAGCGTATCAATTTGTTTACCGTTTTTAAACCGTAATATTTTTCCACTTCTTTCTGCAATTAATAGTGTTTGATCTGGCAAAAAAGCGATACTCCAGGCTCTCTTTAGCCCTTTAGCAACAGTATCAACCATAAATACAAACTCTTGGGATGCTGTAGCATTAGTAATTTTTTGCGGTAATGGAAAATAAGGGCTAGGTGTAGATTTGTTGATCTTATAATTGTTTACGGGCACTGCTTTAGACAATGCACTCAGATCTTGCTTAGCAAATTGACGAATATAAGCAATCAACTGCCATCTTTTTTCTTCAGATAAGGCAGTTGCGTAGCCCGGCATATTACCTTTACCATTACTTAGTTTCCAGAAGATAGCACCATCTTTTTGATCTGTAACTGCCTTATTATGAAAATTTGCTGGTTCAATTTTAAACCTTCCAGGTTGACCGTCACCCAAACCATTTTGGCCATGGCAAGTAACGCAAAGCGTATTATAAAGCTTTTCACCCTCTCTGATTACCTGCGGCGAAAATGCAATTGGGCTCTTGATAGAATCAGCCGATGCAGGTGCTTTCCATGGTTCCTTTTGAAGGTATCCCGATTTAAAGGAGATCATCAATAAAGAACAGATACCAAAAAACAAAAAAACAAAATTTCTATTTCTCATTACAATTATTAAATTAAAAAAATACTTAAAGTATTAATAATCAATAGATTATATAAATAAAGTGTTGAACCATGGCTAAACACAAAAGATCATTTAACTTTAATTATACGTGATTCAGCGTTATTAATCCCAAAAACAAACTGAGTGCCTGAGTTATTGCCTGAACCAACAGAAACAAGGCTTCTTACATTACCGCGAATATTTAAACCGCTTTTCCATTGCGGAACGTAGGTATAATTACCTTTTCCTATGCCAGTAACCAAGGTACCATTACTTGCTGTATATTGTCCAAATTTGATTCTGGTCCATGAATTATTACCAGCAAATAACAAGTCTTTTTTACCATCACCATTTGCATCCAATGAAGCTATTCCGTATACAGGAGCATATTGTACCTCTGTTGGCAAATGAATTAATTTAAACCCAGTTCCTGTGTTCTCAAGATAGATTGTTTCAAGAATTTCAGCTTTTAAGATTTTTGCATCCTTTAGCTGCTCAGCGGTAAATAGGTCTGTTATTGTTGCATTTGCGTATTTATAATATTCTAAGAAATTCTTCTTTATAACTGGCAGCTGATCTGCAAGGTCATCTCTAGATGCCGCAGGATAAGAAACACCATCAATATAATAACAGAAAATTGGATCAATAGAACCATTTTCATCAAAATCTTTAAAGTAAATAGTTAAGGGTTCCTTTTCACTTGCTTTGAACTGTGCATTCAAACCCAAATTCCCAATAACTAGGTCCTTATCACCATCATTATCCATATCCTCTGCATAAATGCGATTCCACCAACCTGTAGATCCGAATTTTATATACGTGGAAGAAACATCCTTTAATTTCCCATTTTGGTTTAGATATACCTTAATAGGCATCCACTCTCCCACAATAATTAAGTCTTCCTTTTTGTCTTTATTTAAATCGAGCCAAATGGCATCAGTAACCATACCCAAATTTTTAATTGCGGGAGCAAC
>CAMDKO010000061.1 GCA_945901155.1 Pedobacter schmidteae
GCAATCCATATTTTATCCTTAAAAACAAAGGTTGATGCTTCATGACGCTCTTTCCAAACTTTATCTGACTTGTATTCTTCCCAGGTTTTGCCATCTTTAGTAAACCAAACATCCTGATGATTTTTATATGGATTATTTGACCAGCCACCCATTACCCAAATTCTGTTACGATAAACCACTGAATTGAACCATAAGCGCTCATGCCATGGTGCACTTGAAATTTCTTTCACCCAATTAATGCCATCTTCAGAGCTCCAAACATCATTTAAAGCATGATATTCTGGAACATAATTGCCTCCACCAAAAACATAGATCTTGTTATTCAGAACTGCAGCCTGATGATACGCACGTGGAGACCAGCCTGCGTTTGCTGTTGCCAATTTCCAGTCCCTACCGTTTGAAGTGTACCAGACATCATTTTTCAGGCTGGTCTTATCACCGAAATAGTAATTTTCAGTGCCTCCAAGTATCCAAATCTTGCCTTTAAACTCAACTATTGCTGATGCTATTCTTGGAGTCCAGGCTGCCTTATCTGTTTCTGATTTCCATTTAATGCCATCAGTTGAAGACCATACTTTATTGCTTGCTGAATGCCCCTCTAAGCGGCCATTATACCAGCCGCCCATCATCCACATTTTATTTTTAAAAACGATAGACATGGATAGATCGCTATGAATCCATGGTGCGGAATTATTAATTAAATTCCATTTTTTACCATCGGCCGAATTCCACACATCACGCGGTGGTGCCTCTTTAGAATTGAACCACCCTCCAAAAATCCAGAGTTTATTATTATAGACCAATTCAGCCTGAGAATCTCTGGCTTGCCAGGCAACTGCTGGGCTTTCCTGAATCCAATCAGGATTTTGCTGTGCAAAAGAAACCGTTCTATATAATCCAATAATTAAAGCAAGAATCAAAAGTTTTCTCATGTGAATAATGTAATTAATCTAAATATTATAAGCCAAGCATCCTCTTTGCATTTCCTGATCTCAGTAATTCTTTGGTATTTTCATCTGCTTCATTGCTGTAAAGTGATTCAATACGTAATAAACCAGTAAGATAATCAAGAATTGGTGAATGAGTTCCGAATGCAAACTTATTTGTTCCATAGAGATTCAGAAACTCGGCCATATTGGTAATCGTCCTACCTGAGGTGTCAAATATAAGGTCAGTATTTTTGACCAAATTTATCTCTTCAGGAGAAAGTACCGCGGCATTAGCAAAATTAAGAATCATGTATTTTGCATCAGGAACTGCCTTTATGATTGGGATAATATCCTTAAGATTCCACTCCTTTTTTGCTGTACCAACCACATAACCAATATCCATCCAGGAGCGTTGCCTGCTGTCAACCATCCGGTAATTGAATGCCACCGGCAAACCATAGTCGCGCACTCGTTTTACAAGTTCAATACAGGCAGGGTCGATAATATCAAAATCATGATATTTAGGATATATCCTCACTCCTTTCATATCTAACTTAGTCACACATGTTTCTAAATCATCTCTCCAACCGGCATAAATTGGGTTTATCACAGCAAAAGGAATAAATCTATCCTTAAACTTAGAGTTTGACCGAATCTCCTCGTATAATTCTTCGTTAGCTGATTGCGTATTTTTGTAAAAAATGCCATTTAGGTTACTAATCACAGATACATCCACACCAAATTTATTCATTCTTTGAAGTAGAGCCTCGCAGGTATTATACTTGAGCTGCTGGAATGGCCAGTGCCCTACATATGCATTGATATCAATCAACATTTCTTCCTCCTTTTCTTAATAGGTTATTATAATTTTCAAAAAATATTTTTTTCATCTGGGATTCATTTAGGTTGGAGGCCAGAATCTTACCTACACACTGGTAATAACAATTATCTGAACCGAAAAGCACCCTGTTCTCACCAAGTTGCTTAACAGCAAAATCGATCAGGTTTTCCTCATTATTGCTCCCGGAAGTATCAACATAGACATTCGGACTATTCTTTAATGTTTTGCACATATACTCCCAATCGCCACCGCCACCAATATGGGCATATTGAAAAATTGCTTCTGGATATCTTTTGGCGATATCTACGAAATCATCAGGAATTGAAACATTAAGAGGTTTATAGCCATTATATTTCATCCGGTAACCTCCTACACCTATCTGTGCTTCGGCATGCATATGAATAACCATTTTAAGATCAATCATCTTCTCCACTATGGGATAATAAGATGGATCGTTGATTTTGGTTTGATAGTACGCTTTGGCATTCACCATTCCCAGATCCACACAGCGTTTAATTTCGTCCATAGACTCTTTAGCATGTACCGGATTAAAGGTAAAGCTCCCTGAAAAGATTTTAGGATAGATTTTCATAACACCTAACACACTATTATTATTAGCAATAAATGACTCTGGTCTGCCGTCCGGAATAGAATTTATCAGTCGGGTTACCGGATTAGAAAGCATTAGTTTCTCAACTTTCATGCGCTCTGAATAGTTCATTAATACTTCAGCAAATTTCTTCTGAACCTCCGAATTAGTACTTGAAAGGTTTACATGAACATGGGAGTCGATCTTACGGTATTTCATGACTTCCTGCATGATATTATATTTCTTTTCTGATGATTCGGAGCTCGAATTTGAACCAGAGTTTGATCTGGGAATAAATCCAGAAAAACCGTCTGACATTACAATACCCGCCGCCGAAAAAGCGGTACCACATACAAACTTTCTTCTGCTTAATCCAGACATGGTGTATTTAATTTAATGTTCAACATAATTATCCTTAAATTAAGTTTAGTCAATATTATTTCCTGAGCGCCTTAGAATAGCGTTATAATTATCAAAAAAGACTTTCTTTTTCTGGTTTTCTGTCAGGTTAGATGCTAAAATCTTACCAACACTTTGATAATAGCAATTATCAGAACCAAAAAACAACCGGTCTTCACCCAATAGTTTCATAGCAGAATCGATCATGTTTTCTGGATTATTGCTTCCTGATGTATCCACATAGATATTGGGATAATGCACAAATGATTTACAGGTATATTCCCAGTCGCCACCACCACCAATATGTGCATACTGAAACATGGCTTCTGGATATCTTTTAGCGATTTCAACAAAATCTTCCGGGATTGAGGTATTTGGTCTGATACCGACATCGTATTTCATTCTGTATCCTCCAAGACCAAGCTGTGCGTATGCGTGCATATGAATGATCATTTTAAGATCAATCATTTTCTCTATGATTGGATAGAACAATGGATTATTGATCTTTAATTGCGTATAAACCTTTAATCCAACCATTCCCAGATCCACACAGCGCTTTATTTCTTCAAGTGACTCTTTCTGATAAATTGCATTTGCGGTAAACTGCCCAATAAGCCTGTCAGGATATTGTTTCATACAATCAAGCATTAAATCATTATACGACCTAAATTCTTTAGGGGTGCCTTCACCATTATAAGCCGGCCTAGAAACAAACATTTTATCTATCCCTAAGCGATCTGCAAAAGCAATGTTTCCTTCAGGTCCTCCATCAAAAAGATGTGCATGAACATGCGAGTCAATCTTTCTATATTTCATGACCTCTTTCATCAGATTATAAGAAGAAGGACGATTAGCATTTGAGATGGAAGCTATTTGGTTTTCAGGCTTGTTCAAACCAGCTGTATGCTCGGACATTAGCAAGCCCGCTGCCGAAAGCGCACTTCCTGCTATAAATTTTCTGCGATTGATAAAATTAGACATGCGTAATTTTATTAATATTTTCTTTCATTTAGGGAACAAGCTTATTCAAAGTATAACATATAAGTTTGTTGGTAAGAGGTTCAGCCTTGGTATTGGTTATATTACCCAATTTCAGTTCATATACATAACCTGCTTTTAATGCAGCCATTTTTAATGAAACTTTTTTTCGGTCGGCAGAAATTTTTATACCTGTGACCGAAACCTCTTGTATATCCTGCTGGACAGAAGTATCTGCACCCTGGTTTTTAGGTTTTCTTTGATATTTATAATAATAATGTCTGAATTTATAATTCTCAGGATTAAGTGCTGTTGCTTTTTCAATTGCTTGAGTAAAAGTGAGATCAAAGCCATTCTTAGTAAGTTTCATTGTATGTATATCATTGGGTAAATCACCATTAAAAACAATCCGCTGAATACCTTGGTCTCCACCCCATCCAAATGCAATCTGCCCTACCCATAAACTGCCATCAGGTGCAAAGGCCAATCGGTTATTTCCCCTTCTTAAGCCATGACCATCAATAAAAGGTATACAGGCTCCCTGTAATTCACCATCAACTTTTTCGAGCATAACCCTTATAATACGGGCACGGTTCATCTCTCCAACAAACAACTGACCTGCAAACGGGCCAAATTTACCTTCTGTTACATCACATAAAGGCTGGGAAGGTGAATTAGCCATAATACCTTGTGGAAAAAGAACGGCCGCCTTAGTCCGCATTTTATCAAGTTCATCAAGCGGGCTAAGAACAGGTTTCCCACCTTTCCAATCTTTATTCCATACAAGGCTGGCTGGGTGACCATAAAATTTCCCTTCTCTTACATGATATAGCGTACTAGTTTCAACCCAATCGCTCTGATTATCGGTTACAAACAAATTGCCTTCAAGATCAAATCCAAGTCCATTAGGAGAGCGGAAACCTGAAGCATATGGTTGCAGTTTTCTAGTTCCGGGCACCAACTTCATTACCCATCCCCGAAAAGGGACCACTGAATACATCTCGTAAATACCCGGAGTCATATCCCGGCCTAAATTATTTAGAGCACCTCGAATTTCAGGTTTTACTGACCCTCCTTGAGAAGCTGTATTCAAAGCAATAAATTGATTTCCTTTAGAATCCTTTACTGGCCCATAATTAAATTCATGATAATTTCCTGAAATCCCAAAATCATCGGTTACTTTTTCATAAACATCTGCTAGGCCGTCTCCATCAGTATCTTTTATTCGTGTCAGTTCAGGTCTTTGCATCACCAAAAACTCAGAATTACTAATAACCTGTATTCCAAGAGGCTCATGTAATCCAGTGGCAAATAATTTCCACTGATTTGTTTTCGGAGTATAAATCATTATCTCTCCCCTTATAAAACAGGCAACAAGACGCCCGTCAGGTAAAAATGCTAGTCCTCCAGTTTCACTAATCAGTCCGGGAGGAGTCTGAATGGTCTGTACTGAATATGCCTTATTAATTGGATCTGTATTAGCAGGGCTGTTACTACTAAATAGTAAAAAACAAGCAAAAAATACTTGGGTTAACTTTAGGTGAATGGTCATTTTTTCTTTCGGTTATTATAGACCAATGAGTAATTTAACATATTAACGCTAAAGCTTTTAGCCTCATCAGCAGAAAGTTTTAGTTTACCATTAACCCAGGTTCCTGCCGAAACTTCATATTCAACTGATGCAGATTCAGTATTACACGTAAACCAAACATCATCCTTAGCCTCAGGAATTCTGAATTTACGTATCAGTCCTTTTCCATCATCCCTGGGAATAATTAATTCAAATACGTCAATATCATTTACTGTATAGTGAAACTCCGGATAGCTGTTTACAAGGCTATAGCCCCTAAACTCAATTAGTGGAACCTGTTCCGGTTTGCCAACCAGAATAGGATATAAAGTATTATCCCTGTAAAATATTGCTCCGACAATTTTTGCATTAACGTTGGCATGACCTTTCCATATCTGGGTATTATCAACAAAGCCACCACTCCAGGCATACCTAAATCGGCAAGTACCTGCATCCCAGCAATAAGAAAGATCATTAGGTAAACTTACTGCAATTGCTGCGGGTCCTGCATCTTCCATGAAAATGCGGTATAAATAGGGCGAAACAGATTCATAAGGATGCTGAGCCTGTAAAGTTATCTTTTCATGATCCATGGAGGAATTGGAATTTATACTCAGCAGTTTTTCCACCCTCCTGGAAGGAGGAATATTAAGGTCTGTTACGATATTGGGCAAAATGCCATCAGTTGAAACATACATAACTCCATACATTATAAATCCGTGACCTGGAATAGTGCACACATAAGGATAGGCTCCAGGCACTGATGGCGAAGTAAATGATAAAGAAGTAGATTGATTTGCCGGAATAACAGACACCGACCATAAAACATCTGGAGATGCTGGGATATAATTAAGCCGGGGGCCTCTTTCTTCTAATTTAAGAGCTGCGTTGACAATATCTAAGCGTTTTCCGGGTTTAGTGATCAGAAAGTTATGTGACATATCATCCATATTGTTCAGTACAATCTTGATCTGTTCGTTCGGTTTTACACTGAAACGTACCAAGTCGAATTGCATACCACTAATCGCGCTAATTTTTATGGTAGTTACAGAATTCTGAGCCTTTACATACTGAAAACACAGAAAATAGGAAAAAATGCAAATTGCAACTTTTAGATTATGCATCATAACATCGAATCATAGTGGAATTAGGTGTTAATTTTAGTAAATAAAATTCAATGTTCTCAATTCTGAAAACCTTAATACTAGTGTTAATGCTAAAATTGTAGCCATTATCATAAAAACAATCACTCTAATCCACCTTATTTTTTTAGCATTTTTTATTAAATCATTAATCCAATTTAGCAATATTTCACGGTTACGTACACGTTATAATTTAAATTTTTATTATAAGTTAATAAGTAATAATTTGAGGCACTTATGAATAGAACCACAAAATAAATCCTGTATATCCATAGATTATGACAAAAATTACTGAGCAAGCATCCAATTACAGACATTTAGATAAAATGTCGGTTGAAGAACTAACCAAAAATTTAAATAGAGAAGATCAAACAGTACCCATGGCCATAGAGAAGGCCTTACCTGAGTTAAATACCTTAATAAATACAATTGTAAGTAAACTAGAAAATGAAGGACGCTTATTTTATGTTGGTGCAGGAAGTGGTGGACGCTTATCTGTTTTAGACGTGATTGAATTACCAACCACTTATGGAGTTTCATCCGATCTTTTCAATGTAATACTTGCAGGAGGAAAAGAGCATTTAATTGAAGCAAGAGAAGAAAAAGAAGATGATATCGATGCTGCATGGAAAATGCTACAGCATAAGAATGTATCATCTAAAGATATTGTTATAGGCATTTCTGCAAGTGGCACTACCCCATTTGTTTTATCAGCATTAATAGCATGTAAAAAACATCAGATCAGTACAGGATGCATTGTTAGTAACCCGGAATCTCCAATTGCAGCACAGGCAGATATCCCTGTAGAAGTAATTACTGGGCCTGAATTTGTTACAGGTAGTACACGGATGAAATGCGGTACCGCCCAAAAAATAATCTTTGATATGATCAGTACAACAACCATGATTAAACTAGGACGTGTTCTAGATAATCAAATGGTTAATGTTAAACTCATCAATGATAAAATTGTTGACCGTGCAGTTAAAATGTTAATGAAGCATTCCAGTTTAGAGGATTACAATCAAGCAAAAATACTTTTACTTGAACATGGAAGTGTGAAGAAAGCTTTAGATATTTTTAATTTAGAGAAATAGAATTTGTAAACTAAAAAACATCTTTTTTATAAGTCTACCTGTTAAATATATTTTTCATCTAATTATAGAATTCAAATAAAATCCCTAAAACACAACGATTAAAATGTACCAGTTTTTAATTTATTTAGTGTGTAGCAAATAATTTTATTGGCCAGATCATCACCATTTGAAGTTTTTATAGTTCCAAGGTTTAACTCATAAACATAACCTGCTTTTAAAGAACTTAGAGTAAGTGATATTTTCTTGCGGTCATTTGAAATTTCAACTTGAGTAACAGGAACATTCTGAACATCCATTTGATCAGAACCATACTTACTATGATATTGGTAATAATAATGGCGGAATTTATAATTTACAATATCGGTGGCAGTTGATACATCAAGTGGCTGTGTGAATGTAAGATCGAAGCCTTTTTCAGTTAAATTCATGCTGTAAATATCAGCAGGTTGTTTACCTGTAAAAGCTATACGCTGGATACCTTGATCACCAAGCCATCCATGTGAGTTTTGCCCGATCCATAAACTACCATCTGGGGCAAAAACTAAACGATTATTACCCTTACGCAGGCCATTACCTTCAAAAAAAGGAAGACAAGCTCCTTGCAATTCACCTCCAACTTTTTCAAGCATTACTCTTACAATACGTTCTTTATTCATCTCGCCTACCAGTAGCTGACCTGAAAAAGGGCCGAATTTACCTTGTGTTCTATCGCAAAGAGGCTGCGTTGGTGAATTGGCCATGATCCCATGTGGAAATAAAACAGCACCTCTTGTTCGCATACTATCCAAAACTAAAAGTGGTAATAAAAATGGATTGCCTTTGTTCCAGCCGTTTTGCCAAACCAAGCTTCCAGGATGACCATAAAACTTTCCTTCCTGCACATGATGCAGGGCACTAGTACCAATCCAATCTCCTTGATTATCAGTAGCAAACAGATTGCCGTCTAAATCAAAACCTATTCCGTTCGGTGAACGAAAACCTGATGCAAATGGCTTTAAAACACCATCATGACTTAGTTTCATGACCCAGCCTCGGTAAGGCACATTCGAAAACATCTGACCCTTACTACCCTGTTCCCTTCCAAGTGGATTAATTTCGCCACGTACTATAGGCCTGATATTACCTGCTCCAGATGAGGAGTTTAATGCAATAAAAAGGTTATCATTATTATCCTTAACAGGTCCATAATTGAATTCATGGTAATTTCCTGAAATACCGAAATCATCCGTTACTTTTTCATACAAATCTGCAGTTCCATCACCATCTGTATCTTTTACCCTTGTTAATTCGGGACGTTGTATTATCAATAATTCAGAATTGCTGACTACCAAAATACCGAGGGGATCATGAAGCCCTTCCGCAAATAATTTCCATTTTTTAGTAGACGGTTCATAGGTCATTACCTCTCCTCTGGTAAAACATGCCACAAGCCGGCCATCAGGAAAAAATTCAACTGCACCGGTTTCACTGGTCAAACCTTCAGGCATAGGTATAGTTTCTATCCTATAAGATTCTTTTTTATCCTGAGCAATGAGAGATTGCATTCCGGTAAAGAATAAAATTCCAATCAAAAACCTAATAATTGATTTAGCGATCATAACAAACCTCCTTCCTTTCTGCTCATAGTAATCGAGAAATCTAAAGCCTGCTTAGATATTAGTTTCAATTTTCCATTTTTCCATTTACCGACTGAAGAAATATAGCTTACTCCATCAGTAGCATTAGTATTAAACCATACTGTTTTAGTACCATCAGGTATTCTAAATTTCCTAATCAAGCCTGTACCATCATTATTAGGCATTATCAACTCATAAACATCTATACCATTAAGTGTATAATGAAATTCCGGATATCTGTTTATGAGTGAATATCCTTTATAATCAACAACCTGAATACCATCATGATTACCAATTGATAATGGAAATTCTGTTTTATCGCGAAAAAATAGCGCACCTACTACCTTGGCCAAGACATCACCTTTACCCTTCCAGAGTTCTGAATTATCAAGAAACCCTCCACTCCAGGCGAAACGCAATTTACAAGCACTTGCATCCCAACAATAAGACAGATTACCGGGAAGGCTTACTGCAATAGCCGCAGGGCTTGCTCCTTCAATAAAAACCCGATATAAATAAGGTGATACTAGCTTATATGGATGAAGTGGTTTGACAGTTGTGGTCTTATTTGCCTCATTTACTTTATGTTCATTGTGCTGAATACTTAGTGCAGGATTATTGTCAAGCCTACGACTTTCAGGAATATTTAGATCATTTTTAAGCTCAGGAATTTTTCCATCAGGATTAACATACATAGCCCCAAACATGATAAAACCATGGCCAGGAAGCGTGCATACATACGGGTAAACACCAGGTTGTTGGGGTGCTATGAAATTAAGTGTTTGTGTTTGATTGGGATTGACAACAGGAATTGACCATAAAACAGAGGCCGACTTTGGAATATAATCCATCGATGGCCCCTTCTCTCCTAATTGAAGTGCTTCATTGACAATTTCCAGTCGAGATTCAGGTTTAGTGATTAAGAGATTATGACTCATATCATCACTATTACTGAAGATCAGTTTCACCTTTTCACCTGGTTTGACATGAAACCTCACTAAATCAAACTGTAGCCCAACCTGAA
This sequence comes from Pedobacter schmidteae, assembly GCA_945901155.1. Lineage (GTDB taxonomy): Bacteria > Bacteroidota > Bacteroidia > Sphingobacteriales > Sphingobacteriaceae > Daejeonella > Daejeonella schmidteae_B. Next base: position 10,183 of record CAMDKO010000061.1, read on the forward strand.
CATCTATTTTTACTGTTTTTACAGAATCTATAGTTTCGCCAGCCAGGATTTGTTTAATGGAGAGAAAGAACAGAAAAAACACTATTGATTTCTTTAAAGTTCTCATTTTCTTAATTTTCACTCGATTAAAAGGTCTTAAAACATATTTTCATAATGTTCAGAAGGTTCAAAAATACCACCACTTCTTTGGTAAAAATCTGGGTTGAGATCAAAAACTCCATTTTTTGCTTTCATCCATGAGGCGTGTGCTCCAGGATGATAATCAAGCATATTTTTCCAATTAGCATAGTTCATATCTCCATTAGTTTCCATCAAACCCATATTAATACCAGGAAAAGGAGACAAATGCGCAGCTAAATTTTTATTCCAATCAATAAGTATTGGGTTTACTGTTAAGTCGGCACAAAGGCAAGGAATATTTCTTTCTGCAGCGAGCTTCGCAATTTTAACAGATAAACTCAAGGTTTTAGCAATTCCTTTCAATACTAGAACATTATAGCCAATATCCAGCCTATTTAGTGCAGATTCTTCGTCATGAATGCTCTCATCAGCGGCAATAAGAACACCAACATCAGAAACATTTTCTTTATTAGATTCATTTAATGGTTCTTCAATGAGTAATATTTGTTCAAAAGCACCTATCTTTTTAGCATGATCCAAGTATTTAAGGAGGCTTTCCTTCTTCTCATATCGGGCATTAGCATCCATTGTATAAATCAATTTACCATTAGAAGTATGATCGGTACGAAGATCTTTTAGTGTATGATGTATTAAACTAAGCCTTTCCATATCGGCTTTTAACATTTCAGACTGGGTTCCAGGTGAGCCTGTTTTAATTTTAAAAACGAAATATCCTTTTTGAGCTGCCATTAAGAGGTCTTGCATCGGCATCCCATATGGAATTTGATACATGATAGCAATTTTATCATTTCGATGTGAGAGAGTATCTTTAAATGGCCTAGGGATCATCGTCTCAAAGCTATTGTAGTTATTTTCAGCAGCATAAACTAACCAGGCTGCATTATCAACACTCACAAGAGCATTATAAACAAAATTGATATTCAGATCAGTTTTTCCTGTAATCCTTTTACCTTCAGAAATTACTTCGGGCAATATTTTATCCATTAGATCAACAGGAGTATAAAAAGATGTTTGTCTGACTAGATCTAGAGCCTTAGTAGTAAGAGCATGCATCATTGAATTGCCTTTGGCTTCTGAATGCAAGGAAAACAGGTCAGCATCACCATAGAGAACACTTTGAGTAGCTATTCCTGTTTTTGAAATACCAGAAGCAGTAGTCATATTTGATACTGTCTGCCACAGTTCAGTCAAATAACCACCTTTAAACCCAAATGGACGAATAAGTTTTTCACGCTCATAGACACAAGCAGAATTAACAATTCTTATCTTTTTTTTACCTAATAATGAACTGGCATTCAGTAAGGGTGAATCAAATGCACTTAATGCAGTTAAAAGACCAGCTCCTTTTACAAATTTTCTTCTGTCCATAATGGGTTGACCCTAAAGCCATTAAAGGTCTATACTTAAAATTCTGAAAGCAGAAATTGCTTCACAAATTCATCGTCAGTTAAATGTGGGTAGGCCAAACAAACACGATCAATCTCTTCCATTTGTCCTGTAGAAAGTTCCTCGTTTGGATTCAGGCACCAACGTCCTTCAAGCAAACCTTGCCTTCGCAAAACCTCATGAATACCAGGAATACAGCCATGAAAACTATTTGCAGAATCAAATATCGCTGCATTCATATCCGTTACCTCAATTCCTTTGGTAAGCAATTCAGCAATACCTTTATTATCATTTAACTTACAGGCTTTTATTTCTTCAAGTAAATCAACTGCACTTTTAGTCCATACCGCCCAATGGCCAAGCAAACCTCCCACAAACTCTTTTTCAACTTTCTTACCTTTAATATCAAAGCTATATTTAGTTAAAAGATCGGGAATAATATTATCATCATTACCGGTATAAAGATCTATTTCATTACATCTAGAAGATGTACAAACTGCTCTTACCACATCTAATGTTTGGTAACGGTTAAACGCAGCAATTTTTATAGCTTCTATGTTTTTGATCTCTGCAAATTCTTGCCAAAAATCATAGGTAAAAATTCGTCCGCCAACAGATGGTTGCAGATAAAAGCCAATTATAGGCATCACTGCAGCAACATCTCTTACACGCTGAAGAATATCCTTTTCAGTCCAGCTCTGTAATCCACCCATACTAAGCAAACCCAGATCATAACCATATTTCAAAGCTATTTCAGCTTCACTCACTGCCTGAGCAGTAGGTCCACAAAGTCCAGAAACCTTAATAAAAGGCCTGTCATCATGATTAGCAGAATCAAGTTCTTCTGATACAATCCTTAAAACGGTCTCAAATAAATTAACTTTAGGATCTCTAATTTCAAATTGGGTGGAATGCACTGCAACAGCAAGCCCTCCGGCACCTGTTGCCAGATAATAACGTGCAAGCCCCCGCTGCCGGCTCTCATCGAATTGTCGTAATGAATTAAGAGCCAGTGGAATTGCCGGAATAACGGTACCCTTATGCAAAACACTTTTCAGTGTAGGATCCAATGTTTTTGCTGACATATTTATAATCTATAAAAATATTTTAATCTAAAACTGGCCTTTTCTTTCCTGAAAATGTGTTGGCTTATTAATAGTCTTTCCACCAGCATGAAGCCATGCAACAGTCATTTCGATCATATCGCGAACAGTTACCCTAGGGTATCCAAAAAGTTTATGTGCTTTTGAGGCATTACTTAATAAAGCAGTAGGCTGAACTTCGTTTTCAAAAATTGGTTCTTTTCCAAGTAACATTCCAAATTGTTCTGCCAACCATTTTAAAGATAAAGTCTCTGGACCAGTAACATTTAAAATATTTGCTGGAACATCGCAATGTAATAAGGAACGAATGGCAATTTCATTGGCATCTCCTTGCCAGATCACATTCACATTACCCGTTGTAAGATCTATCGATCTTCCTTCATTTACAGATTTGGCAATTTCAAGCATGACTCCATAGCGAAGGTCGATTGCATAATTAAGCCTGTAGATGAGTGTTGGAATAGAATACCTTTCTGAAAAATATTGAAAAACGCGTTCTCTTCCCAAACATGATTGCCCATATTCACCAACAGGAGCAGGAAGATGCTCTTCAGATAATCCACCAGAATTTATTGGAGTAAAAGGGTAAATATTTCCAGTAGAGAATGCTACAATTCGTGAATTTTTATAACGCTCAGCAACACGGCCAGGAAGGTATGAATTCATTACCCAGGTAAAAGGTTCTTTACCAGTAGTTCCAAATTTGGTGCCGGCCAAATAAATGATATTTTTTGCTTCAGGACAAGCGGCTAGATCTTTCTCATTAAGTAAATCTGCAGAAATTGTTTCAATTCCACCAGCTTCAAGTTCTTCACGTGTTCCAGCTTCAGAAAATCTGGATATTCCAATGATACGTTTATCAATCCCAGCACGAACAATTGCCTTTCTAGCTAATTTAGCCATACTGGGGCCCATTTTACCTCCCACACCTAAAAGAATTATGTCACCTTCAATTTTACTTATATCAGAAATTAAAGCCTCTGATGGTTTCAACAATTCTTGTTCTAATGCTTCTAATTCAGTCATTTTAGGATTTTAATATTAAAAAATTATTAA